>JAHCJR010000137.1 GCA_026126165.1 Alphaproteobacteria bacterium
TCGATGTGAATGCGAGTCTGGCCCAGATCGAACAGTTTCTCAGACCGACCCTCGGCGAGGACGTAACGGTTACGCTGAACCTGACAGACCGGCCAACCCCGGTTTTGACGGATGGTTCGTATCTCGAATCCAGCATCATGAATCTCGCCGCGAACGCGCGGGACGCAATGCCCGAGGGCGGACGCCTGACGATCGAAACCTCGGTCCTGGAGCTGACCGAACGAGACACGAAGCAATACGCCAATCTGAAACCCGGCCGGTACGTGCAGATCGCCGTATCGGACACCGGATCAGGGATTTCCGCGGAGCATCTGCACCGCGTCTTCGACCCTTTCTACACTACGAAGGAGGCAGGCAATGGAACCGGCCTTGGCCTGTCGATGGTCTACGGGTTCGCCAGGGAATCGGGGGGCCAGGTGACGATCTACAGCGAGGAGGGGATCGGGACCACCGTTCGGCTCTATCTGCCATACGCTGGCAGGCTGGAATCGAGTCATGCCGAGGAGTCAGATCCCGACCTCCCGTCCGGCGGCACTGAGGCTATCCTGGTGGTGGAGGATGACGAGCTGGTGCGCAACTATGTCTGCACACAACTTTCGAGCCTCGGCTATCGCGTGATCGAGGCACGGAATGCGGCCGAAGCGCTCGAAATCGTGGAATCACCCACGCATATCGACCTGGTCTTCACCGATGTGGTCATGCCGGAAGGCATGAGCGGTCCGGATCTGGCGGAGTGCGCACGCGCGCGCAGGCCGACGCTCAAGATACTGTTCACGACAGGACATGCCGACCATGCCGCAGTTGCCCGGCTGGGCGCGAAGGGTGCGAAGGTGATCAACAAGCCGTATCGTCTGAACACTCTTGCCTTCGCGATCCGCGAGGAGATCGATTCGGGCCCTGAGGAAGGAGCCCACGAATGACACGAGTTCTGATCATCGACGACGACAAGGATGTACGGCAGACAGTCGCGGGGATGCTGGCGAAGAGCGACCACGAGATCATCCAGGCCGGCAACGGGGCGGAAGGGATGGCAAGAATAAGAGAGAATCCGCCTACCGATGTTGTGATCGTCGATCTGATCATGCCGGAAATGGAGGGTATAGAAACCATCAGGGAAGTCCGGCGCATTGACGCAGAAATTCCGATTATCGCGATGTCCGGAGGTGGCCGAATGTCGGAAGTCGACTATCTTTCCGCCGCACTGAAGCTTGGCGCCGATTACGCACTCCGGAAGCCCTTCCGGAAGGCCGAACTGCTGGATCTGTTGATGAAACTGCCCGGCGTACGGAATGCGCGAGCGTCATCGGCGGAGCCACGGCGAGTGCCGGCTGTGGGCCAAGAGTAAAAATACCCTGATGGAGGAAACGCACATTTCCCGAGCAGTGGCGTGGATTGCGCGAAACTGGAATTGAGCGAACTGCGCCTGTGCTCCGAAACCCATTCTCTGGGCTTCTGGAGGGTAGAGTTTTCCAGCCGCTCGACGAAGCCGCGTCCACGCCATTGAAAACTCGGATGGGCGGCTATGGCATTCGCTCCAGCCGATACCCATATCCCGGCCGACATTCGCGAATCCGCCAACCTGACGGCAAAGGAACGAGGAATGCTTGACGCGTGGCTGCTGCTGGTCGGTGGACTTGTCCTGCTGATTGCCGGCGGGGATCTCCTGGTGCGTGGTGCCGTCCAGGTCGCGAGCCGACTCGGGGTTTCGCCGCTGGTCATCGGTCTGACGCTGGTCGGCTTCGGCACCTCGGCGCCCGAACTCGTGACCTCGGTCCAGGCGGCGCTCATCGGCGCGCCGGGCATCGCTTTCGGCAACATCGTCGGATCGAACATCGCCAACGTGCTGCTGATCGTCGGCATCTCCGCGGCCCTGCAACCGATCATGGTGACCTCCTCGGCGCTCAGGCGCGACGGCACCGTGATGCTCGCCATTCTGGCCACCTTTGCCGGCCTCTCGGCCGCCATGCCCCTCGAGCGCTGGCTGGGGGCCGTCTTCGTCCTGACGCTCGCCGCCTATGTCTATGTGGCATTCCGGCAGGAGCGTCAGGCCGGGGCAGCCGAAGATCACGGAGCCGTCTACGACAAGGGCGCTGCCCTCCAGGCCGCCGATCCCGGCACGGCACCGGCGGCAACGGACAGGACAGGGTCCCCCTTGCTGCCGGTGCTGATCGCCGCGGGCGGCCTGGCTTTGCTCGTGCTCGGCGGCACGTTCCTGGTCGATGGTGCGGTCACGATCGCCCAGTCCCTCGGCATATCGGAGACCGTCATCGGGCTTACCATCGTGGCGATCGGCACCTCGCTCCCGGAGCTCGTGACCTCCGTGCTTGCGGCGATCCGCCGTCAGGGCGACGTGGCCTTCGGCAACGTCGTCGGTTCGAACCTCTACAACATTCTCGGCATCGGTGGCGCCACGGTCCTGATCGCGCCCGGCGCGGTCCCGGCCGAGATCGTCGGTTTCGACAATCTGGTGATGGTCGGGGTTTCGGTCCTCCTCGTCGCCTTTGCCTGGACCGGCAAGAAGATCGCCCGGTGGGAAGGCGGGGCGCTGCTGCTCGGCTACCTCGCCTACATCCTCGTGCTCTGGCCTTGAGCCCTGCTCTTCCCATCCGGGCCACGGCAGCGTAGCCGGCCGGATGCGATCGCGGCTCGAGCAGCGGTCGCGCCGGGGATGGGCTCGCATGCCTTGTCGCCGGCGCAGCCATTCCCCATATGACTGCGCGTCGGGCAAAGTATCGGGCAAAGCAAAGGGGCCAGAGTGATGCTGGATGCGAAGCGTCTGCTTGATCAGTTCGTGGGCGGTCAGGGTGCCGGGCCGGGCTCGGGCGAGTTCCTGCGCGGGATGGGCGGCGGCGCGCTGGCAGGCGGGCTCGCGGCACTTCTTCTGGGTACCAAGACCGGCCGCAAGCTCGGTGGCTCGGCGCTGAAACTGGGCGGCATGGCGGCGATCGGTGCGCTGGCCTACAAAGCCTACCGCGACTGGCAGGCCGGCAAGACCGCAGCACCCGGCGCCCAGGCGCCGCGCCCCGTTTCTGCGCCCCTGCCGCCGGCGCCGGCGGGAACACCTTTCAATCCGGCGGACGAAGCCGGCCGGCAGACCCTGGCACGGGACCTGCTGCGGGCGATGATCGCAGCCGCGAAGGCCGATGGTCACATCGATGCGCGGGAGCAGGCCCGCGTCCTGGCCGAAATGGACAAGCTGGACCTCGCCATCGAGGACAAGGCTTTCGTCGTGGACGAGCTGCGCGCGAAGCTGGATATCGACGCGGTCGCCGCATCGGCCACGACGCCGGAAAAGGCTGCGGAAATCTATGCCGCATCGCTGCTTGCCATCGACGTCGACCACGCGGCCGAGCGCAGCTATCTGGCGATGCTGGCGGCGCGGCTGAACCTGGACGAGATGCTGGTCGCCCACCTGCATCGGAGCGTCGCCGACGCCACCGCGAAAGAACCCGCCCGCTCGCTGCCCTCCGCGTAGCACGAAAGATCCGCGAGCGAGCGTGCATCCTGCATGACCTCCCGGGCAAACTCCCGGGCCGCGTCAGGCCGCGATCTGCATTCGCGCGATGGAGGACCAGGTTCGTCCGGGCCGATAGCGCGATGCGATCCGCCCCTCGCGCAGGGTGAACAGGTGCAACCAGCCATTGTCGAACAGTTTCTGCACTTCAGGGTGCCGCGCGAGCACGTCGGCGACCGCATCTTCGGGCGCCTCGATCAGAACCGAAAGGCGGACCGGCTCGTGCACCAGAGCCTCGCCGTCATGCACCGCCTGCCAGGGCAAGCCGGGACGTAGACGGCCGCCATTGCCCTCGACCACGCCGATCCCGCCGGTGACGTTGTGGATCAGCTTGTTGCCACCGCCGAAGATGTCCGGCGCGACGGCGGAGCCATAGTATTGCAGGCTGATCCAGCTCGCGACGACGACAGGCGCGGTCAGGATCAGTTCGAGCGTGCCGAAGCCCTCGTCCGTCTTCCAGTCGTAGCTGTGCAGGAATGCGCGGCCGCCAAGTTCCGCCGCCGCCGTCGCCGCGCGCGGCGCGGCAATGAAGGCGGCGCAGCCTGCCAGGCCCCATTCCGGGCGCACCTCGGCCCAGTTGGTCGCGCGCCGGGCCAGGGTCTCGGCCCTGGCTCCGGGCAGGCGCAATGCCCGTTCGGCGCGCGCCCGTCTTCCCGCCGCGTCGAGCCAGGCGCGGGCGCGCCGCAAATCGTCGGCATGAGCGGCGCCGGGGGCATCCATATAGAGTGCGACCTGGTCGGTCGTGGTATCGTGGAGCCCGGCCACGAACAGCGTGTCCTTCGCAAGCCGGATCCCATGGGCCGGCAGGCCGGCGCGGGTTTCCGGATCGTTGAGGATCTGCGCCAGAAGCCGCGCC
>JAHCJR010000138.1 GCA_026126165.1 Alphaproteobacteria bacterium
GGCCCCGCCGGTGCCACCGCCGGTGCCCGGCCAGCCGCCGCTCGGTTCGAGCCAGTTCGTGCCGGCCCCGGTCACCCCCGGGCAGCCGACCGGCACCTTCGTCGGCCAGAAGGTCGGGCAGATGCGCCAGGAGCTGGGCCAGCTCCAGCAGGTCGTCATCCAGCGCAATGGCACCTTGCAGCAGATCCGCGGCGCCGCCGTGCAGAGCGCGCAGCGCTATCACGGCACCATCGCCGCCGTGACCACCAAGCTGCAGCTCGGCACCACGCCGGGCAATCCGATCCTGGTGGCGCAGTGGAACCAGGCGCAGTCCGACCTCGACCGCCTCGCCTCCGATATCGGCGCCATGAGCAGCCTGTCCAACGAGGTGGCGGCCGATGCCGCCCTCTCCTCCTATCTGCTCGATGCCGCCAAGGCGACCTACGGCATTTCCGGCGCCATCGACGAGGATCACCGCCAGCTCGCCGTGCTCGAGGACGAGACCAACCGCACCGTCGTCCTGATCGACCGGCTGATGAACGAGCTGACCCAGGACGTGGCCCGGCAGAGCGCCTATGTGGCGACCGAAAGGGCGAACCTCACGGCGCTTTCGCTCGCCATCAAGAACGGCGAGCTTTACGGCGTCAGCCTGACCAACAAGGCCTACAACGTGCCCGGCGCCCAGGCCTTCGGCGCCGGCCCCGGCGGCACCCAGCCGCTCGGGCAAAACCGCGCCGCTCTGGCCGGCGGGCGTCAGCCGCTGGTGGTGATCCGCTTCGACCGGCCCGACGTCGCCTACCAGCAGGCGCTCTACAACGCCATGGCGCGCACGCTGGAACGCCGGCCGGATGCGAATTTCGACCTCATCGCCATCGCCTCCGCCCAGGGCCAGCCGGGCCAGACCGCGAGCAACCAGAACCAGTCGCGACGCAACGCTGAACGGGTGCTCAGGACCCTGACCGAGATGGGCCTGCCGCCGAGCCGGGTCAACGTGACCTCGACCTCGAGCCGGGAAGTGGCAACCAACGAGGTCCACCTCTACCTGCGCTGAGACCAGGCGCCGGTCCGTCCGGCCTCAGCGCGCGGCGAGCGGCGCCACCAGTTCGCGTCGGGCTTCGCCAACGATGCGCCAGGCGCCGCTGAGCGCCAGCGCCGCCATCACCGCCGCCACGGCCAGATCGGGCCAGCCCGTGCCGGTGCCGAACACGCCGGCCGCCGCCGCCAGCACCGCAAGATTGCCGAGCACGTCGTTGCGCGAGCAGATCCAGACCGAGCGCATGTTGGCATCGCCCTGCCGCCAGGCATAGAGAAGCGCCAGGACGGACAGGTTGGCGAGCAGCGCCAGCATGCCGACGATGCCCATGACCGGCGCCGCCGGCACCACGTCATTGGCCATGCTCCAGCCGGTGGCCAGGATCACCCAGAGGCCGAAGCCGCCCATGGTCAGGCCCTTGAGCAGCGCCGCGCGGGCGCGCAGGACCGGCGCCGAGCCCAGCACGGCGAGACTGATCGCGTAATTGCCGGCATCGCCGAGGAAGTCGAGCGCATCGGCCTGCAGGGCGACCGACCCGGCCGCCAGGCCGGCGCCGATCTCCACCACGAACATTCCCGCATTGATGGCGAGCGCCGCCAGCAGAACCCGCCCATAGGCACGGTCCCGGACCGCTTCCTCCCCGGCACAGCAATGCACGCCCATCGAACCCTCGCGACCTCTTGCCCGGGACCGGATATGGCCCCATCTGTAAAACTACAAGCTCCAGCAACTGGAGGTTCAAGGGAAAAATGAGCAGCCTGACCATCGGCGAACTGGCCCGGCTCGGCGGCACCAAGGTGACGACCATCCGCTGGTACGAGCAGGCGGGCCTGCTGCCGGCGCCCTTGCGCAGCAGCGGCAACCAGCGCCGCTATGGCGGCGCGCATCTCGCCCGCCTGCGCTTCATCCGGCGGGGGCGCGAACTCGGCTTCTCGCTCGATTCGATTCGCGACCTGCTCTCGCTGGCCGGCCGGCGGGAGGCGCCCTGCGCCGAGGCGGACCGGATCGCCAGCGCCCATCTGCGGGACGTGCGGGAGAAGATCGCGCGGCTGGAATCGCTGGGGCGGGAGCTGGAACGGATGCTCGATTGCCGCCATGGCAAGGTGGCGCAATGCCACGTGATCGAGGCGCTCGCGTCGCCGGACACGGCGGAGAGCGGCTCCCGGCCACCCTCCGCCGCCTGACTTCGGAACCTACTGCCAGGACACCACGGTCATGTCGTTGACGAAGACCGAGGCGTTCTTCCAGATGCCGGAGAGCCCCTTGCGATGCACGGTGATCCGGGGAAGCTGGAACAGGAAGCCATGCACCGCATCCTCGGCCAGCTTGCGCTGCGCCTCCTGGAGATGCTTCGTGCGCGTCGCCTGGTCGAGCGCGACTTCCGCCTTGCCCAGAATGTCGCGGAACTCCTGACTCTCGTACTGGAAGTAATAGCCGGGCGTGGCATAGATCAGGATGTCGTTCGGCTCGACATGGCTGATGATGGTCATGTCGTAGTTCTTGTTCTTGTAGACCTGGTCGAGCCACTGCGCCCATTCCATGGTCTCGATCTTCGCCCGGATACCGACCTTGGCGAGCTGCGCCGCGATCACTTCGCCGCCACGCCGCGCATAGACCGGCGGTGGAAGCTTCAGGGTCGTCTCGAAGCCCTCGCCAAGCCCCGCCTCCTTCAGCAAGGCCTTCGACTTCTCGACATCGAAAGGATAGGTGCCGACCAGGTCGACATAGGCCGGGTTATGCGGAGCGAAATGGCTGCCGATCGGCGTGCCGTAGCCGTTCATGGCGCCATCGATCAGCGACTTGCGGTCGAGCGCGTGCGAGATCGCGCGCCGCACCCGCACATCGTCGAAGGGCTTCTTCTTGTTGTTGATGGCAAGCAGCGTCTCGCCCTCCGTCGTGCCTTCGGTCATGACGAAGTTAGGATTGGCCTTGATCTGCGGCAGTCCGTCGGTCGGGAAATTGGGCACGAGATCGACATCGCCCGCCAAGGTCGCGGCGATCATCGCCGCCGGATCGTTGATGAAGCGGAAGTTGACGCGGTTGAGCCTGATCTTCGCCGGCTCGCGGTAGGTATCGGCCTTGACCAGCGTCACCGAACTGCCCTTGTTCCAGGACTGGAAGCGGAAGGGACCGGTGCCGACCGGCTTGGTCGCCGCATCCGCCGCGCTCGCCGGGTCGAGTATGGCCGCCGTCGCCTCGCCCAGATTGTAGAGCAGCAGCGAATTGGGCTTCTTCAGGGTGATGACCACCGTGTGCGGGTCGGGCGTCTCGATCTTCGCCATGTTGGCGAAGGTGCCTTTGCGCTTGTTGAGCGAGCCATCGGCCGCGTTGCGTTCGAAGTTGAACTTCACGTCGGACGCATCGAAGTCGGCGCCGTCATGGAACTTCACGCCCTTGCGCAGCCTGAAAGTATAGGTCAGCCGGTCTTCCGAAATGGTCCAGCTCTCGGCGAGCAGCGGCTCGACCTCGCCGCGCTCGGTGACCTTGGTCAGTCCCTCGAAAAGATTGTAGACGGTGATCTCGGCAATCGCTGCCGCCGCGCCGGTGGAGGGATCGAGACCAGGCGGCTCGAGCACCATGCCGATGGTGACGCTGTCCTTCTTTCCCTGCGCCTCGAGCGCCTGCGGCGCGAGCGCCGCCAGCGCCACCGTTGCAAGAAGCGCGAACTTGACCTTCATGACGTCCTCCTGTTGGCGGCCGGCCGTCAGCCGGCGCTGCTGCTTGCATAGGCGGGCCAGGGCCCAAGGCTCCCGGCCGCCACCACCGCCCGCGCCACGGCGCGGGTGACACAATCGGCGGCCATGGCACCGATGATGGCCAAGGCCCTGCCGGCCGGCTCGCCCCGCGCGACCCGTCCGGTCGCGATCGCAAAAATCGTATCACCGTCCATCGGCGTATGCACCGGGCGAATGGCGCGCGCCAGCCCGTCATGGGCCATGATGGCGATGCGCTGGGCCTCCGCCTTGGAGAGCGTCGCGTTGGTCGCCACGACGCCGATGCAGGTATGCCCGCCGATGCGCGATTCCGCCGGCGGTTCGAAGCCGATCTCCTCCGGCGCCGAGGGCTGCGCTCCGGTCTCCGCCGGACCGGCGATGCCGGCGGCGAGCAACCGGCGACTTCCGGGCCAGAGCACGCTGCCGACCGGGTTGGCGGCGAGCAGCGCGCCCACCTGCAGCCCGCTCGCCTCATCGATCAGCGAGGCGCTGCCAAGCCCGCCCTTGATGCGCCCGGCCGCGGGGGGGGGGCCGG
>JAHCJR010000139.1 GCA_026126165.1 Alphaproteobacteria bacterium
GACGATGTCGGCGCCGAGTGCTGCGATCGCCGCCGGCTCGGCAAAGGCGCCGAGTTCCACCGCGACGCCGGCCGCATGCACCTCGCGCGACAGCCAGCCTGTGACCTCGCCCAGTTCGGCGCGGCCCTGCGCCCGGGCGGCGACCAGCACCTGGCCGCCGAGTTTTTCCGCCGCCTCGAACAGCTGCACACGATGGCCGCGCAGTGCGGACACGCGGGCGGCTTCCAGCCCGGCCGGGCCGCCGCCCACCACCACCACGCGCCGCTTCGGCCCATCGGTCGGGGCGATGCGCTGCGGGATCGTCTTTTCGCGCCCCGTCGCGGGATTGTGGATGCAGGCGATGCCGCCGCCATAGACCGCGCCATCCAGGCAATAGCGGGCGCCGACGCACGGGCGGATGCGATCGACCGCGCCGTCCTGCAGTTTCGCGACGATGTCGGGGTCGGCGATGTGGCCGCGCGTCATCGAGACCATGTCGATCATGCCGTTGGCGATCGCATGCCGCGCCGTCTCGACATCGGTGATGCGGGTGGCGTGGAACACGGGCATGCCGGTGGCGGCGCGAATACCCGCGGCCATCTTCAGGAAGGGCGCGGTCGGCGTGCCCATGCCGGGAATGTTGCGCGCGATCCCGACCTCGCTGACCGCGTTGCCGCCCAGCACGTTCAGCGCATCGAGCCGCCCGGGTGCCGACAGGTGGCGCGCGATCGCGATGCAGTCGGCGGCCGACAACCCGCCCTCCAGCATCTCGTCGCCGGAAAGGCGCAGCGTCAGGATGCCCTCGCCGATGGCCTCGCGCACCGCCTCGATCACCTCCGGCAGCGGCGTCGCCGCCTCGATGGCGATGATATCGGCGCGCGGCACCATCACGTCGTCGACCTTGAGCTCGCCGAAGCGGATGATGTTCATCAGCATCCGCCGCTCCTGCGGCTCGAAGGGAAGCTGCGCCTCGCGCCGCTCCTCCAGCGCCTCGGCGAGGTCCTCGGAAAGCTCCGCGTTCGGATCGGGCCCGAGCCCGAGACTGCGCTTCAGCTCGCGCAGGAAAAGGCTGAAGCGCCCGCCTCCGCCATTGCCGCCGCCTTGCTCACCTTCGCTTTCCGCCATCGGCTTCAGTCATCCTCCTCGGTTTCCAGATAGGGATCGGCGACGCCGAGCCGGCGCAGGATCCGCGTCTCGAGCGATTCCATGACACCGGCCTCGGCCTCCGTCTCGTGATCGTGGCCCACCAGGTGCAGCACGCCATGCACCACCAGATGCTGGAAATGGTCGGCCGCCTTCTTGCCCTGGGCGCGCGCCTCGCGCCGCACCGTCTCCAGCGCCAGGACCACATCGCCAAGCACCAGCGGCGCCCCGCGCGGCACAGGCCCGCCGGCGGGAAAGGCCAGCACGTTGGTCGGGCGGTCCTTGGTCCGCCAGCGCCGGTTCAGCGCCCGCACCCGCCGGTCGTCGCTGAGCAGCAGCGAGACCTCGATGCGCTTGGCGGTCCGCAGCCCCGACGCGGCCAGCGCCGCCCGGCCGGCGCGGCGCGCCAGGCGCGCTGCCTGCGGCAGGAAATCCGCCCAGCCCGCCGCCTCCATCGCGACGCTGATCGCAGGCGGCCGTCTCACCGCTCCCGACCTCCTTCCTCCTTCCGGCGCAGCTCGAGCTGGCGGTCGCGCTCCGCATAGGCGCGCACCACCCGCGTCACCAGGGGGTGGCGCACCACGTCGGCATCGCCGAAGCGCACCACCGACACGCCGGACACGCCTTCGAGCACGCCAAGCGCGTCGCGCAGGCCCGAGGGCATGCCGATCGGCAGGTCGACCTGCGAGAGATCGCCGGTCACCGCCATGCGCGAGTTCTCGCCGAGGCGGGTCAGCAGCATCTTCATCTGCACCGGCGTGGTGTTCTGCGCCTCGTCCAGGATCACGTAGGCATTGGCGAGGGTGCGCCCGCGCATGAAGGCAAGCGGCGCCACCTCGATCTCGCCGCTGGCCAGGCGCTTCTGCACCTGTTCCCCCGGCAACATGTCGTAGAGCGCGTCGTAGAGCGGGCGCAGGTAGGGATCGACTTTCTCGCGCATGTCGCCCGGCAGGAAGCCGAGGCGCTCGCCCGCCTCCACCGCCGGGCGCGAAAGGATGATGCGGTCGACCCGTCCCGACAGCAGGTCGGCCACCGCGACCGCCACCGCCAGATAGGTCTTTCCGGTCCCCGCCGGGCCGAGGCCGAAGACCAGTTCGTGCTTCTGGAGTTCCTCGATGTAGCGCGCCTGCATGAGGGAGCGCGGCTGAATCCGCCGCTTGGCCGTGCCGACGACGCGCGCCTCGCCGCCCGGCGCGGGCCCGCCCGCCGCGGCGTAGCGGATGACGCCGTCGATGTCGCCCTGCGTCAGCTCGTGTCCGCCCTGGACCATGCGCTGGAGCTCGCGCAGCACGGTTTCCGCCTGCGCGCGCGCATCCGGATCGCCGGCGATCGCGATGCGGTTGCCGCGCGGGCGCAGCGAGACGTTGAGCTTCTGCTCGATGCGCGCCAGGTTTCGGTCATGCTCGCCGCAGACCGCGAGAACGGCCCGGTTGTCCGCCAGGTCAATGACGAGAGATGGAGGTTCCTCAGGCGGCATCGGCCTGACCATCGGGCGGGCGCGCGGCGAGCGAGGAGGCGTTCGCCCGTTCGATCCGCACCTCGAGAATGCGGCCCAGCGCCTGCCCGGAGAGGGGCGCATGCACCGCCTGCATGTAGGGGCTGCGCCCGGCGAGCTGACCCGGCCGGCTGCCCGGCCGGTCGAAGAGCACCGCCAGGGTGCGCCCCGTGCAGGCCTCGTTGAAGGCCCGCTGGTCGCGCTGCAGCGCTGCCTGCAGTTCGGCGAGGCGTTCGGCCTTGAGCGCGTCCGGCACCTGGGCGTCCTGGATCGCCGCCGCCGGCGTGCCCGGGCGGGGCGAGTATTTGAAGGAATAGGCCTGGGCGAACCGCACCGCCTCGACCAGGCGCATCGTATCGCGGAAATCGGCGTCGCTCTCGCCGGGAAAGCCCACGATGAAGTCCGAGGAGAGCGCCAGGTCCGGACGCGCCCGGCGCAGCCGTTCGACGACGCGCAGGTAATGCGCCGCGTCGTGACGGCGGTTCATCGCCGCCAGGATCCGGTCCGAGCCGGATTGCACCGGCAGGTGCAGGAAGGGCATGAGCTTCGCCTCTGCGCCATGCGCGGCGATCAGCTCGTCGTCCATCTCCAGCGGATGCGAGGTGGTGTAGCGGATGCGGGCGAGCCCGTCGATCTCGGCCAGCCGGCGCACGAGCCAGCCAAGCGAGCGGGCGCGGCCGCCCTCGTCCTCGCCGTGATAGGCGTTGACGTTCTGGCCGAGCAGCGTGATCTCCAGCGCGCCAGCCGCGACCAGGCGCCGCGCCTCGGCGACTATGTCGGCCACGGGACGGGAATATTCCGCGCCCCGCGTATAGGGCACGACGCAGAAGGTGCAGAACTTGTCGCAGCCCTCCTGCACCGTCAGGAAGGCGGA
Source organism: Alphaproteobacteria bacterium (assembly GCA_026126165.1). Taxonomy (GTDB): domain Bacteria; phylum Pseudomonadota; class Alphaproteobacteria; order Ferrovibrionales; family Ferrovibrionaceae; genus JAHCJQ01. Next base: position 3,492 of record JAHCJR010000139.1, read on the forward strand.
CGCGCCCTGCGGCGCCGCCTGCTCGGGCAGATGGTCGAACTTCGCCTCGACCGGGAAATCGGTATCGAGAACCCCGCCGCCTCCGCCCGCCCGATGGGCGCGGGCCACCATCTCGGGCAGCCGGTGATAGGTCTGCGGCCCGAGCACGATATCGACGTTGGGCGCGCGGCGCATGATCTCGGCGCCCTCCGCCTGCGCCACGCAGCCGGCGACCGCGACCACCAGCCGTCCGCCCTGCGCCGCCTTCTCATGCTGCAGCGCGCGCAGGCGGCCCAGTTCGGAATAGACCTTCTCCGCCGCCTTCTCGCGGATATGGCAGGTATTGAGAATGACCATGTCGGCCTCCTCCGGCCCCTCGGCCGGCACGTAGCCGATCGGCGCCAGCACGTCCGCCATGCGGGCGGAATCGTAGAAATTCATCTGGCAGCCATAGGTCCTGATGAAGAGCTTCCTGGCCACGCCCTCGTTCCCCTTTCCCTTCAACCCGCGGTCCCGCCGCCGGCGGCGGCGGCAAGCGCCTCGTCCCGGGGCCGGGGCAGCGGCAACGGGCCGCGCCGGGGCGGCCGGCCGGTCTTGGCATCGTCGACGCCCTGGCGCGTCACGTTCCGGCAGTAGTTCGCCAGCTCCTTGCGCGAGGCGAACTGCTCGATGGTCACCGGCGGATGGAACTCGACCACCACGGTGCCCGGACCGGCCCCCATGTAGCGCCAGAGAT
>JAHCJR010000014.1 GCA_026126165.1 Alphaproteobacteria bacterium
CGCCCAGCGCGGCGCCGACCGCGGCGCCGATCAGCGCATCGACCGCCGCCTCGCGCGCCGGCGAACGCCGCTCGGCAAGCTGGCGGCATTCATCCAGGTCGCGCTGATAGTCGCCGGTGCCGCGCGCCGGCTGCGAGGCGCGCTGGTCGATCACCGGTTCATAGCTGCGGGCGCAGCCGGCCAGCATCGCCAGCAGCAGCGGGATAGCGAGATAACGCCGGTTCATAGCCCCTCCCCGGCCGATTCACCCCCAAAACGCCGCAAGAGGCAAAGGAAAAGGGCGGCACGTCGCCGCGCCGCCCTTGCCCGCCTTCGTTAAAGGCCCCGTCCGGGCGCGATCAGTTCACGACCGAATAGCCACGGCCGCGCATGCAATTGTCGACGATGCGCTTCTGCTCCTCATAGCCGGAATAGGCACCATGGCCGGCCCCGAGGATGCCGCCGCCCGCCGCGCCGATGGCGGCGCCACGTCCGGCCGAGACACCCTTGGCGATGCCGCCGGTGGCCGCGCCCAGCGCCGCGCCGACCGCGGCCCCGACCAGACCCTGCTTCACGGCATCGCCCGCCGGGCTCGAGCGTTCGGCGAGCTGGCGGCACTCGGCCAGGTCCTGCGAATAGCTGCCGGCGCTGCGCGGATTGGCCGGCTGATACTGGTATTGCGGCTGCTGCGGCGGATAGGCATAGGCCGGCTGCGGCGCGCTATAGGCGGGCTGCGGCGGCGGCGCGTAGGCCGGCTGCGGCGGCGGACTATAGACCGGCTGCGGCGGCGGGCTGTAGACCGGCTGTGGCGGCGGTGCATAGACCGGCTGCGGCGGCGGCGCGTAATAGCCGGTCGGCTGCGCCGGCGCGCCGCCACGCGGATCGACAAGCGGCTCATACTGCTGCACGCATCCCGAAACGAGGATGGCACCAAGAGCAAGCCCAAGGATCTTACGCATCTTCTCCTCCTGAGAGCGGCGCCGGCATGTTCGGCCCTGCCGTCCAATCATACTTCAATATACGTCAATAACCCGTCACCTTGCACGTCCGCCCGGCACTATTCCTGCGCTTCGTGACCGCGATCACGAGGCTTTGTCCGCGCGCGCAAGGGAAAGCTTCCCATCCGCCGTCTCGGCGTTGCGCAGCGGCTCCAGCAGTTCGCGGATCTGTTCCCGGTCGACACCATCGCGGCGCATCACCAGGCGCACGATCGGATCGTCGAGCATTTCACGCAGGCTGGGTTCGGACTGCCAGGACCTCATCCTTTACTCCCTGTTCCGGCGAGAAGCGATTCGCCAGTCATGGGACGACCTTAGGCCGGGCCCCGTGGCGGCGATTGGACGCAGACATGGCAAAATTGCGGCCGGCGCGACCCGCTCCCCGCTCGTTCCTCGCAGCGCCGGAATGGACAGGATGGCCGCGAACAGGCACCCTGACCCGGTGTTCAAGTAGGGCGCGGGGGGCGCTGGGTCCAGGAATGGCGACGCAGATCGGTCGCGAGCGGCTGCTCGCGCATTTTCGCACCATGGCGCGCATCCGCGCCTTCGAGGAAACCGCCGAGAGGCTGTATAACGAGAAGCGCATCCCGGGTTTCGTGCATCTCTCCTCCGGGCAGGAGGCCATCCCGGCCGGCGTCTGCGCCAACCTGGCGGCGGAGGACCGCCTCACTTCGACCCATCGCGGCCACGGCCATACCATCGCGCGCGGCGGCGACATCCAGGCGATGATGCTGGAGCTGTTCGGCCGGCAGGGCGGCTCCTGCGGCGGCAAGGGCGGCTCCATGCACATCGCCGACATGCGCATCGGCATGCTGGGCGCCAATGGCGTGGTCGCCGCCGGCCTGCCGATCGCGGTGGGCGCCGCGCATGCGGCCAAGCTCGCCGGCGAGCCGCGCGTCGTTGCCTGCTTCTTCGGCGATGGCGCCGTCAATCGCGGCCCCTTCCTGGAAAGCCTGAACTGGGCCGCGGTTCACCGCCTGCCGGTGCTGTTCGTCTGCGAGGACAATCGCTGGTCGGCCACGACGCCGACGCGGCTCACCACGGCCGGCCCGGGCATCGCGGCGCGCGCCGAGGCGCTTGGCGTTCCGGCTTGCGCCGTCGATGGCAACGATGTCGCCGCCGTCGATTATCTGGCAGGCGAACTGGTCGCATCGGTGCGTGCCGGCGGCGGGCCGCGCCTGCTGCTGGCCGCGACTTACCGCTGGTCCGGACATACCTCGGCCGATGCGGGCGCCTATCGCGATCCGGCGGAAGTCGCGCGGGCGAAGACGGACGATCCGCTGCGGCGCGCGGCAAGGGCGCTTGGCGGTCTCGGCGTGGCGGCAGAGGAGCTGGCGGCGATCGAGAGCGACGTCGCGGCGGAACTCGCGCACGCGGTGCAACTGGCGGAGCGAGCCCCCTTCCCCGACCCCGCCGCGCTCTATACCGACGTGCAGGATATCGGCGCGCCTACCGCGCGGGTGCCCGCATGAGCCGCATGAGCTTCGTCGAGGCGACACGCCAGGCGCTCGCCGCCGAGATGCGCCGCGACGGGCGCATTTTCGTTCTGGGCGAGGATCTGGGGCGCGGCGGCGTCTTCCAGCAATATCGCGGCCTGCAGGCGGAGTTCGGGCCGGCGCGCGTCGTCGATACGCCGATCTCCGAATCCGCCATCATGGGCGTCGCCGTCGGCGCGGCCATGTGCGGCGCGCGGCCGGTGGTGGAGATGCGCTATCTCGACTTCACGCTTTGCGCCGTCGACGAACTGGTCAACCAGGCGGCAAAGCTCCGCTACATGCTGGGCGGGCAGGCACGGGTGCCCATGGTGGTGCGCCAGCCGATCGGCCTTTGGGCCAACTGCGCGGCGCAGCATTCCCAGTCGCTCGAGGCCTGGTGGGTCCATGTGCCCGGTCTGGTCGTGCTCTGCCCCGGCGATCCGGCCGATGCCGGGCCGATGCTCGCCGCCGCCATCCGCGCCGACGATCCGGTGGTGCTGCTCGAATACAAGGAGCTGTTTCCGGTCGAAGGCGAGGTCGGCGACCCGACGCTCCCGGCCGAGATCGGCCGCGCGCGGCTGGTGCGGCCCGGCTCCGACCTGACGCTCGTCGCCTGGGGCGGCAGCGTGCGGGAAGCGGCCGGCGCGGCGGAGCTGCTGGCGGCCCGAGGCATCTCGGCGGAGGTCATCGACCTGCGCTCGCTCTGGCCCTGGGACAGCGCCGCGGTGCTCGCCTCGGTGGCCCGCACCGGCCACCTGCTGGTGGCGCAGGAGGCGACCGAAGTGGCTGGCTTCGGCGCCGAGATCGCCGCCCTGGTGGCGGAGGAGACCGGCGCCCGGGTGGCGCGGATCGGGGCACCGCGCACGCCGATCCCCTTCTCCCCCGCGCTCGAGGCCGCCTACCGGGTCGATGCGGCACGGATCGCCGCGCGGGCGGCGGCGTTCCTGGCCCGCCATCGGTGAGTCTTTCGTGCAACAAAGGCCGCGAAACGCATGAGAGAATGGCAAGAATCGTTTACGAGATTTTTCCGAGACAAATACTCTTATATCGGGTGCGGATTGGACGCATCCGGTCCGTGGCGGGGGCAGACGATGGCAAGGTTCTGGTCGGGGTTGGTCGGTGCAATGGCGCTGGGCTGGGCGGCCCTGGCCGCAGGTCCGGCGCAGGCGGCGCTTTTCAAGTTCAGCGACGCGGCAGCCGCGCCGGACGACGTGTTCTTCCAGAGCGTTCTGGGCGAGATCGACATGTCGGTCTTTCCCTTCCTCTACGACAACGAGGACCGCCCTGCCGACCCGGTCTCCATCGGCACTTTCAGCAAGCCGGGGCTGACCAAGCTGGTCTTCACCGTCAATGGCCGGCCGGTCGATACGATGAGCTTCATCGAGCCCGACGAGCTGGTGCTCGATCTCGAACTGGACTCGACCGGCAAGCTCCTGCTTGGCAGCATCTTCATCAACGAGATCGACATCACGATCACCATGGCCTCCGACGCGATCGGCCTCTGGTCGGTCATGGTCTCGAGCGACGACCCCGCCATGTGCGGCAGCCAGACCGAGCCCGGCTGCCGGTTCACCGGCTTCTGGCGGCTGGACGAAACGCATGAGGTGAGCGTGGTGGCGGAGCCCGCCGGCTCCCTCGGCCTGCTGGCGCTCGGTCTTGGCGCCTGCCTCGGACTGGCGCGCCGGCGGCGCGTGGCCTGACCCACGCCCTTGCCCCGATGATGCGTTGCGGAGCCGGAATGCGGCCGTTATAGTGCGCCCGCCTCGCCCGGACCCGCGCGAGGCTCAGGGTCGGAGCGTAGCGCAGCCTGGTAGCGCATCAGACTGGGGGTCTGAGGGTCGTGGGTTCAAATCCCGCCGCTCCGACCAATAATTCCAACGGGTTAGCGGGTAAATCCATAAATATCTGAGGGCTTGGGGGGACTCATTGGGGGGACTTTTCCCTCCCTTTTTCGTACCGCTCCCCTTTGACGATTTGATCGCAACTGCCCGGCCGACCCGCCCGCCTCACGGCCTGTTGATGGCCGGAGACGTCGAACTGCGCATGCCCATCCTGCGGCCTGGGGCAGAATGCTCTCCTTCCCGGCGAGGAAACAGGACTGCATGAACGAAGGCGAGATTGCGTATCCGGCGCGCATCCGGCGGGACAAGGAAGGTTTCTGGCAGGTGCGGTTCCGCGATCTGCCCGACGCGCTGACCGACGGCGCGACCGAGGCCGAGGCGCGGACCGAGGCGGCCGACTGCCTGGCCGAGGCACTCGCGGCGCGCATCGTGGCCGGCGAGGAGATTCCGGCGCCCTCCCCGCTCCTGCCCGACGAATACCTGTTCGTGCCGGATACGACGCTGGCGCTGAAGGCGGCGCTGCATTCCGTCCGCCTCGGACGCGGCATCACCGTCGCCGAGATGGCGCGACGGATCGGCGTCGATCACAAGGAGGCGCGGCGCATGCTCGATCCGGCCCACCCGACCAAGGCATCCACCCTTGAGCACGCGCTGGCGCGGCTGGATATCGTCGTCATGGTGAGCTTCCACGATGCGAGCAAAGCAACCCATATCCTGCGGGCGCCGCGCAAAGGCAAAGCGGCCGGCGGTTCGGATACGCCGCCCCGCATCGCGACACTGTCGGTCGACGATCAGGTCGGAGCGCGCCTCATCCTGACCTGGAACGATGGCTGGCGGGCGAGGGTCGATCTGTCGGACATGATTGCCCGTCACGAAATCCTCTCGCCCCTCGGCAAGCCGGAGACATTCGCGCGGGCGGCAATCATCGGTCGCGGAACCGGCGTCGGCTGGCCCGGTGAGATCGACCTCTCCGCGCAGTCGCTGCGCGCGCTCGCAGAGGAGCAGCAATCGACCGCCTCGGCCGCCCCTCGGCCGCTCACCCGCCGCGCGTCGCCTTGATGGCGTAGCGCTTCATGCCGCTTGCGATGCGGTTTGGCACGCCGTCCTGCGCGCGGCCGGACAGCACGGCGACGATATCGTTCCGCACCGCCTTGACCAGCCGGTAATACTGATGGTTCTGGATGTCCGGCGCGTCGTCGACGACGGCGCTGACATCGACCGCGCTGACCTTGTCGCTCACCTGGCTCATATTGTCGGGACCGCCATTGCCAAGGCGCGGTCCGTTGAACTTGGTGTAGCGGCTGAGCGTCGAGAGGATCCAGTCGCGGTTCGTATGATAGACCGTGACGCGGTTGGCAAGGCGGGGCAGTTCGGAGAGTTCCAGTTCATCCTCGAACGAATCGTCGTCCTCGTCCGCCGCCGCCAGGATGATCTGGTCGAAGGTGCGCCTGAGACGGTTTGGGTCCCTGTCCTCGACCGGCATGGAAAAGAGCGCGGGCAACCCTTCAAGCAGCGGCGCGGTATCCGCCGTCGATTCCACCGGGACGGGCGCCGGCGTCCTGTCGGTCACCGGGAGCTGCATCAATGCCTGCACGGCGTGGCGCAGCGCATAGTTTCCCATGCTGTGCACGATCAGGTGAATCGGCTGGCGGCAAACCTGGCTGACCGCGAGCCGGTCGATATAGTCGTAAAGGATGCGCATGGTGCGCGCGATGGCCGTGCCCGATGCGCGCGCGTTGCCCCGGTCGTGGAGATAGTCGGCATAGGGAAGCGGCAGGCCCACCTTCGAGCCGCGCGATGGCCAGGTGAAGGAGAAGAGGTTGGCATCGACCCCGTAGAAGCGGCCGATCGCGGCGGCGCGCTCCATCGCGTCGCCGAAGGAGTTCGAGAAGCCATGGATGATGGCAAGCGTCTGCCCCAGAGTAACGCAGGCGCCCGGCCGCCGGCCAGTCACGTGCCCGTTACCGCGAAATGCAGGCTCGAAGAATAACCAGAAGGTAGAATTTTACTATTTTTTAATGCCGAAAGTAGACGATGCAATCCCCTGTTGATTTGCCCAGAATATGATTCTCATTAGTTGAGGGGGCTGCGATGAAACTGCTTTCGATACTGCTCGCCGGGCTGCTGCTTGCCCTCAATCCCGCGGCCGAGGCCGGGGAGAGTGTCCGAGGCTACACCAAGCGCGACGGCACCTACGTCGCGCCGCATTATCGCTCTTCGCCCGACCGCTCCTACAACAACAACTGGACGGTGAGCCCGAACGTCAATCCCTACACCGGACAGATGGGCACGCGCCAGCCGACCTTGAACGATCGCCCGCCCGGCTACGGCAATCCCTATGCCGGCGGCGCGAACTCGTACAACCGCAGGCGATGAAACCCTGCCATTGGCCAATCTCGCGACGGGGCAGGTTGCTGGCTGTATCGCTAGCGGCTTTTGTCGAACTGACTTGTCCGGCAGTGGCCGCCGACACTCCGGCCAAAGATCTAAGCTATGCCTTCGCGCAGGCTGCACAGACATCGATGGGGCGAGTGATCATCCCCCTTCGAGAGATTCACAGACAATCTCCTCTCGACACGCTGCACAGTGAAAATCATGTCGTTGCGGCGCGACGCATGGACTGCTTTGCGCCTGATCCGACAGCCGAAGTTGGTCCGCTGCCACTCCGGGGATACACGGAAAAAATACATGTCGATCTGGCTATGGAGGCGGATGCCGGCATCCGGGAGAAGTTCAGGGTCGCAGTCGCTGGGAGGGTTGCGCTCTCCCAGACCATCACGTTTGAACTGGAGAAATTGCGTTACGAGGAGGTCGACTCGGCGGATGCGGTCAGAGCCCTGTTGAACAGCCAGAATCGCCAGGCTCAATGCTTTGGGGGCAGAAAAATCATCGCCCAGGCCATCTATTTGGGCGTCGGCCAATACAAAGTCGAGAGCGAATTAAGGGTGACTGGCGAGATTGATGTGCAATTCATCAATCCCCTGGCGGCGATCCTCAAGAAATGGATCCCGGGATTCGATCGTTCAGACCTCCTGGTCGACATCCACGCCCGCGGAGAGCCAAGAAAATATCGCGGCGACTGGCTGAGGCTCGGCGAACTCACCCGGTTCGCATTTACGCCCCTCATGGTGTCGAAAGACGATGTGGAACGAAAGCTGCGAAGGTACTGGAGTGGAAACAGCACTGTGTTTGAGTCCAGAAAACTGGTGACGCTCAATGTCACGAAGGATGGAAGACTAACGCAATATATTAATCAGGAGCAACTCTGTGGGAGCGCCAGGGAACTGGCCATCGCCGAAGAGCTAATACAATTCTACAATGGTTTCAGCGCAGACCGCGAGAAAGGCATGGTTGATTTCAACCCTGGCAGTGCCGAGCACGTCAGATACGCGGCGATCATCGGCATGCTTCAGACGGCGCAAAGGTATTGTCAGTTGACCTGAGCCATGCGCGCGCATTTGCGCGTCCGAACATCAATACCTCTAAATGCCAGCGACAAATGCCAGCACATACTTGGCGGCGAAGAATGCGAAGATCGGTGAGATAAACGCCCCCCACGCGAAAAAGTCGATACTGCCATCCGGCCTGCCGGTCAGAGCCTTCGTTACTCCAGCAAACAGAAGAGCGATGCCGCCACCAATGATGATAGATGCTGCAAACATACCGACGATGATAAGCAGGGCGTGGGTCCACCATGAAAGCGAAGTGCCATCGCTTGCAAACCAGTTGAAATAGGCCAGGCCGGCGAACCATCCGAGTATGGTCCATTTGGATGCAATGGTGTTCACACGATCGATATCCATCACCATTACCTCATCGCTTCAGGACCATTCCAATCTAATGCCGAAGAGGCGCGAATAGCGAGACACGCCTTCCAACGTGATCGACGTCACGGGCGCAATGGTGAACATCTGGCTTGAAGAAACTGAACGGGGATTACCCAACTCAGGCCCTCGATGCGCCCCGACCGGCCTGGAACGCGCAGCGCGACTGGCTCGCCGAGGTAGTGCAGGCCGGTGTGGCATGATCGGCACAGCTAATCGAGAAGCGGCCGCAATCCGCAGCGAGGCCGGCTCAGGAGAAATAGATTGCAGCAACTGAAGGGATCCGTCCGGATGTGTCAACCTTCCCGTTCAATTCCTCGAGCTTGCGGAGCGGCAAAGAGCGCTGCCCATTCTTCTGCTCCTTGCCAGCACAGGTCCAAGCGAGGGCACCTGGGCCATTGAAGACCTCGACGATGCTAACCCGCCGAATAAGGCGAAGCGCAATCAGGTGCTCTGGCTTGTCATAGATGGAAAATCCCTTGTCGCCTGTCGTGAGCTTGACCTGAACCAGCCGCCCGCCCGGGCCAGGTTGCCGGGCATCGTGCGTTTTGGTCGATGCCGGCAGCAACTCCAGCCCATAAATATAGGCTGCGATCGCTTCACCGAGGCTGCCCACCAGATGTCCGTCGGGGGTGAACCTGCGGCTGGGGAAAAGCGATTCGAGTTCGTCGACAACGGAGAAGAGCAAGCGGACCAGTTCTCCCAATCGATCATGCTGATTCTGCAACATCAGTTCCCCAAAACTGCCAGACCAGGAATGTCCAGCCCCGATCGGATGCGGCACGGCGCCCTCCCGAACAACTTTGGCGGGTGCATTGCCTTCCCCACGCGAGAAATGTATCTTCTCGAATTACGGGTGTCGAGTCGTCGCTATTCGCCGATCTGTCCTGATCAGAAGGGGGTCGGCCAGTCTCGTTCGGGGCGGTTTCGGAGGCCGGATGATAGGTGTCGTTCAGGGGCTGGGCTCCTTGCTCCTTCTCATTTTGGCCGCCTGCCAGCCGCTGGGCAGCCGGGCCCTTCCAACGACCTTCGCCACGCCGCAACCCCCTCTGCCGCAGTTGCAGGCAACGCCGCTCCCCGCGCCGGTGGCGATCAGGTACGGGCGCACCGAAGCGATTCCCATTCGGATCACGATGCTTCTGCCACATGGCGAGGCGGAGATGAATGGCAGCGTCTCGTTCGAGAATGTCAACGAGGGACGGATTCGCCGGACGGTGCGCATAGAGGAGGTAAAATTCCGGTTTGCCGAGAATGTCGTGGCTATCCCGGCAACCGGCTCGGAGACCCTCGTGCAGGATAGCGATGGTGCCGTTTGGTCGATCACGCCGCCGCTCTGGCGCCTTACGGGCCCCAAACCGGAGAAGCTGAATGAGAGACAGTGGGAAGGCATCGGAAACCTTCTGTCCAATGACCCTCAGCAGCGCACCAACGAAGGAATCCGCACATGTCTTGGAGTGCCAAGATTTCCCGGGAATATGGTGCGGCAAGGCGAAGTGATCGGTCCGAAAAGTAAGGAAGAGTTAATCGAACGTTACGCCGACTGCATGCTCGCACTCTTGCGAAATGGCGAGATGACGATGTCGTCGACCGAAAGGGACCTGCTTGCGAACCGGCCCACTGAGCTGCGCCGCAAGATCATCCGGGAGCTGCAGCCAGGATTTGCTCGCCTCAAGTATTTTCGGAACGACAATCGTGTCACCGGATCGATCGTCGAAGACGGTCACGAGTATCTTGTGATTCAGGGGTCGATTTCCGCCGGGGAAGATGGCCACGAGACCTTGACCACTTGGTCGGTCGCCGTTTTCGATCCGTTTACCGGCTTGCCGCGCCGGCAGGAGTTAGGCGGAACTGTGCTGGTCAATAATCAGCGGACTGAGACACGCATAACTGGTCACCTTGATACGACGCGGGCCAGGCCGCGCATCGAAATTCCGCCGGAGGAATCTGGCCGTCAGATGCCCGATTCCACACCGCTGCCGCGCGAGATCGTGACGCCGGAGCCGCCGCCCGGGCGGGCCACCACGCCGGGCGGGAGCGGCAGCATCGCCGCCGTCTTCCGGGCAACCGCCCCGAGCGTGGTCAAGATCGTGGGACTTGGAACAGGTTTCGTCGTGCGCGACGGACTGATCGCCACCAACCAGCACGTGATCGAAGGGCAGAGGACCGTCGGCGTGCAGTACCGTGACGGGCGAAAGGTTACCGGTCAGGTGGTGAGCCTCGGCATTCCCGGGTTGGATATCGCCTTCGTGCGGCTGCCGCGCGGCTCGACGCCACCGCCTTTGCTCGTCGAGGCGACCCTGCCGGAGTTCGGCAGCCCGGTGGTCGTGATTGGGCATCCCGATCCCCTGGAATGGGTGGTGAACTCAGGAGTTCTTTCGGCGCTGCAACGAATAGGTGGACACGCGCACGCAATATTCGATGCGCGCATCAGCGCTGGCAATTCCGGCGGGCCACTCCTGAACCTGGATGGCAAGGTGATCGGGATCGTACATGGTCAAGGGCGCGAACTGAGCAATATCTACGGGCTCAACTTCGCGCATACCGGAGGCGACCTGGCGCGAGCCCTTCGGCGTGTGGAATCGCAGGCAAGACTGGCCGAGTGACAGGCTTGCCGCTCACCCGCCGCGCGTCGCCTTGATGGCGTAGCGCTTCATGCCGCTTGCGATGCGGTTTGGCACGCCGTCCTGCGCGCGGCCGGACAGCACGGCGACGATATCGTTCCGCACCGCCTTGACCAGCCGGTAATACTGATGGTTCTGGATGTCCGGCGCGTCGTCGACGACGGCGCTGACATCGACCGCGCTGACCTTGTCGCTCACCTGGCTCATATTGTCGGGACCGCCATTGCCAAGGCGCGGTCCGTTGAACTTGGTGTAGCGGCTGAGCGTCGAGAGGATCCAGTCGCGGTTCGTATGATAGACCGTGACGCGGTTGGCAAGGCGGGGCAGTTCGGAGAGTTCCAGTTCATCCTCGAACGAATCGTCGTCCTCGTCCGCCGCCGCCAGGATGATCTGGTCGAAGGTGCGCCTGAGGCGGTTGGGGTCCCTGTCCTCGACCGGCATGAAGAAAAGCGCGGGCAACCCTTCAAGCAGCGGCGCGGTATCCGCCGTCGATTCCACCGGGACGGGCGCCGGCGTCCTGTCGGTCACCGGGAGCTGCATCAACGCCTGCACGGCGTGGCGCAGCGCATAGTTTCCCATGCTGTGCACGATCAGGTGAATCGGCTGGCGGCAAACCTGGCTGACCGCGAGCCGGTCGATATAGTCGTAAAGGATGCGCATGGTCCGCGCGATGGCCGTGCCCGATGCGCGCGCGTTGCCCCGGTCGTGGAGATAGTCGGCATAGGGAAGCGGCAGGCCCACCTTCGAGCCGCGCGATGGCCAGGTGAAGGAGAAGAGGTTGGCATCGACCCCGTAGAAGCGGCCGATCGCGGCGGCGCGCTCCATCGCGTCGCCGAAGGAGTTCGAGAAGCCATGGATGATGGCAAGCGTCTGGCGGCCATGGCCGAGCATGTCCTGCCTGAGCTGCTCGAAGATCGTCCGGCTGCCCCAGACCGGCGTCTGGCCATAGAGCTGTTCCGGCGCGACGAAGAGCGTCTCGGGAAGCATGCGCGTCTTGCCGCTGCGGCTTACCTCGACCTCGACGGAACCGAATCGCACGGCCGTTCCATCGATCGGGCCCAGGCCGGAGCCGAAGCCCACGATCCTGGCCGGATCGCGCGGATCCACGTCCGGCATCCGATTGGTCGCGAAATAGATAGTGGTCCTGCTCATGACACGCCTCCACGGCTTTGCGAACCCGGCGCACTCCCAGTCTACTCAATCGGAGGGGTCATGACTGCGCACCGACCAGGCGCCTAACGCAGAACAGCTCAGTTTTCGGGCCGGAACGCACCGACGCACGCGCCTCTGCGATATCCATTCCCACGCCAGGTCATGGAGAGAAAAATCCTATTGCACCGCAACATTGAGGGGCAGATGCTCCCGCGCCATGCTCGACCTTCGGCCGGTCCTGTTCAGCGTCGGCGTCCTTTCCGCAATCCTTGGCCTGACCATGCTGATCCCGGCGGCCCTGGATGCGGCGGATGGCAATGACGACTGGCAGGTCTTCGCGCTCTCGGCGCTGCTGACCCTGTTCGTCGCCACCGCGATGATGCTGGCCACCGGCCTGCCGCCGGAGCGCGGCATGCGCGTGCGCCAGGCCTTCCTGATGACGAGCCTGAGCTGGACACTGCTCGCCGCCTTCGCTGCCCTGCCCTTCTCGTTTTCCGGCCTCGAACTGTCCTATGTCGACGGCTATTTCGAGGCGGTCTCCGGACTGACCACCACGGGATCGACCGTCATTGTCGGGCTGGAGAAGCTGCCGCGCGGATTGCTGCTCTGGCGCGCCATGCTGCAATGGCTGGGCGGCGTCGGCATCATCGTGGTCGGCATCGCCATCCTGCCCTTCCTGCGGGTCGGCGGCATGCAGCTCTTTCGCGCCGAATCGTCCGACCGTTCGGAAAAGGCTCTGCCGCGCGCCGCCCAGGTGGCATCGGCCATCACCACCATCTATGTCACCTTGACCCTGGCCTGCATCGCCGCCTACTGGGCCGCCGGCATGAACTTCTTCGATGCTGTCTGCCATGCCTTCGCGACGATCTCGACCGGCGGCTATGCCAATTACGACAGCTCGTTTGCCGCCTTCGACAGCCCGCTCATCGAATGGATCTGCATCCTGTTCATGCTGCTGGGCACCGTCACCTTCACGCTCTACGTCCTGGCCGCGCGCGGCCGGCCCGGCGCGCTCTGGTCCGACGCGCAGGTGCGCATGCTGCTGGCGCTGGTCCTGCTGGCCAGTCTTGCGCTGGCGGCCTGGCGTCTCGGCGGGGAGGCCGATCTCGGCCTGCATCAGGCGCTGCGCAGCGCTTTTTTCAGTGTGGTCACCGTCGTGTCGACCACCGGCTTCGTGACCGAGGATTACAGCGCCTGGGGCGGCTTCGCCATGCTGCTCTTCTTCATCCTTCTCTTCTCGGGCGGCTGCACCGGCTCGACATCGGGCGGTGTCAAACTGTTCCGCTTCGCCGTCCTGTCCGGCGCGATGCGCCGCCAGTTCTTCCGGCTGACCCACCCGCACGCCGTCCATGCCACGACCTTCAACGGCGTTCCGGTGCCCGACAGCGTCGTCTCCGCGGTTCTCGGCTTCTTTTTCCTTTACGGCGTCACGGTCTTCGCGGTCGCGCTGGGGCTCGGCCTCTTGGGGCTCGATTTCGTCACCGCGCTTTCTGGTGCCGCCACGGCCGTCGGCAATGTCGGGCCCGGCCTTGGCCCAGGCATCGGACCCTCCGGCAATTTCGCCGACCTGCCGGACGCGGCAAAGGTTCTGCTCTCCTTCGCCATGCTGCTCGGCCGGCTCGAACTGTTCACGATCCTGGTGATCCTGACGCCGGAATTCTGGCGCGCCTAACCCCGGCGCAGCAGGGCACGGACCTCGGTCAGTTCCGCGAGGAGCGCCTTGAGGCGCCTGCGCGCCTCCGGCCCCAGCGCATCGCCGGAGGCGGCGGTCGCAGCCGTTTCCTGCTCCGGCCGCGCAGGCTGCCCCTGCACCTCAGTTCCCCGGCCATTGCCGGAGCCGGCCGCCGGCTGCTGGCGCGCCGCCTCGCGGAACGCCGCCCGGGCGCCGGTTTCCCTGAGGAGCCGCTGCACGCCCTTGATCGTGTAACCCTGATCGTAAAGCAGGTGCCGGATATGGCGCAGGATGTCCACGTCCTGCGGCCGGTAGTAACGGCGGCTGCCGCCGCGCTTGAGCGGCTTGACCTGCGGAAAACGCGTTTCCCAGAACCGCAGCACGTGCTGAGGCACGTCGAGTTCGGTGGCCACCTCGCTGATGGTGCGGAAAGCGTCGGCAGATTTCTCCAAGGTCCGCGTCCCCTTGCCAGCGGCGCCGACCCCCGTCGCAGCGCCTTCGTCCGCCATCACGTACTGCTGCTGCTCGGCTGTTGCGGTTGCTGCTGTTGCTGCTGCTTGCGGCTGTTGAAGGCGGCATTGATCCGGTCCTTCAGCACGTGCGAAGCGCGGAAGACCAGGACACGGCGCGGCTGGATCGGCACTTCCTCCCCGGTCTTGGGATTGCGCCCGATGCGTCCGCCCTTCGAGCGGACCTGGAACGAACCGAAGGACGAGATCTTGACCGTATCGCCCTGCGCCAGGCATTCCGCGATCTCGTTCAGCACGGTTTCCACGAGATCGGCGGACTCGTTACGCGACAGCCCAACCTCCTGGTAGACCGCCTCGCTCAGCTGCGCACGCGTGACCGTTGCACCAGCCATCGGCCTTCTCCCCCTGCAATAACTGAAGGAAAAGCGTAACGGGGCACAGGAAAGCCGTCAATATCAAAGGGATAGGGGAAGAATTTGAAGTGGGGCCTGTTCCTGGCCTACCAGCGCACCAGAGCCGAGCCCCAGGTGAAGCCGCCACCCATCGCCTCGAGCAGGAGAAGTTGTCCGCGCTGCACGCGGCCATCCTGCACCGCTTCGGCGAGCGCCAGAGGGATCGAAGCGGCCGACGTATTGCCATGCTTCGCCACGGTGAGCACCACCTTTTCCATCGGCAGGCCGAGCTTGCGCGCCGTCCCGTCGATGATCCGCTTGTTCGCCTGGTGGGGGATCAGCCAGTCGATGGCCGATGCCGGAAGATCCACCGCCGCCAGGGCCTCGTCCACCACCTGAGCGAGATTGACCACCGCATGGCGGAAGACCTCGCGCCCCGACATGCGCAGATGCCCGACGGTCTGCGTCGTGGAAGGGCCGCCATCGACATAGAGCAGGTCGTGATGGCGACCGTCGGAATGAATATGGGTGGTGAGGATGCCGCGATCGGCGGCATCGCCCGCGCCTCCGCCGGCCTGCAGGATCACGGCGCCGGCGCCGTCGCCGAACAGCACGCAGGTATTGCGGTCGGTCCAGTCGAGGATGCGCGAGAAGGTCTCGGCGCCGATCACCAGCGCACAGCGCGACTGGCCCGCCTTGACGAAATTGTCGGCGACCGCCAGCGCATAGATGAAGCCCGAGCAGACCGCCTGCACGTCGAAGGCCGCGCCGCCGGTCATGCCAAGCCGGGCCTGGACCTTGGTCGCCGTGGCCGGGAACGTGTTGTCGGGCGTCGCGGTGGCGACCACGATCAGGTCGAGATCGGAGGCCGAGACGCCGGCGTGCTTCATCGCCGCTTCCGCCGCCCGGCAGGCGAGATCGGCAGTGGTCTCGCCTTCCGCCGCGATGTGGCGCTGACGGATGCCGGTGCGCTCGACGATCCATTCGTCGGTCGTCTCCACCATGCGCGCGAGTTCGTTGTTGGTGAGGATGCGTTCCGGAAGATAGGAGCCGCATCCGGTAATCAGCGAACGGATGACAGTCACGATAAGGCTGCTTTCAGGTCAGAAGTGAAGCCGGCCTGGAACTCGGCGAAATCCGAGGCGATGCGCTCCGTCAGCCGGTCGCTCGCCATGTCGATCGCGACGCCGATGGCATTGGCGAAACCGGTCGCATCGGTGCCGCCATGACTTTTGACGCAGATGCCATTGAGGCCGAGAAAGACGCCGCCATTGTACTGGCGCGGATCCATCCTGTCCCGCAGAGCTCCCAGGGCCGGCCGGGCGATGAGATAGGCAAGCTTGGTCGCCCAGGACAGGCGCATCACCGAGGCAAGGGTCCCCGCCATCAGCCGGGCCGTTCCCTCCATGGTCTTGAGCGCCACGTTGCCGGTGAAGCCATCGGTCACCACGACATCGACCGTTCCCTTGCCGATATCGTCGCCCTCGACGAAGCCGACGAAATCGAAGGCGAGCGCCGGCGCGGCGCGCAGCATGTCGGCGGCATGGCGCAGGGTCTCGTTGCCCTTCATATGCTCCGAGCCGACATTGAGCAGCCCGACCGTCGGGCGCATCCGGCCGAGGACCGAATGGGCGAAGTTCGCCCCCATCACGGCGAACTGCACGAGGTTGCTGGCATCGCACTCGACATTGGCGCCGAGGTCGAGCATCACCGCCTCGCCGTTCAGCGTCGGCACGAAGGAAACGATCGCCGGCCGGTCGATGCCCGGCAGGGTGCGCAGCACGAACTTGGCGATCGCCATCAGGGCGCCGGTATTGCCGGCGGAAACCACGCCGGCCGCACGGCCTTCATGCACCGCGTCGATGGCGAGCCGCATGCTGGAGTTGCGGCCGCGCCGGAGCGCCTGGCCGGCCTTCTCGTCAGGCGCCACGACTTCGTCGGTATGGACGATCTCCGAATGCTCGCGCAGCTTCGCATGACGCGCGAGCAACGGCAGCAGCCGCACCTGATCGCCGAACATCAGGAACCGCACATGGGGATGCCGGTTCAGCGCGATCGCCGCCCCCTCGACGACGATTTCCGGCGCATGGTCCCCGCCCATGCCATCCAACGCGATGGTGAGTGCGGCGCACACCAGGAGACTTCCGGACCCTAGAGCTTGCGGATGCCTCAGGCCTGCGCGGTCGCGCTCACGACCTCGCGGCCATCATAGTGGCCACAGGCGCCGCAGACATGATGCGGCCGCTTGAGCTCGCCGCAGCTCGGGCACTCGACATGCGCCTGGGACTTCAGGGCATGGTGGGAGCGCCGCATGTTGCGCCGGGATGGAGAGGTTTTCTTCTTCGGAACAGCCATGGCTCTTTCTCTTGCTACTGTTCGGACGGCGCGCCGCCCGGTTTGCGATCCGACCCGCCGGAAAGGATTGCGGGCTTCTCTTACTTCTTTTCCTGCAGCTTCGCCAGTACCGAGAATGGCGTCGCCCTATCCCCGGCACCAGATCCTTCCTCGCCTGCCGGTTCGGACGGCAACCGGGCACCGGGGCGGCGCGGATAGGGGTCGAGCGCCAGCGCGAGCTGCTCCGCCGCCGCCTCGCCCAGATCGATCCGTCCCTCGACGATCGGATCGGGCGGATCTTCCTCGGCGAAGTCCAGCTCCAGCTCCGCGCCCGCCGCGGCCTCGCCAGACGCATCCTCGGCATAGAGCAGGACCGCCCGGTCCGCCAGGGATGCGGGCACCGGCTCCAGGGTCACGACGCAGGCCTGCACCACCCTGGCCTTCCAGTCGAGCACCGCCCGGACCGGCCCGCCGGCGATGGGTCGCGACACCTCGATATCGGCGCGCAGTTCATCGAGCGCGATCAGACCGAACCGCTGGGCCAAAGCCCGGCGCTCCGCCTCGTCGGCGAGGATGGAGAGCCTCAGGCCATCCTCTCCCAGCCGGTCGACCTCGACGAGCCGGCTGAACTCTGCCTTTGGCGCAGGTGCCGCCACGTCCAGACCCCTGATATTGCCGAAGGATGACGCTAGCCGGAAATCCGGAGCGGGGAACATAGTGGCAAGGTTCCGCCCGGTCAACGCCCTTGCGCAACCGCCGCGCCGCCATCCGGCGGGGCACCGAATTGCACCTCCCCCGCCAGGATCGCGCCGTCCGGCTGCCCGGCCAGCGCCGCCGCCTCCCGCCGCAGATAGAGGGCTAGCGCCGGCAAAGCGCCGGCGGGCGGCTCCGTCGTTCCGAATACATTCCTGCGCAGGGCCGCCTCGGCCTCGTCCTCCGGCCCGGCCAGTGCCGCTTCGTAAGCGGCGATCCGGCCATAAAGACCGCTTGCCATCGCTTTCACCCGCTTGCCGACGCCAAGATCGCCCACGCCCATCTCGCGCAGATTCTGGTCCATGTCGGCGAACATGACGTCGAACAGCGCCTGACCGAGCCGCCTGCCCGGCTCGCCCGCCGTCCGCAGGCGGCGCAGCACCAGGAAGGCATGCAACGAGATCATCTCGAAACGGCCATCGAGGCTGTCCGGCACGCCAAGGCCGGCATAGAAGCCCGGCTGGCGCGCCTGACCGACCAGCGCCACATACAGCCGATGCGCCGGATCGAGATATGGATCGCGCCGCAACAGCTTGAAAATATTGAACATCCTTTGGCTCCAGGGCGTCGCCCGACGCCGGTTGACATGCCATGGCCCCGGTGCAATCTTCGCGGGCGGATACGCTCTAGCCGCTGGGCCGGTCCGGGTCAACCGTCGCCGGCGGCGGAACCGAAGGCAGCGTGCCGGAAACCAAGTGGGACATCGCGCGCACCATGGGCCAGAAAGCCAACCTTCCCGCCGCCATTGCGCTGCTGCTGGTCTCCAGCCTTGCTCTGGGCGGCTGCGAGACGCGCCAGGAAACGCGCGGCTACCGCTTCGACGAAGAGCGGCTGGCGCAGATCAAGGTCGGCACCTCCTCGCAGGACGAGGTGCTGGAGATACTCGGCTCGCCATCGAGCCTCAGCACCTTCACCGAACGCAACAACACCTGGTACTACATCGCAAGCAACTCCGAGGCTTTCGCCTTCTTTCGCGAGGAGATCAAGGACCAGAAGGTGGTGGCGATCGACTTCGACGAGAATGGCCGTGTCGCGGAGTTGCGCCACTATGGCCTTGAGGACGGCGTCCAGGTCAAGCCGGTCGGGCGGGAGACGCCGACGCGCGGCAAGGAGCTTGGCGTCTTCGAACAGTTCTTCGGCAATCTCGGTCGCTTCAACCGTGGCTCGCTGCCCGGTGCCCCCGGCTCCCCGGGGCTCCCCTGATCCTGGGCCTCCCCTGATCCTGCCCGCCTGAAACGCATCGCCCTCCCTCCGGTCTCCCGGAGGAAGGGCGAGCAGGTCCCGGCCTTGCGGTCCGGTCAGTGCGCCAGAATCGCCAGCAGCAGCAGCGCCACGATGTTGGTGATCTTGATCATCGGATTGACCGCCGGTCCGGCGGTGTCCTTGTACGGATCGCCGACGGTGTCGCCGGTCACGGCCGCCTTGTGGGCGTCCGAGCCCTTGCCGCCGTGATGGCCGTCCTCAATGTACTTCTTCGCGTTGTCCCAGGCGCCGCCGCCTGCCGTCATCGAGATGGCGACGAACAGGCCGGTCACGATCACGCCAAGCAACATGGCGCCGAGCGCGGCAAAGGCATCCGGCCGGCCGGCGATGGCGCTGATGACGAGGAACAGTACCACCGGCGAAAGCACCGGCAGCAGCGAGGGAACGATCATCTCCCGGATCGCGGCCCGCGTCAGGAGATCGACCGCCTTGCCGTAATCAGGCTTGCCTTTCCCCTCCATGATGCCCGGAATTTCCTTGAACTGCCGGCGCACCTCGATCACCACCGATCCGGCAGCGCGGCCGACCGCGGTCATGCCCATGGCGCCGAACAGGTAGGGAAGCAGGCCACCGATCAGCAGGCCGACCACCACGTAGGGGTTGGAGAGCGAGAAGTCGATCTTCACGTCGGTGAAGAAGTACTTGAGGTCCTCCGTATAGGCGGCGAAGAGTACCAGCGCGCCGAGGCCGGCCGACCCGATCGCATAACCCTTGGTCACGGCCTTGGTGGTGTTGCCGACCGCATCCAGCGCATCGGTCACCTTGCGCACGTCCTTCGGCAAATCGGCCATCTCGGCGATGCCACCCGCATTGTCCGTCACCGGGCCGTAGGCGTCGAGCGCCACCACCATGCCGGCCAGCGCCAGCATCGTGGTCACCGCGATGGCGATGCCGAACAGGCCGGCCAGCAGGTGGGTGACGATGATGCCGGCGACGATGATCAGCGCCGGCAGGGCGGTCGCCTCCATCGAGATGGCAAGCCCCTGGATCACGTTCGTGCCATGACCGGTGGTAGAGGACTGCGCCACGCTGCGCACCGGGCGGTACTCGGTCGAGGTGTAGTACTCCGTCACCCAGACGATGAGACCGGTGACCACGAGGCCGACCAGGCCGCAGAGATAAAGGCTCAGGCCGGTGAAGGTCGTGACGCCGGCCTTGAACTCCGTGCCGAGGCCGAGCACGAGCGCGGTCAACGGCAGAAGCGCCACCGCCGACAGCACCGCCGTGGCGATGAAGCCCTTGTAGAGCGCGCCCATGATGTTGTTGCTCGGACCCAGGCGCACGAAGAAGCTGCCGATCACCGAGGTGACGATGCAGATGGCGCCGATCGCCATCGGATAGAGCATCATCTTCGCCGCGAGCGCCTGATCGGCGGCGAAGAAGATGGACGCGAGAACCATCGTCGCCACGATGGTCACCACATAGGTCTCGAACAGGTCGGCCGCCATGCCGGCGCAGTCGCCCACATTGTCGCCCACGTTGTCGGCGATCACCGCCGGATTGCGAGGATCATCCTCGGGAATTCCCGCCTCGACCTTGCCCACGAGGTCGGCGCCGACATCCGCGCCCTTGGTGAAGATGCCGCCGCCAAGACGGGCGAAGATCGAGATCAGGCTGGCGCCGAAGCCGAGTGCGACAAGCGCGTCGACCACCTCGCGGCTGGTCGAGCCGGTGGAAATGAGAACCGCGTAGTAGACGGACACGGCGAGCAGGGCGAGGCCGACAACCAGCATGCCGGTAACGGCACCGGCGCGGAAGGCGATGCCCAGTCCTTCTGCGAGGCCGGTGCGCGCCGCCTCGGCGGTCCGGACATTGGCCCGGACCGAGACGTTCATGCCGATATAGCCGGTCGCGCCCGAGAGCACCGCGCCGATCACGAAGCCGATCGCGACCTTGAGGCCGAGGAGCAGGCCGAGCACCACGCAAATCACCACGCCGACCAGCGCAATGGTCGTGTACTGCCGGTTCAGATAGGCCTGCGCGCCTTCCTGGACTGCGGCGGCGATCTCCTGCATGCGCTGGTTGCCGGCGCTCGCGCTGAGCACCGAGCGCGATGCCCAGACGCCATAGAGCAGCGCCACCACGCCGCAGAGGATGGTGAACCATAAGCCTGTGTTCATTGTTGATGACCCTCGAGTTTGCGCTTGCTGGTGCGGCCAGTCCTGGGACGAATCAGGAACGGTCGACCGGGCATGAAAATCCGCGCGTATATGCCAGACTTGCCAGGGTGACGCAACCGGCTTGGCGGCATTTGCCCCGATCCGCCGGCGATTCCCGCGCTATTCGGCGGCGCTCGCCCGTGCCGCCGCGCGGCGGCCGAGCAGATACCAGACCACCAGCGCGCCCGACGCGAGGATGAAGGGCGCGGCGGCCCAGTTGATCGTCTCCCAGCCGAAATGGTGCAGCAGATGCCCGGACAGGAGGCTGGCCGTCGCCACCGCGCCGAACACCATGAAATCGTTGGCCGCCTGGGTCTTGGCCTTCTCCACCGCGTTGTGGGTCGAGGTGAGCAGGGTCGTGCCGCCGACGAACATGAAGTTCCAGCCGATGCCAAGCAGCGTCAGGGCAACGAGGAAATGCAGCCAGCCGGTGCCCGAGAGGGCGACGGCGATGGCCAGCAGGTTGAGCGCGACGCCGGCGAGAATGATGGTCAGCACGCCGAAACGCTGGATCAGGCTGCCGGTCACGAAGCTGGGCGCGAACATGCCGATCACGTGCCACTGGATCACGGTCAGCGCATCGTCGGTCGAATGATGATGCCCGACCATGGCCAGCGGCGTCGCCGTCATCAGCAGGTTCATCATGGCGTAGGCGATCATGGCGCTGCAGGCGGCGACGACGAAGGTCGGCTGGCGCATGACCCGCCCGAGCGAACGTTCCGGCAGCCTCAGCTCCATGGCCGTGGGCCTTGGAATGTTGATCCCCTGCAGCAGCGCCAGGGCCACGAGGCAGAGCCCCGCCGCCGCCACATAGCAGCCGAGAAACAGCGCATCGGGAACCAGATCCTTGGTCCATTTGGCGATCTGCGGCCCGAGGAAGCCGGCGACGACGCCCCCTGCCATGACCAGCGATATGGCGCGCGGCCGGAAGCTGTCGGAGGCCACGTCCGCGGCAGCGAAGCGATAATACTGACCGAAGGCACTGAAGCTGCCGACCAGCAACATGGAGAGGCAGAACAGCCAGAAATCGACCCGCGCGATAGCCAGGGCCGCGAGCAGCGCGCCGGCCACGCCGATCAGCGTGCCGACGCTGAAACCGGCACGACGTCCTATGCGCTTCATCAGCATCGAAGCGGGTATCGTGGCGATGGCCGTTCCGGTCACCACGGCGGTCACCGGCAGCGTCGCCAGCGACTTGTCGCTGGCAAGATTGAAACCGACCAGCCCGCCCAGCGAGATGGAGATGGTGAGGGTGCTGTTGAGCAGCGCCTGGCAGACGGCCAGGATGGCGACGTTGCGGCGCGCGAGATGGTCGTTCTTCATGGCGCGCGTACATTATGGGCGCGCCGGTGCTTCCACAAGCGCTCAGATCATCAGCCGGATCACCCGGTGGAAAAGTACGTCTTCCACGATTTTCGGCCCGAAAACCCGCTCGACCTGATCGCTCAGGCGGCTCTTGAGCTGGTCGAGATCGATGGCATCGGTACCGGCCTGGCCGGCGAGCGGATGGCTGTTCACGTTGCGCAGAAAGGCATCCCGCAGGCGCGGCATCATGTTGTTGACGGCCTCGCGGTGCTTCTCGTCGCTGATCTGCAGGCTGATGGCGACCGAGTAGACATAGCGGCGGTTGTCGCTGCGGAAGACGGGGACGTTGATCGGCTCGACCGGCACGTAGGAAATCTGGCGCGGCGGCGCTTCGACCCTGCCTTCCTGCTGCGCCGCCTCGGCGGCGCCATTACCGCCGCCGACGAAATAGAAGGCGGCCCCGCCGCCAATGCCGACCAGTGCGAGAACCGCCACGCCTATTCCGATCAGTTTGCCAGCCGCCATCGCCCGTTCCCGTCCTTCTGAACGAAAGCGAAGGATGAAGCGAGAAGATTAACGGGCTGTAATGGAAGATGGTTACCGGACGCCGGAACGCTCAGACGGGCGGTTCCGACACATACATGACTTCATAGCCCAGACTGCAATCGGAGGTGACGGCGGGCCGCGCCGCCGCATCGGCCCACAGGCTGAAGCGGCAGACCTCCCAGCGGTCGGAATCCAGCGCGGTCACATGGGCAAAAAGGCCAGGCTGGGTCATCGCCACCTGATGCAGTTCCGTCTCGCGCGCGCGCATTTCGGCAAGGCTCGCATCCTGGGAGACCTTGTCGATCTCGTAGCAGGCGAAGGTGGGGCGCACCTTGCGGTCGCCATGGCCGAACTGCATCACGCTCCAGTGGCGCACGCGCGGGCGTCCGAAGGAATCGATCACGCCGGCGAACAGGTTGCCGAAGAGAAACTCGCGCATCGCGTCATGACTGCGCCAGACATAAAAAGGCGCATACGTGCGCAGCTTCTCGTCGATCAGGAAGGACTTGTGCGCCAGTCCGGGCAGACGGTCGAATAACGGCCCCCGCTCCCTGACCCGCTGGCGCAGCCGCTCGACCGGATACTCTGCCGGAAGACGGACGGAATACTGCATTGCCATCATGTCGGCTCACTCTCGCCCGGCACCGCGCAGGCATTCAACAGCGAAATCTGCATGAATGCCATGCGACCCCGATCAGAAATGCCGATACCCGGTCTGGTCGACCCGGATGGCACTGCCATCCGCGCCGATCGCCTCGACGCCGGTGCCGCGGATCACCGCGCCGATCCGGGTCAGCGGCAGCCCCAGCCGCGCCGAGAGCCGGACGATCCGCTCGCGCACTGCGCGCGGCGCGGTAAAGCAAATCTCGTAATCGTCGCCGCCGCTGGCAAGCGCGAGGCGTGTCGCCGGCGCGAGCGCCATCGCCCGCAGGGCCTGCCGCGAGATCGGCAGCGCCATGAGTTCGACCCGTGCCCCCACGCCCGAGGCCTCGCAGATATGGCCGAGATCCGCCAGCAGTCCGTCGGAGACATCCACCGCCGCCGAGGCCAGCCCGACCAGTGCGCGACCGAGGACGAGCCGGGGTTCCGGAAGCTGGTGGCGCCGCAGAAGATAGCGAGCCGAGACCTTGTCGCGCTCGAGCCGGAAGTCGCCGCGGCGCAGCAGCAAGCCCAGATGGGCATCGCCGATATGCCCCGAAACGTAGATGTCCTGCCCGGCCCGCGCGCCGGAGCGGCGGATCATCGCGCCACGCCGGACCCGGCCGATGGCGGTGATGGCGAAACTTGCCGGGCCCGGTGTCGCGACCGTGTCGCCGCCCATGAGCGCAACCGCGTACCGGCGCTGTTCGCCTGCCAGCCCGCGCGCGAAGGCTGCCATCCAGTCCTCGCCCGTCTGCGCCGACCATGCGGTGACAAGCTGATAGCCGATCGGTCGCGCACCCTTGGCCGCAAGATCGGACAGATTGGTGCGCAACAGCTTGGCGGCCACGAGGTCCGGGGCGTCGTCCGGGAAGAAATGCACGCCAGCCACCATGGCGTCGCTGGTGACCACCGCGTCCTCGCCGGCCCGAAGCCGGAGCAGCGCCGCATCGTCGCGCAGCCCGAAGGCGAACGGATAGGCGCGCGCCAGCGGTGCGAAATATCGGGCGATGCCCTCGAACTCACCGCAGCGGCGGCGGCGCGTCATCGCTCGAACCCGTGGCCATCTCCGCCGGCCGAAGCTGCTTCGCCATCCGGTCGAGCACGCCATTGGCGAAGCGGGGCTCGTTGCCGGTGAAGAACGTCTTGGCGACCTCGACATACTCGTTGATGATCACTTTCGCCGGAACATCGACGCGCTCCAGCATTTCATGCCCGGCCGCGCGCAGGCAGGCACGGATCACGGCTTCCAGCCGGCCGATCTCGCGTTCCTTGTCGAGCGAGGCGGAGATCGCGGCATCGATCTCCGCCAGCCGCGCCGAGACACCGCGCACGATGCCGGCGAACATCTCCTGGTCCGCCGGACCGATGGAGACACCTTCGATCTCCCGGTCCAGCCGGTGCGCGACGAACTCCTCGATCACCAGCGGCGCCGCTTCGCCTGCCAGTTCCATCTGATAGAGCGCCTGCACCGCCGCCAGCCGCGCCGCATGGCGCCTGCCAACGCCGCCGGTGCGCTGCGCGCCCTGTCGCACCATCACGCCTCGCCCAGGAATCGGCGGGAAAGCCGAACCATTTCGAGGGCCGCGCGCGCCGCACCACCGCCCTTGTTGAGCTGGTCCACCTTGGCGCGCGCCCATGCCTGATCGTAATTCTCGACCGTGATGATGCCGTTGCCGACCGCGAGCAGGCGCTGGATCGAGAGGTCCATGAGGCCGCGCGCGCTCTCGCCGGCCACCAGGTCGTAATGGCTGGTCTCGCCACGGATCACGCAGCCGAGCGCCACGAAGCCGTCGTAGAGCGGAAGGCCATCCTCGTCTTCCGCTTCCGATGCAAAGGCGATCGCGCCCGGTATCTCGAGCGCGCCGGGAACGTTCACCCGATCGAACGTGGCGCCGGCGGCCTCGATCTCGGCAATGGCGCCACGCGCCAGCTCATCGGAGATGTCCTCGTAATAGCGGGCCTCGACAAGAAGCAGGCGTGGTGCAGATGCCATAGCGGTGCTCACAGCTTGTCCACCGGAATGCCGCACTGGCCGACGATGGAAAGGCCGTAGCCTTCCAGGCCGACCACGGTACGCCGGTGATTGGAAAGAAGGATCATGTCCTTGACTCCGAGATCGAGCAGGATCTGCGCGCCGATGCCATAGTCGCGCAGCTCGCCCAGGCGTTCGACCGGCTGGCCGAGCTTGCGGCGCACCCGGTCCGAAAGCGCGGTCGCGCGCGGCTCGCGGATCAGCACGACCACGCCCCGCCCGTTCTCCGCGATCATCCGCATCGAGCCCTCCAGCACCCCGCCACGCCCATGACGGTCGCCGAGCACGTCCTCGAGCACGTTGAGCGCGTGCATGCGCACCAGCACCGGCTCCGGTCCGGATATGTCGCCCATCACCAGGGCGATATGCTCCGCATACTCGACCTTGTTGCGGTAGACATACATGCGGAACGTGCCGCCGTAGCGGCTGTCCAGATCGCTTTCAACCAGCCGCTCGATCAGCTTGTCGTGCCGCCTTCGGTAAGCGATCAGGTCGGCAATGGTGGCGACCTTCAGGCCGTGAAGCTGCGCGAACTTCACCAGGTCCGGCAGGCGCGCCATGGTGCCGTCGTCATTCATGATCTCGCAGATCACGCCCGACGGATTGAAACCGGCGAGGCGGGCGATGTCGACCGCGGCCTCGGTATGGCCCGCGCGCACCAGCGCGCCGCCGTCGCGCGCCATCAGCGGAAAGACGTGGCCCGGCGTCGCGATGTCGGCGGGACCCTTCGCCGGATCGATCGCCACCTTGATGGTATGGGCGCGGTCATGGGCGGAAATGCCTGTCGTGACGCCTTCGCGCGCTTCGATCGACACCGTGAAGGCGGTCTGGTGCCGCGACATATTGTCTTTGGCCATCAGCGGCAGGCCGAGCTGCTTGACCCGCTCCGAGGTCAGGGCGAGGCAGATCAGGCCACGGCCATGCTTGGCCATGAAATTGATCACCTCGGGCGTGCAGGCCGCTGCCGGGATCACAAGGTCGCCCTCGTTCTCGCGGTTCTCGTCATCCACCAGGATGAACATGCGGCCGGCACGCGCATCCTCGATGATCTCGTCGATGCTGGACAGATAGTCATGCAGGGACGTCTTGAGCATTGCTTCAGCCCTCCGCGCCGGTCAGGCGCGCCACGTACCGCGCCAGCACGTCGATCTCGACATTCACCCTGTCGCCCTCCTTCAGTTCGCCGAACGTGGTCATCTTCAGCGTATGCGGGATGACGTTGACACCGAAACCGTCCGGCCCCGCCTCGTTCACGGTCAGCGACACGCCGTTGACCGCGACCGAGCCCTTTGGCGCGATGAAGCGCGAGAGGCGCGGGGGAACGGCAAAGACGAAGCGGACGGAATCGCCTTCCGGACGGCGCGTCTCGATACGGCCGACCGCGTCGACATGTCCGGTCACGATATGTCCGCCCAGCTCGTCGCCGACGCGCAGCGAGCGTTCCAGATTGACCGGCGTGCCTTCGCGCCAGTCGCCGAGCGAGGTGCAGCCCAGGGTTTCGGCCGAGGCATCGACCTCGAACCAGTCGTCGCCCTTCGCGACCACCGTCAGGCAGCAGCCCGAGGTGCTGATCGAGGCGCCGATCTCGATGGTGGCGGTATCATAAGCGGTGGCGATGCGGAATCTGACGTCGCCACGCCGCTCGACAGCGACGACGCGCCCCACATCGGTGACGATCCCGGTGAACATGTCCTTTTCTTAGCCGGCCCTATACCAGCTTTCCAGCATATCTTCGCCGAGGCGGCGTCGGCTGACGCAACGGAAACCAGGCGCCCGCGCGAGTTCGGAGAGACCGAACGGGCCAACCGCCGGCAGACCGTCCCCGCCCAGCAGGATTCCCGCGCGGAACCAGTGCAACCGGTCGATCAGCCCGTAACGGGCAAGCCCGGCCGCCAGGGCCCCGCCGCCCTCCGCCAGCAGGCTCGTCAGGCCGCGCGCCCCCAGTTCGCGCATGGCCGCCATGAGATCGACGCGGCCGTCGGAGGCCGCCGGCAGCCCGAGGCATTCGATCCCCGCCTGGCGCAGGGCCTCAAGGTGCCGCGGCTGCGCGCCCGGTCCGTGCAGCAGCCAGACCGGCCCCGCCCCGGCGGTACGCACCAGCCGGGAGCGGAGCGGCAGTCGCGCCTGGCTGTCCAGCACGATGCGCACCGGCTGGCGCGCGACGAGGCCCGGCAGGCGGCAGGTCAGTTCCGGATCGTCGGCGAGCGCCGTGCCGATACCGACCATGACCGCATCATGGCGCGCGCGCAGCAGGTGCCCGAAATCGCGCGCCGGCTGTCCGGTGATCCAGCGGCTCTCGCCCGCTCCCGTGGCGATGCGGCCATCCAGGCTGCTTGCGGTCTTGAGCGCGACCAGCGGCCGGCCGCTTTGCACCCGCATCATGAAACCGGCATTGACCTCCCGCGCCTCGTCGACCAGAAGCCCCTCTTCCACGGCGATGCCGGCCTTTTGCAGGACCGCGCGTCCGCCGCCGCGCACCCTCGGGTCGGGATCTTCCAGCGCGATGACCACGCGCCGCACCCCGGCCTTGACCAGCGCATCGGCGCAGGGCGGCGTGCGGCCGTGATGGCTGCATGGCTC
Source organism: Alphaproteobacteria bacterium (assembly GCA_026126165.1). Classification (GTDB taxonomy): domain Bacteria; phylum Pseudomonadota; class Alphaproteobacteria; order Ferrovibrionales; family Ferrovibrionaceae; genus JAHCJQ01. The sequence goes on from JAHCJR010000014.1 coordinate 28,039, forward strand.
GAGGCTGACATAGGCGGTGGCGCCGGCGGCGGCCGCTCCGGCCCCGGCCAGGGCGATGGTCTCGGCATGCGGCCGCCCGCCCGGCTGGGTCAGGCCGCGGCCGACGATCCGGCCATCGCGGACCAGAACGCAGCCAACCGCGGGATTGGGCCAGGTTCGCCCGAGCCCGCGCCGCGCCAGGCCGAGCGCCAGGCGCATGTTCGCGAGATCGAAGGCGGATCCTGCGCCGTTCAATCGTGAGCGCCGCCGAGCTTGCCGACGAAGTCCTCGAAGTCCTTCGCCTCGCGGAAATTGCGATAGACCGATGCGAAGCGCACATAGGCCACCTGATCGAGGTTGGCCAGGGCGTCCATCACCATCTCGCCCACCGTGTCGGAGGGGATCTCGCTCTCGCCCGAACTCTCGAGACGGCGGACGATGCCGTTGATCATGCGCTCGATGCGCTCCGGCTCCACCGGACGCTTGCGCGTGGCGATATGGATCGAACGGGCCAGTTTGTCCCGGTCGAAGGGCACCCGCTGTCCATTCTTCTTGACCACCGTCAGCTCGCGAAGCTGGATCCGCTCGAAGGTCGTGAAACGGGCACCGCAGGCCGGGCAGTAGCGGCGCCGGCGGATCGCCGTGTTGTCCTCCGTCGGACGGGAATCCTTCACCTGCGTATCGTCATTGGCGCAAAACGGACAGCGCATGTCTTTCCACCCCTCGAACTGACCGCTACCGGGTCATTCACTCCATGCCGGCATAGACGGGAAACCGCCGGCAAAGCGCGATCACCTTCTCGCGCACCGCCGCTTCGAGCGCGCCGTTATCGTCCGGCCGCGCGGCGAGCCCTTCAAGGACCTCCGCAATCCATTCGCCGATCTGGCGAAATTCGCCGGTGCCGAAACCGCGCGTCGTACCGGCCGGCGAGCCGAGGCGGATGCCGGAGGTTACCGCGGGCTTCTCCGGATCGAACGGAATCCCGTTCTTGTTGCAGGTCATGTGCGTGCGGTCGAGCGCCGCTTCCGACCGATTGCCCTGCAGGCGTTTCGGCCGCAGGTCGACCAGCATGAGATGCGTGTCGGTGCCGCCCGAGACGATGTCGAAGCCCCGCTCCTTCAGCGTCGCCGACAGGACCTTGGCGTTCTCGACCACGCGCCTCGCATAATCGGCGAATTCCGGGCGCAGCGCCTCGCCGAATGCGACGGCCTTGGCGGCGATCACATGCATCAGCGGGCCGCCCTGCAGGCCGGGGAATATGGCGGAATTGATCTTCTTCGCCAGTTCCTCGTGATTGGTCAGGATCATTCCGCCACGGGGCCCGCGCAGCGTCTTGTGCGTCGTCGTGGTGACGACATGGGCGTGCGGCAGCGGGCTCGGATGGACGCCGCCCGCCACCAGCCCCGCGAAATGCGCCATATCGACCATGAGCCAGGCGCCAACCTCGTCGGCAATGGCGCGAAAGCGCGCGAAATCGATAATGCGCGGATAGGCCGATCCGCCGGCCACGATCACCTTGGGCCGGTGCGCGCGGGCCAGCGCCGCCACTTCGTCGAAATCGATGAGATGGTCGTCGCGGCGCACGTTGTAGCTCACCACGTTGAACCACTTGCCCGACTGGTTGACGGGCGCGCCGTGGGTGAGATGGCCACCGGCGGCAAGGTTGAGGCCCATGAAGGTATCGCCCGGCTTCATCAGCGCGAAGAAGACGCCCTGGTTCGCCTGCGCGCCCGAATGCGGCTGCACGTTGGCGAAGCCGCAGCCGAACAGCTTCTTCGCCCGCTCGATGGCAAGCTGCTCGGCGATGTCCACATACTCGCAGCCACCGTAGTAACGACGTCCCGGATAACCCTCGGCATACTTGTTGGTGAGCACCGAGCCCTGCGCCGCCAGCACGGCGGGACTGACGATGTTCTCCGAGGCGATCAGCTCGATGAAGTCGCGCTGGCGGGTCAGCTCCTTCGCCAGCGCCGACTGGACCTCCGGATCGTCGCGCGCGAGATCGCGGGCGAAGAAGTCGCCGGCAACCGTGTCGATGCTGTGGCTGGCCTTGCTCATCGTACCCTGTTCCTTCCCGTCTACCGAGCGCCGCTTACCGAAGCTTGGCGACGCGCTGCGCGTGCCGCCCGCCATCGAACGGCGTGCCGATGAATTCCCTGAGACAGTCCTTCGCCGTCTCGATCCCGATCAGCCGCGCGCCAAGCGCCAGAACGTTGGCATCGTTGTGCTGGCGCGCCAGCCGCGCCGACAGACCGTCATGGCAGAGCGCGGCGCGCACGCCCGGCACCCGGTTGACGGCGATCGACATGCCGATCCCCGTGCCGCAGATGACGACCCCGCGGCTCGCCGCCCCGCTCGCCACCGTCTCCGCGAGCTTGCGGCCGAAATCCGGATAATCGACCGATTGCGGACCGTCCGTGCCGAGATCGAGCACGTGCATCCCCATCTGCTCCAGTTCCTTCCGGAGCAGCGCTTTCAGCTCGAAACCCGCGTGATCGGCGGCGATCGCAATCGTCTTGTCTGGCATTTTCCGGCGTTGAAGGGCCATCCAGCGGCGCAGCGGACAAGTACCACATATCGCCGGGAGTGGCTAGAGCGCCACAAGGTATGGAGGTAACGGAGGGTCAGGCCATGGTCAAAGAAATTTTTCAAAACCTGGGAGATAAACCCGAGTTTGAAATGCAAAACCAATAGTAGTTACATTGACAGAGGAAAGCGCATACTTGATCGCGAACATAGTTGTCGCCTCACGTTCAGTTCAACATCTTCCTGTTAAGAAAAATTAAAAAATATTCTCTTTTGCAATAGGACGTGAGTCTTTACAAATCAACATATCCCATGTATTTGTCGATGCACAGTCAAAACGCGGGCAACGAACATGACCGAGTCTACTCCTTCGGGCGACGAGAAAGTCGAGCTGCTCCGCATGGCGGCGGAAATCGTTTCGGCCTATGTCAGCAACAACCAGCTTCCGGGCGGCAATATTCCCGAGGTAATACGTTCGGTCTACAGTTGCCTTTCCAGCCTCGATTCCGAGATCGCCCCCACCGCCGAGCCCGCGCAGCGCCCGGCCGTGCCGGTGAAGAAATCGATCACGCCGGATTACCTCGTCTGCCTGGAAGACGGCAAGAAGCTGAAGATGCTCAAGCGCTATCTGCGCACCACCTATGGCATAACGCCGGAACAGTACCGGGCGAAATGGGGCCTGCCGTCCGACTATCCAATGGTGGCGCCCAACTACGCCAAGCAGCGCTCGACCTTCGCCAAGAATATCGGGCTGGGCCGCAAGGGCCGCGGCGGCGGCAAGCAGAAGTGACGCCATCCGCAGCCCGGCCGGCATCGCGGAAACAGGAAAGTTAAAGAAAAAGGCCCGGCGGTCACCCGCCGGGCCGATCCATTTCAGGGTGACTTTCGCCCCGGATATCAGTTCACGTAGTCGTAGGCGCCGGCTTTCCACTCATAGACCTTGTAGGCCGGCGACTTGACGTCGCCCTTCGCGTCGAAGGCCGTTTCGCCGAGCACGGTCTTGAAGGTCTTGCTGCGCAGAACCTTTTCGACATCGGCGAACTTGACCGACTTCGCCTCGGTCGCTGCCTGGGCGAAAACCTGGATCGCGGCGTAGGTATAGAGGGTGTAGCCCTCGGGGTCGTAGCCCTGCGCCTTGAACTTGTCGACGACTTCCTTGGCCACCGCGTTCTTGCGCGGATCGGCGTCGAAGGTCATCAGGGTGCCCGTCCCGGATGCGCCCGCGATGGACCAGAACTGCTTGTCGACCAGGGCATCGCCGGAAATGAAGCGGGCATTGAGCCCCTGCTCGCGGGCCTGGCGCACGATCAGGCCGGCCTCCGGATGGTAGCCGCCGAAATAGATCACGTCGACAGCGGCCTGCTTCAGCTTCGAGACCAGCGCCGAATAGTCCTTTTCGCCGGCCGTGATCGCCTCGTAGAGCACTTCCTGGATCTTGTGCGTGCCGTTGAGCCGCTTCTTGGTCTCGTCCGCCAGACCCTTGCCGTAGGCGGTCTTGTCGTGGACGACCGCCACTTTCTTGCCCTTGTAGCGCGAGGCGATGAAGTCGCCGGCTACCTGGCCCTGCTGATCGTCGCGGCCGCAGACGCGGAAGGTGTTCTTGTAGCCGCGCTCGGTGAAGGTCGGGTTGGTGGAGGCGGGCGAGATCTGCAGGATGCCCTCCTCCTTATAAACGTCAGAGGCGGGGATCGAGGAGCCGGAGCAGAAATGCCCGATCACCACCGCGACCTTCTCCTTGACCGCATTGTTGGCGACCGAGACCGCCTGCTTCGGGTCGCACTGGTCGTCGCCAAAGACGATGGACAGCTTCTGGCCGTTGATGCCGCCCTTGTCGTTGAGATCCTTGACCGCCATTTCGGCGCCGCGCCTCATTTGCTCGCCGAAGCTCGCAAGCTGCCCCGTCAGCGGCCCGTTGAGCGCTATCTTGATCTGCGCCATGGCGCCGGTCGCGCCGAGCGCGACCACCGCCGTCGCAGCAAGCAGGCCGAGGGAGAATTTACGCATCGATTGCCTCCTGTTTGGTTGAGTTAGCGGCCCGGCTTGGACGACCGGGCGGCATTTGCAGACGCTTCCTCGCAAAGTCCTCCGTCCGGCGCCGAACGGTTTGGCCCGGCGACGGTCTCGGCCGGGATTTTAGGGTGCAAACCGGCCATCATCAACGAATACCGGCACGGCGGTCACGACCCCGCGCGCTCGCGCCAGCCGAACAGCCCCGCCCTTTCGTAAAGCCAGGGATACTGGTTCACCATCTTGTAGGCCCGGGTCACTTTGTATGCGAACGTTCCAATGGCGAGGATGACCAGCGTGTCCAGGATGAAGCCGCCGACCGAAAGCAGGTCTTCCTCGAACAGCGCGAAGCAGAAGAAGCGGTTGGTCAGTCCAAGCAGCAGGCCGTAGGGATAGAGCTGCCAGGACGGGCGCCATGTGATCGCGATGGCGCGCCCGGTCATGAAGGCCGCCGCGCCGAACAGGATCACCGTCAGGCCGATGAAGACGCCGGGCGATGAGCCAAGCCAGTCAGACATGACCACCCTCCAGATAGGCGGCGCGCACCTCGGGGTTGGCCAGCAATTCGGCGCCCGAGCCGCTCATCGAGATGCGGCCGTTCACCAGCACATAGCCGCGATGGGCGAGCCGCAAGGCGTGATAGGCGTTCTGCTCCACCAGCAGCACGGTGACCCGCTGGCGCTGGTTGATTTCGCGGATGGTTTCAAAGATCTGCTTGACCACCAGCGGCGCCAGGCCGAGCGAGGGTTCGTCGAGGAGCAGCAGTCGCGGCCGGCTCATCAGGGCGCGGGCGATCGCCAGCATCTGCTGCTGCCCGCCCGAGAGGGTGCCGCCGCGCTGCGACTGACGGTCCTTGAGGATGGGGAACAGGCGGAATATGCGATCGAGATCCTCGTCGAAATGGGCGAGGCCGAAATTCTGCGCGCCCATCTTCAGATTCTCGATCACCGACATGCGCGGGAAGATCCGCCGTCCCTCCGGCGACTGGGCGATGCCGAGCTTGACGATGTCGTGCGTCGGCATTTGCGTGATATCGCGCCCCTCGAAGCGCACCTCGCCACGGCGCGCACGCGGATTGCCGCAAATGGTCATGAGCAGCGTCGACTTGCCGGCGCCGTTGGCGCCGATCAGGGTCACGATCTCGCCTTCCTCGACCGTGAGGTCGACGCCGCGCAGGGCTTCGATGCGACCATAGAATGTGTGAACTCCGGAAAGCCGCAGCATCAGGGCCTCGTCTCGCCACCATGCTGGGTGAGGTCGGCCACCACTTCCGGCGGCAGTTCCTCGTCCTCCTCTTCCCCCAGATAGGCGCGGATCACGTTCGGATCGCCGCGCACCTCCTCCGCGCTGCCGTCGGAGATCTTGCGGCCATAATCGAGCACCACGACGTGATCGGAAATGCGCATCACCACGCTCATGTCATGCTCGATGAGCAGCACGCCGATCTTCTGCCCGTCCGATCCGGCCCCGTCCCGGATCGCGACCAGAAGTTCCGAAAGTTCGGCGGACTCGCGCGGATTGAGGCCGGCGGCGGGCTCGTCGAGGCAGAGCAGCACCGGCCGCGTGCACATCGCCCGGGCGATCTCCAGCCGGCGCTGGTCGCCATATGGCAGGCTGCCGGCCTGATCGTCGGCGAATTCGGCGAGACCGATCCGGTCCAGCCAGTACCGGCAGAGATCGAGCGCCTCACGTTCCGCCCGCAGATAGGACGGCGCGCCGAACAGGCCAAGGAAGGTGTAGCCCGACGCGACCATGAGCCGGTTGTGCTGGGCCACCATCAGGTTCTCGAGCACCGACATGCGCGGGAACAGGCGGATGTTCTGGAACGTCCGTGCGACCCGTGCATCCTGGGCGATCTTGTGACCCTCCATCTGCTCGAGCAGATAGATCTCCCCCTCGCGGTGCAGCGACAGGCGGCCATGGGTCGGCTTGTAGAAACCGGTCAGGCAGTTGAAGACCGTGGTCTTGCCCGCGCCGTTCGGCCCGATCACGCCGGTAATCTCGCCGGTCCGCGCCTCGAACGAGACGTCGTCGACGGCAAGCAGGCCGCCGAAACGCATGCTGAGATGCTCGACCTGAAGCAGCGTCCCCTCCGCGAGCCCGCTCATCGCGCGCCTCCGCTCCCCGGACCGAGCGAGACGGTGGGTGCCCGATGCGCGAGCAACCCCTGCGGCCGCCAGACCATGATCAGCACCATGGCCGCACCGAAGATCAGCATGCGGAACTGGGCGAACTCGCGCGCCAGTTCGGGCAGCAGGACGAGAAAGAGCGTCGCCACAACGACGCCTGCCTGGCTGCCCATGCCGCCCAGCACGACGATGGCGAGAATGACTGCGGATTCGATGAAAGTGAAGCTTTCCGGACTGATGAAGCCCTGCCGGGTCGCGAAGAAGCTGCCGGCGAAGCCGCCGAACATGGCGCCGATGGCGAATGCGGTGAGCTTGGTGTTGGTCGGGTTGATGCCGAGCGAGCGGCAGGCGATCTCGTCCTCCCGCAGCGCCTCCCAGGCCCGGCCGATCGGCATCTTGCGCAGGCGCAGCGTGACCGCGTTGGTGACCAGCACCAGTGCGAGGATGACGTAATAAAGGAAGATGAACCGGTGCAGGCTGGCAAAATCCAGGTTGAAGAACTCATGGAACGCGGTCTCGCCCTCCGCCGGATCGTTGGTGAAGGGCAGGCCGAAGAAGGTCGGCCGCGGCACGCCGGAAATGCCGTTCGGCCCGCCGGTCACCGGCTGCCAGTTCACCAGGATGACGCGGATGATCTCGCCGAAGCCCAGCGTGACGATGGCGAGATAGTCGCCGCGCAGCCGCAGGACCGGAAAGCCCAGCAGGATGCCGAGAAAGGCGGCCAGGATGCCGGCCAGCGGCAGGCAGAGCCAGAAGCTGAAACCGAAGGTCTTGGCCAGCAGGGCGTAGGAATAGGCGCCGATGGCATAGAAGGCGACGTAGCCGAGATCGAGCAGCCCGGCCAGCCCGACCACGATATTGAGGCCCCAGCCGAGCATCACATAGATCAGGACGTAGGTGGCGAGGTCGATCTCGCGCCGGTCGGCGAAGGGCAGGAAGGGCAGGATCAGCGCGAACAGGATGAAGGCCGGCACGAGAAAGCGGCCGAGCCCCTCGCCGACCCGGGCCATGCCCTGGCCGACGATGCCGGGCGCCTTCGAGCGGGCCGCACCGGCGCGCCGGTAAAGCAGCGTGAAAACGATGCGCCCGAAGAAGACGCCGACGGTGGCGATGGCGACCCAGTGAAATCGGTACTGCAGCTCCACCGTGGTGCCGCTGTCCAGTGTCTGGAACCCCATCAGCGGCAAGGCGAGGAGGAAGGCAATGGCGGCGGCGATGCCGGCATCCTTCAGCAGGGCGACGAGCGGACTGTCCTCCCGTACCCCCGGCAGGGTTGCTTCAGCCATCGCTCAGACCTTCTCGACTTCCGGCTTGCCGAGCAGTCCGGTCGGCAGGAAGATCAGCACGACCACCAGGATGCCGAATACTGCCACATCCTTGTATTCGATCGAGAAATAGGCGGACCAGAAAGCCTCGATGAGGCCGATCAGCATGCCGCCAAGCATGGCGCCGGGCAGCGAACCGATGCCGCCCAGCACCGCCGCAGTGAATGCCTTGAGGCCGGCCAGAAAGCCGATGAAGAAGTCAATGACGCCGTAATACATCGTCACCATCACGCCGGCAACCGCAGCCAGCGCCGCACCCATGACGAAGGTGAGCGAGATCGTTCGGTCGACATTGACGCCGAGCAGGGATGCCATGGTCCGGTCCTGCTCGCAGGCCCGCTGCGAGCGCCCGAGCGCCGTCCGGGCGATGATCAGCGAGAAGACCGCCATCAGGGCGATGGTCAGCACGATGATGATGATCTGGAGATAACTGATATTGACCTGGAAGCCGTTCGCTTCCATGAGCGGGATATTGCCGCGGGTCACCGGCTGCATCGGCTTGATCCTGGCGCCCTGGATGATCTGCACGTAGTTCTGCAAAGCGATCGACATGCCGATGGCGGAAATGAGCGGCGCCAGGCGGAACGAACCGCGCAGCGGCCGGTAGGCGATGCGTTCTACCGCCCAGCCATGCACGGCCGTGAAGAACATGGACACGATGAGCACGAGAAGTATGGCGAGCGGCACCCAGGTGATGCCTACGGCGCCGAGCAGCGAGAAGGTGATGATGCCGATGAAGGCACCGATCATGTAGATCTCGCCGTGCGCGAAATTGATCATGCCGACGATGCCGTACACCATCGTATAGCCGATGGCGATCAGCCCGTAGATGCTGCCGAGCGTGAGCCCGTTGATGAGCTGCTGGGTGAAATACTCCATGCGTCAGGCCGTCCAGGATCCTTCCAGTCCCTGTCGACTGGCCGGGCACCTGCGTCCGGTCCGCGTTCGGACCCGCCGGCACCTGACGACGGCCAGCCTCCCTGTCGTTTTCATTGGCCGGAGAATAGGCTGGCGCTTCGTGCCGCCGCAAGCGCATTCATTCCGAACCGGCCTTGCGGCCCTCCCCCGTCCGGCCGGCCGACGACTTTTTCCGGCGCACATATTCGAGCTTGCGGATGGCGAGCCGCTTCAGCGCTTCCTCGCCGGCACCGGCCGGCCCGACAAGGGTCACTTCGAGCCCGCTTTCGGCATCGAGGGCCGCGACACGCAGGCTGGAACCGATTTGCCGGAACTCGAAGAGGATTTCGCGCGTCATCGTGTTGTCCGCCGCCCGGTTTCGATCTACAAGACGCAAGTCGAACTGCAGTGTTACTGAGAAGACCGGAGGCGACAAATGCAATTCCTCAATCCCGACGCCTGGGCGCCGCCCAAGGGCTATTCCAACGGCGTCCTCGCCGAGGGACGGCAGGTCTTCGTCGCCGGGCAGATCGGATGGAATGCCGCCGGGGAATTCGAGAGCGACGCCCTGGGCGCCCAGGCCGCGCAGGCCCTCGCCAACACCATCGAAGTGCTCAGGCTGGCCGGTGCCGGACCGGAACATATCGTGCGCATGACCTGGTACGTGACGGACAAGAAGGAGTATCTGGCGGCCCGGGCCGAGATCGGAGCCGCCTACCGGCGGCATATCGGCCGGCATTTCCCTGCCATGACCCTGGTCCAGGTTTCGGCGCTGCTGGAGGACCGCGCCAAGGTCGAGATCGAGACCACAGCGGTTATCCCCTCCTGACAAGCCGGGCCCGGACCGGACGCCGTCGCGTTCGGACCGGGTCGTCGATTGCCCCCTTTATTCCCGGGGACTTGCCAACTATCCTGCCAAGCTGGACTTAAGGAGTTTCACAATGAGTGCGAGCCCCGCCCCCGCCAGCAGGACGAAGCACGCCGAACGTGCCTCGTTCGCGTGGGACGATCCCTTCCTCCTCGACGACCAGCTTACCGAGGACGAACGGATGATCCGGGACTCCGCCCGGGACTATTGCCAGAACCAGCTCCTGCCGCGGGTACGCGAGGCCCATCGCCACGAGACGGTCGACCGTTCGGTCTTCCGCGAGATGGGCGGGCTTGGCTTGCTGGGCTCCACCATCCAGGGCTATGGCTGCGCCGGGGTGAACTATGTGTCCTACGGCCTGATCGCCCGCGAGGTAGAACGGGTGGACAGCGGCTACCGCTCAATGATGAGCGTGCAGTCGAGCCTGGTCATGCACCCGATCAATGCCTATGGCACCGAAGAGCAGCGCCAGAAATATCTGCCGAAGCTCGCCACCGGCGAATGGGTCGGCTGCTTCGGCCTGACAGAACCCGATCATGGATCCGATCCCGGCGGCATGAAGACCCGCGCGCGCAAGGCGCCCGGCGGCTACGTCCTTTCCGGCGCCAAGATGTGGATCACCAATTCGCCCATCGCCGACGTCTTCGTGGTCTGGGCCAAGACCGACGACGGCGTGATCCGCGGCTTCGTGCTCGAGAAGGGCATGAAGGGGCTCTCGGCGCCGAAGATCGAGGGCAAGTTCAGCCTGCGCGCTTCGGTCACCGGCGAGATCGTCATGGACGATGTCGAGGTGCCGGAAGAGAACCTGCTGCCCAATGTCAGCGGCCTGAAGGGGCCCTTCGGCTGCCTGAACAGCGCCCGCTACGGCATCGCCTGGGGTTCGATGGGCGCCGCCGAGTTCTGCTTCGACGCGGCGCGCCGCTATACGATGGAGCGCAAGCAGTTCGGCCGGCCGCTCGCCGCCAACCAGATCGTCCAGCTCAAACTCGCGAACATGCAGACGGAGATTGCGCTTGGCCTGCAGGCCTGCCTTCGCGTCGGCCGGTTGCGCGACCAGGATCGCGCCGCGCCCGAGATGATTTCCCTCATCAAGCGCAACAATTGCGGCAAAGCCCTCGAAATCGCCCGCGTCGCCCGGGACATGCATGGCGGCAACGGGATCTCGGACGAATATCACGTGATCCGCCATGTCATGAATCTCGAAGCAGTCAACACCTACGAGGGCACGCACGATGTCCACGCCCTTATCCTCGGACGAGCCATCACAGGCATCCAGGCGTTCACCGCCTGAGGCGCTTGCTGTCGGGTCCATCAGCAGAAAGGCACGGTCGATGGACCTGCAAGCGGTCAAGGACGCCTATCGCCGTCATGCGCCTTACTACGACGCCATCTTCGGCGTGCTGCTCAGCCCGGGACGGCAGCGCACGGTCAAGCTGGCGAACCGTATCGCGCATGGCCGGGTCCTCGAGATCGGGGTCGGCACCGGACTTTCGCTGCCGCAGTATCGGCCCGACCTGAAGATCACCGGCATCGACATCTCGCGCGACATGCTCGACATCGCCCGCCGCCGCGTGAACGAACTCGGCCTTTCCAATGTCGAGGACCTGCTCGAGATGGATGCCGAGAATCTGAGCTTTCCCGACAATTCCTTCGACACCGTCTGCGCCATGTACGTGGCCTCCGTGGTGCCCCATCCCGAACGGCTGATGCGCGAGATGCAGCGCGTCTGCAAGCCGGACGGACTGATCCTGATCGTCAACCATTTCGCCGCGCCGCGCGGCAGCCTCAAGGGAGACATCGCCCGGCGTCTGGCCAGGCTCTCGCACAAACTGGGTTGGCATCCCGATTTCGAACTCGGCCCTTTCCTCGCCCATGGCACGCTCGAGGTGCAGGGCATCGACAAGGCGCCGCCCATCGGCCTGTTCTCCATCCTGCGCTGCCGCAACGCCAAGCCGCTGGTGAATGGCGCCGGCATCCATGCCGAGGCGACCGCCGCCAAGTAGCACCGGCTCGCCACCCCGCCGGCTGGCAACCCGCGTACTGGCGATCAAACTTCCGTGTGCGCCGCGCATTTCCTTTGCCGTCGCCACGAGGGATCGTCCAGCCTCGCGCCATGCAGCGAGGGACGCGCGCGCTCACTTCCGCCGAACGCCTGGACTGGCTCCGGCTGATCCGCTCGGAGAATGTCGGGCCGATCACCTTCCATGAATTGCTGCGCCGCTTCGGCAGCGCGGCGGCGGCGCTCGAGGCGCTGCCGGAACTGGCCCGCCGCGGCGGGCGCCGCGCGGGCATCCGCATCGCCACCCGCGCCGAGGCGGAGCGCGAACTGGCGGCACTGGCAAGGCTCGGCGCGCGCCTGATCGGCGTCTGCGAGCCGGACTATCCCCCGCTCCTCGCCCAGATCGACGATGCCCCGCCGCTGCTTGGCGCGCAGGGTCACTCCGCCCTGGCGGCACGGCCGGTGGTGGCCATGGTCGGGGCTCGCAATGCCTCGGCGGCTGGCGTCCGCCTGGCGCGGGAGATGGCGGCGCGGCTCGGCGCCGCCGGCATCGCCGTGGCGTCCGGCCTCGCCCGCGGGATCGACACGGCGGCGCACCGCGGCGCTCTCGCCACCGGCACCATCGCCGCCGTGGCGGGCGGCATCGACGTCTTCTATCCGCCGGAGAACCGTGACTTGCAGCAGGCAATCGCCGAACAGGGCCTGCTGCTGGCCGAGTTGCCGCCCGGCACGGAACCGCTGGCACGGCACTTTCCACGGCGCAACCGCCTGGTCTCCGGCATGGCCCGCGCCGTAGTGGTGGTGGAGGCGGCACTGAAGTCCGGCTCGCTCATCACCGCCCGGCTTGCCGCCGAGCAGGGCCGCGAAGTGATGGCGGTTCCGGGGTCCCCGCTCGATCCGCGGGCACGCGGCGGTAACGACCTGATCCGCACCGGTGCCGCCCTGGTGGAGAGTGCCGAGGATGTGCTGGCGCTCCTCGCCGGGCTGCCGGATCTGGCCGAACCTCCGGGCCGCGATCCGGCTCCGCCGCCACAGCCGCCGGGCGAGGCCGAACTGGCCGACGGACGCGCGCGCATCCTCGCTGCCCTGTCGCCGGTGCCCGTCGAGGTCGACGAGCTGGCGCGCCAGTGCGCCCTTTCGCCCGGTGTCCTTCAGACGGTGCTGATCGAGCTGGAACTGGCCGGGAGGCTCGAGCGTCAGCCGGGCGGCCGGGTGGCGATTCGAACCGAGGAACCGCCCCGGACCTGATCGGCGCGGCAAGGAATGAAGGCCCAGACCGGGCCGCGGTCGCACCTGCCGGATTTGACAGTGCGGACGTCTTTCATCATGTTGCTGCGCTCTTGCGGTCCCATTGAAGGCGTTTCGAACGATGCATGTCGTCGTCGTGGAATCCCCCGCTAAGGCCAAGACAATAAAGAAATATCTTGGTCCGGGGTACGAGGTATTGGCGTCCTTTGGCCATGTTCGCGACCTGCCGCCGAAAGACGGTTCGGTGCGGCCGGACGAGGATTTCGCCATGACCTACGAGGTCGACTCGAAGTCCGCGAAGCGCCTCTCCGACATCGCCAAGGCCGTCAAGGGCGCTGAGAATCTTTTCCTCGCAACCGACCCGGACCGGGAAGGCGAGGCGATTTCCTGGCACGTCCTGCAGGTGCTCCAGGAGAAGAAGGCCGTCAAGGGCGTACCGGTCAGGCGCGTGGTCTTCAACGAGATCACCAGGAGCGCGGTGCTGGACGCGATGAAGCATCCGCGCGATCTCGACATGGACCTGATCAACGCGCAGCAGGCGCGGCGCGCGCTCGACTATCTGGTGGGCTTCACCCTCTCGCCTGTGCTGTGGCGCAAGCTGCCTGGCGCCCGTTCGGCCGGCCGCGTGCAGTCGGTGGCGCTGCGCCTGATCTGCGAGCGGGAGATGGAGATCGAAGCCTTTCGGGCGCAGGAATACTGGAGCATCGAGGTCGACTGCCTGACCGAGGCGCGGGAGCCTTTCGCCGCCCGTCTGGTCCAGCTCGACGGGCGCAAGCTGGAGAAGTTCGACCTCGCCGAGCAGGGCAGCGCGGAGGCTGCCGCCGGCCGCATCCGCGCCGCCCGGTTCCGCGTCGCCGAGGTGCAGACCAAGCCGGCGCGGCGCTTCCCCTTCCCGCCCTTCACCACTTCGACCCTGCAGCAGGAAGCCTCGCGCAAGCTCGGCCTTTCCGCGAAGCTCACCATGCAGATCGCCCAGCGTCTCTATGAAGGTGTCGATCTCGGCGGCGAGACCGTCGGGCTGATCACCTACATGCGGACCGATGGCCTGCAGATGGCCGGCGAAGCGGTCGCGGCAATCCGTTCGGTCATCGCCGAGGATCATGGCGCGAACTATCTCCCCGACGCCCCGCGCATCTACAAGAGCAAGCAGAAGAACGCTCAGGAGGCGCACGAGGCGATCCGGCCGACCGACGTCCGGCGCCGGCCCGAGGATCTTGCGCGCTATCTCGATCCCACCCAGCTCCGGCTCTACGAACTGATCTGGAAGCGCGCCGTCGCCTGCCAGATGGAGGCGGCAAGGCTGGAGCGGACCAGCGTCGAGATCGTGTCGGAGGCCGGCGATATCGCCCTGCGCGCCTCGGGTAGCGTGCTGCTGTTCCCCGGCTTTCTCAGGCTCTACGAGGAGGGCCGCGACGACCAGCCCATGGCCGGCGACGACGAGGATGCCCGCCGCCTGCCGCGCATGGCGGCAGGCCAGGGCGTCGGCATCGAGCGGGTCCGGCCGGAGCAGCATTTCACCGAGCCGCCCCCGCGCTATTCCGAGGCGAGCCTGGTCAAGCGGCTGGAAGAACTGGGCATCGGCCGGCCCTCGACCTACGCCACCATACTCTCGGTCCTGCAGGACCGTGGCTATGTGCGCCTGGAGAACAAGCGTTTCACGCCGGAGGATAGCGGCCGCCTGGTGACGGCGTTCCTGACCCTCTATTTCGAGCGCTTCTTCGCCTACGATTTCACCGCCGGCCTGGAGGAGCAGCTCGACGAGATCACCGAGCGGCGCGCCGACTGGAAACAGGTTCTGCGCGAATTCTGGCTGCGCTTCACCCGGCTCGACGATCATGCAGACCTGTCGCGGCCGGACCTGCCGCCGGTCAAGGAAGCGATCGGCGAGCTGGACCGGCTGATCGGCCAGCGCGGCGCCGTCGTGGCGGCGATCGACGAGGCGCTTGGGCCGCATTTCTTTCCCGCCCGCGAGGATGGCAAGGACCCGCGTGCCTGCCCATCCTGCGCACACGGCAGGCTCGGCATCAAGCTCGGCAAGTCCGGCGCGTTCATCGGCTGCTCGAACTATCCCGACTGCCGCCACACGCGGCCGCTCGGCGTGGCCGGCGAAGGCGACGGCGCCACGGTGACGCTGGATGGGCCGCGGCTGCTCGGCCACGACCCGGAGAGCGGCTTGCCCGTCACCCTGCGCGGCGGCCGCTTCGGACTCTATGTCCAGCTTGGCGACGAAGCGGAAGATGGCGGCAAGCCGAAACGCGCCTCGCTGCCCAAGGACATGCCAGCGGATGCCGTCACGCTCGAACAGGCGCTGCGCCTGCTCGCCCTGCCCCGCACGGTCGGCATCCATCCTGAGTCCGGCAAGGAAATCATTGCCGGCAGAGGGCCTTACGGGGCATATCTCAAGTATGACGGCAGGTACACGCGCCTCGCTTCCGCCGAAGAGGCGATCGAGATCGGCCTGAACCGCGCGGTGACGCTGATCGCCGAGGCGGCGGCCAAGGGACCGGCCCGGCGACGCGGCCCGGAGCCGCTGCGCGAACTGGGCGCCCATCCCGATGACGGGCAGCCGGTGCGGCTGATGTCCGGACGCTACGGCCCCTATGTCACGCATGATGGCGTCAATGCCACCTTGCC
Organism: Alphaproteobacteria bacterium; assembly: GCA_026126165.1. Classification (GTDB taxonomy): domain Bacteria; phylum Pseudomonadota; class Alphaproteobacteria; order Ferrovibrionales; family Ferrovibrionaceae; genus JAHCJQ01. Next base: position 43,651 of record JAHCJR010000014.1, read on the forward strand.
ACGCGACATCGTGCCCGAGAACCTCGACATGACGACCGCCCTCGCCCTGCTCGGCGAGCGCCGGGCCAAGGGGCCGGTAAAGAAGAAGGCGGGGGGCAGGACCGCGAAAGCCTCCCGGGCCACGGCGAAGGCGCCGGCCGCGAAGGAACCGGCTGCCAAGGCGACGAAGGCAAAGACGAAAGCAAAGAAGAAGCCGGCCAAAGGCCGCAAGCGGGCCGGCAAGCCGGTGGATGACGTCGCCGCGTGAGCAAGGCCCCCGACGCCAGCAAGAAGAAGAAGAAGAAGAAGCAGCCGGCCTTCCCCAGCAAGGAGCAACTCCTCGACTTCGTGCGGGAGCAGAAGGGCAAGGTCGGCAAACGCGAAATCGCCCGCGCCTTCGGGCTGAAGGGACCGGACAAGATCCGGCTCAAGGCGATGCTGCGCGAACTCGCCGGCGCGGGCGAGGTGGAGCGCGGGCGCGGGCGTCGGCTCGTGCCCGGCGGCGAACTGCCTGAGGTCGTGCTTCTCGACATCGCCGATACCGATCTCGATGGCGAACTGGTGGCGCGGCCGGCCAACTGGCGTTCGGAGGATGCCCCGCCCCGCGTACTGATGGCGCCGGTCGGCCCGGGCCAGCCGGCGCTTGCGACCGGCGACCGGGTGCTGGCGCGTGTCGGGAAGATTCGCGACGGCCTCTATCAGGGCAAGCTCATTCGCCGCCTGCAGGCCGCACCCGAGCATATCGTCGGCGTATATCGCCATCTGGGGCGCGATGGCCGGATCGAGCCGGCGGACAAGCGCACGCGCGACGAACTGGTGGTGGACATTCCCCATTCCCAGGGCGCGCTTTCCGGCGAGGTCGTGCTGGCGGAAGCGCTGCCCGGCCGAACCCATGGCTTGCGCCGCGCGCGCATCCTCCAGCGCCTGGGACGCATCGGCGAGGCGCGCTCGCTCAGCCTGATGGCGGTGCACCAGCACGGCATCCCGACCCGCTTTCCCGAAGAGGCACTGGCCGAGGCCGAGGCGGCCAAAGCAGTGCGGATCGGCAAGCGGGAGGACCTGCGCGCGCTGCCGCTGGTCACCATCGATCCCGAGGATGCGCGCGACCATGACGACGCGGTCTTCGCCGAGCCGGACACTTCGCCGCGCAACGAAGGCGGTTGGCATGTCGTCGTCGCCATCGCCGACGTTTCCTGGTACGTGCGCCCGGGCAGCGCGCTCGACCGCGAGGCGCGTCGGCGCGGCAATTCGGTCTATTTCCCCGACCGGGTCGTGCCGATGCTGCCGGAAAAGCTCTCCGCCGACCTCTGCTCGCTGGTCGCCGGCAAGTCGCGCGCCTGCATCGCGGTGCATATGTGGTTCGACCGCGAGGGGCGGAAGATCCGCCATCGCTTCGCCCGCGCCATGATGAAGTCGAAGGCATCGCTGGAATACGGCCAGGTGCAGCGCGCCATCGACGGGGCGCCCGACCGCGCCGCGGCGAGCCTGATGGAGGAGGTGATCGGGCCGCTCTACGGCGCCTACGAGGCGGTCTGCCGGGCGCGCGAGAAGCGCCAGCCGCTCGCCATCGACCTGCCGGAGCGCAAGATCGTGCTCGGCGAGGATGGCTTCATCGAGGCGGTCAGGCCGCGCGAGCGCTTCGAATCGCACCGTCTGATCGAAGAGTTCATGATCCTCGCCAATGTCTGCGCGGCGGAGACGCTGGAAGGCTTCCGCCAGCCCTGCATGTACCGGGTGCACGAGCCGCCGAGCCTCGACAAGCTCGAAGCCCTGCGCCAGTTTCTCGACACGCTGGGCCTGAAACTGGCGCGAGGCCAGAATCTCAAGCCGCAGCATTTCAACCAGATCCTTTCCCGTGCCGCGAGCACACCCCAGGCCCAGTTGGTCAACGAAGTCATCCTGCGCAGCCAGATGCAGGCGATCTACAGCCCGGACAATCTGGGACATTTCGGCCTCAATCTGGCCAGATACGCGCATTTCACCTCGCCGATCCGCCGCTATGCCGATCTGCTCGTGCATCGGGCACTGGTGAGCGGCGGCGGCTTTGGAGAGGGCGGGCTTTCGGAATTCGACCGCGCGCATTTCGAGGAAACCGCCGGGTTGATCTCGCAGGCGGAACGGCGCGCGATGGTGGCGGAACGCGATGCGCTCGACCGTTTCGCCGCCGCTTTCCTGGCCGAACGCATCGGCGCCACCTTCCGTGGCCGCGTCTCCGGCGTGACCCGCTTCGGCCTGTTCGTGAAACTGGACGAGACCGGCGCCGACGGGCTGGTGCCAGTCTCGAGCCTGCCCGGCGACTTCTACGTCCATGACGAGGGCCACCACGCCCTTGTCGGCCAGCGGACAGGTATTGTGCACCAGCTTGGCGATCAGGTAGAGGTTCGCCTGGTGGAGGCGGCGCCGGTCTCCGGCGGCCTGCGTTTCGAGCTGCTGCCCGGTCAGGGTCGCGCGGCGAGCCAGGAAGAACGCCGGCGCCTGCGCTCCGCCCCGAAACGGCCGCGCCGCCATGGCCGGCACGGCAGATAGGACACGGCGCTTGCAAGGATCGAAAAACGCGATGTCAAAACCGACCGGACGTCCCTTTTCCCGCCTCGCCGGCGCGCTTCTGCTCGCCCTGGCCCCTTCCTTCGCCCACGCCTTCGACCTGCAGGGCCATCGCGGCGCCCGCGGGCTGATGCCGGAGAACACAATCCCGGCTTTCGCCCATGCCCTCTCGCTCGGCGTCGATACGCTGGAACTCGATCTCGGCATGACCAGGGATGGCGTGCTGGTGGTGGCGCACGATCCGGCGCCCTTGCCCAAGCTGACGCGCTATCAGGGGGCCTTCCTCGCCGAGACGGCGCCGCCGATCTGGCACATGAGCTACAAGGAACTGAAGAAATACGATGTCGGGCGCATCAATCCGGACGACCCGACCTACAAGCAGTTCAGCCGCCAGCAGCCGATGGACGGGCTGGTCATGCCGAGGCTCTCGGATGTGTTCGAGCTCGCCCGGCGCAGCGGCAACGAGACGGTGCGCTTCAACATCGAGATCAAGATCTCGCCGCTGGAGCCCGACCAGACCGCATCGCCGGACGCCTTCACGGCGGCGACCGTGAAGGCGATCCGCGAGGCGGGCCTCGCCGGGCGCGCCAACATCCAGTCCTTCGACTGGCGCGTGCTGCAGATATCGCAGAAGCTCGCACCGGAAATTCCCACGGCCTATCTCTCCTCCGGCCGGACCCTGCAGCCGGGCTCGCCCTGGCTCGCGGGATTCGAGTTGAAGGACCATGGCGGCTCGGCGCCGCGCATGGTCAAGGCGGCGGGCGGAGCGATCTGGTCTCCGTTCTTCCGCAACCTGACCGACGACGACATCAGGACTGCCCGGGAACTCGGGATCAAGGTGATCGTCTGGACGGTGAACGAGAAGCGCGACATGAAGGCGCTCATCGAACGGGGCGTGGACGGCATCATCACCGACTACCCCGACCTGCTGCGCGAGGTCATGGCCGAACTCGGCATGCCGCTGCCCAGACCTACGCCGGTCGTGCCCTGAGCCTGCGTACACGGGCATCGGTCACCTCATCGCGCTGGTTTCACCGTTAGTTGATTCGCCCGCTTACAGGGCGGTTGCTAGCCATTCCGGGACGCACGTTTCAACAGCGGACCGGACCCTATCGCATGCGCTCGTTCCTCGCTTCCTCCCGTCGTGCCTGCGCCGCCCTGGCTACCCTGTTCCTGCTGGCCGGCCCGGCCGCCGCGCAGGAAAAGCTGCGCATGGCGGTGGGACCGTTCCTTCCCACGCCGACCGACACGCGCACGGCCTACGAGCCCTTCTTCCGCCATCTCGCCGCGCAGGTCGGCCGCGATTTCGAGCTGGTGGTGACCAACGACTGGGCCGGCATCTCCATCGCGCTCGCGACCGGCCAGGCGGATGTCGCCTGGATGGGCCCCTGGGGCTATGTGCTGGCCCGCGCCGAGGGCGGCGCGGAAGCCATCGCCACCGTCAAGTACGACGGCAAGCCGACCTATCATTCGATCATCGTCGCCCGCGCCGAGCAGAAGCTCGAACGCTGGCCGGAGGACGCGAAAGGCTTGCGCCTCACCCTCGCCGACGTGGGCTCTACCTCGGGCTGGCTGATCCCGACCTACTGGTTCAAGCTGAACGGCATCGACCCGAAGACCTATTTCCAGTATCGGGACGGCGCCTCGCATGCGGCGCAGGTCGTCTCCGTGATCAATGGCCAGACCGACCTCGGCAGCGACTTCGACCGCAACCTGAACGGCTTCATCGATCGCGGCAATATCCGCGCCGACCAGGTGAAAATCGTATGGCAGTCCGATCCGCTGCCGAACGATCCGCTGGTGGTACGCAAGGGTTTCGATGCGGCGATCAAGAAGCAGTTGCAGGCCGCTGCCGTCGCCATCACCGAGGAGCAGGCGCTCACTCTGATGCCGCCGCGCTACACCGGCTGGGTCGCCTCCGATCATTCGGCCTACCGGCTGATCGAGGATGCCGGCATCGCCGTCGGCCGGCTCAAGGCACGCACCGCCGCCAAGTAGCCGGACCGTGACCACGGCACCGATCGCGCGGCCGGCCACGGCGAGAAGCCTGGCCGGCCGCCTTCGCTTCGTTCTCCTTCTGCTGCTCGCGGTCGGCTTCTATATCGCCTGCCTGCGCTTCTCCGAAGTCAGCCCGCTGCGCCTCTGGGAAGGATTGCCGCGCCTTGCTGCCTGGGCGGCGCGGGCCTGGCCGCCCGATCTCTCGGAAGCGCCGATCCTTCTGCGCCGGGCCGTGGAAACGCTCGCCATGGCGACCGTGGGCACGAGCTTCGGCGCCTTGCTCGCCCTGCCGCTCTGCCTTCTGGCATCGCGCAACCTCGCCCCCGGGGCGCTGCTCTACCATCCGGCGCGCGGCCTGCTCAACATCCTGCGCGGCATCGACAGCTTCGTCTTCGCGCTGATCTTCGTCGCCGCCGTCGGGCTCGGCCCCTTCGCCGGCGTGCTGGGCATGGCGCTGCACACGGCTGGCTCCATCGCCAAGCTGTGGTCGGAAACCATCGAGACCGTGGAGCCCGGCCCGCTCGATGCCGCGCGCATGAGCGGCGCGGGGCGCGTCAAGGTGATCCTGCATGCGCTGCTCCCCGACGTGCTGCCCGCGCTCTGCTCGACCACGCTCTACATGTGGGAATTCAACCTGCGCGCCTCGACCGTGCTCGGCATCGTCGGCGCGGGGGGCATCGGACAGGAGCTGAAGAACAGCATCGACCTGCTGCTCTTCGACCGGGTGTTCGCCATCCTGCTCGTCATCCTTGCCATGGTGACGGCAATCGACCTGCTGAGCGCGGCCCTGCGCCGCCGCCTGGCATGAAGCCCATTCTCACGGCGGTGTCCGTCGCCAAACGCTTCGGCGCGACCGAAGCCCTGATCGACGGGACGGTCACCCTCGCCGCCGGCGAGTTCGTCGCCCTGCTCGGTCCAAGCGGTTCCGGCAAGACGACCTTCTTCCGCTGCCTGACGCGCCTGATCGAGCCCGATGCCGGACAGATCCATCTGGATGGCAGGCCGATCCAGCATCTGAAGGGCGCCCGTCTGCGCGCCGCGCGGCGCCAGATCGGCGTGGTCTTCCAGCAATTCAACCTGGTGCGGCGACGCTCCGCCCTCACCAACGTGCTGACCGGCTTTCTGCCGGACATCCCGCTCTGGCGCGTCGCCGGCGGATGCTATCCGGCCGCCGCCCTCGCCCGCGCCGAGGCGGCGCTCGGCGCGGTCGGTCTTGCGGCCAAGGCACACCAGCGCGCCGACACCCTTTCGGGCGGACAGCAACAGCGGGTGGCCATCGCCCGCGCCCTGGCGCAGGAAAGCCGCATCCTGCTGGCCGACGAGCCGGTGGCGAGCCTCGATCCGGAGACGGCCGCGCAGACGCTCGAACTGCTGCGTGAACTCTGCCGGATCAGGGGCCTTGCCGTGCTCTGCACCCTGCACCAGCCGCAACTCGCCGAACGCTATGCCGACCGGGTGATCGGGATGCATGCCGGCCGCGTCCTCCAATCCCGCCGACAATGACTGTTTCAAGACATTTGCGCGCCGTATTTGCCCTTCCTTCCGCCGCCTGCCCGGGCTAGAAAACCGCCAGTCCACCCCTCCACCGATCCGCCCGGAAGGAAGGTGTCGCATGATCACGGTCTATGTGCTGGAGAAGGGCTGCCTCAAGCCGGCGGAGATCTCGCAGTCCGGGTCCTTGCCCGAAGAGGCGGTCTGGATCGACCTGCTCAATCCGACGCGCGAGGAGAAGGTCACCATCGAACGGCTGATCGCCATCGACGCGCCGACGCTCGAGGACATGCAGGAAATCGAGCCTTCGAGCCGCATCTACCAGGAAGGCGAAGCCCGGTTCATGACCGCGACGGTGGCCGCCAAGGCGGAGACCGAAACGCCGATCAGTGCCGCGATCACCTTCATCCGCACCGGGCGCGTCCTGGTCACGCTACGCTACGAGGATCCCAAACCCTTCCAGACCTTCGCCAGCCGCGCGGTCCGCCATCCCGGCCTGGCGATGAATGCCGACATGGCGCTGATCGGCCTGCTGGATGCCATCATCGATCGCTCGGCAGACCTGATCGAGAAAACGGTCAGCGAACTCGACGCCATGTCGCGGGAGATATTCTCAAGCCGCGTCGGCGCCAGTTCGCAGCGAACGGATTTCGAGGGCGTGGTCCGCAAGCTCGGCCGCACCGACGACGTGGTCTCCAAGGTCAAGGACAGCATGAGTTCGGTGATCCGCGTCGTCACCTATCTCACCCAGGCGGCGGGCGAGGAGAAGGGCAACAAGCAGTACAAGCTGCGCCTCAAGTCGCTGAGCCGGGACGCACTCTCGCTCAACGAGCATGCCTCCTTCATTGCCCACAAGATCAACTTCCTGCTCGATGCCACTCTTGGCCTGATCAATATCCAGCAGACCGCCATCATCAAGATCTTCTCGGTGGCGGCGGTGGTTTTCCTGCCGCCGACCCTGATCGCCAGCATCTACGGCATGAATTTCGAGATCATGCCGGAACTGAAATGGGACTTCGGTTATCTCTGGGCGCTCGCCCTTATGGTCGTGTCCGCCATCCTGCCCTACTGGTACTTCAAGCGGCGCGGCTGGCTCTGATCACCCACCCTCACCCA
>JAHCJR010000140.1 GCA_026126165.1 Alphaproteobacteria bacterium
CGCCGCTGCCGCATGGCGGTCGGCGCGGGCGAACTGGTAGGTCACCTCGCCGTCCCAGTCCAGCCCGAGCCAGCGCAGCCCGTCGAAGATCGCTTCCATGGCCGCATCGGTCGAGCGCTGGCGGTCGGTATCCTCGATGCGCAGCAGGTAGCGCCCGCCATGGTGGCGCGCGAACAGCCAGTTGAAGAGCGCGGTGCGCGCGCCGCCGATATGCAGATAGCCGGTCGGCGAGGGGGCGAAACGGGTAACGACGGTCATGCTTCCTCGAGTCCTGCGCTCACGCCCTCACCCAACCCTCTCCCCGAGGGAGAGGGCTTTCGTCCTGCGTTTCCCTGACCCGACGGGCGAGGGCCTTCATCCGTTTCTCCCTCTCCCGCGCGGCGGGAGAGGGTCGGGGTGAGGGAATTCCAGCCGGTTCCAGATGACGGCCACCTTCTAGCACTATTGCCGCGCCGGTTCGATAGGCTTCTCCCCACTTGCCGGCGACCCTACGGTCCGGCCAGACTGGCGCAGTTCACAGCGCCGCGCCTCCGGGGCCGGCCCGCGCTGCCGCATGTCGGGAACTGGCGATGGGTCGCGAGCGGCTGGAGGAGACGGGTCTTGGCGAGGCCGGCATCGGCGAAGGCGTGCGCGGACCGCTGTCTGTTCTGCTGCGCCTGCTGGCGGCCGAGCGTGGCCGCTGGATGCTCTGGAGCCCGGTTGGCCTCGGTGCCGGCATCGCCATCTATTTCGCGCTGCCCTTCGAGCCGCGGCCCGCATCTCTCCTGGCGCCGTCGCTGCTTGTCCTGCTGCTCGGCGTCGCGGCCATCCGTCGGCGCGCATGGCTGGTCCTGGCGCTGCCGCTGCTTGGCTTCGTGCTGGCGGCCGCAAGGACGGCGGAAGTCGCGGCTCCGGCACTCGGCGCGGAGACCGGCCCGGTCGAGGTGAGCGGGCGGGTTCTGCAGGCCACGCCCGGCGAGGGAAAGCGGCGGCTGCTGCTCGACCGTCTCGACATATCGCGCCTGCCTCCGGATCGGGTGCCGGCGCGGGTTCGCATCACCATTCGCGGCGACCAGCCGGCGCCCGAGCCGGGCAGCCGGGTGCGCCTGCGCGCGGCACTGCTTCCGCCGCCGCCGCCGCAGATGCCGGGCGGCTTCGACTTCCCGCGCCAGGCCTGGTTCCAGCGCCTCGGCGCCGTCGGCTATGCACTCGGCCCCTGGCGCACCGTCGAGCCCGCGATCGACGAGCCGCCGCATGGCTTACGCGAGCGGGCGATGCTCGGCATCAACGCACTGCGCCAGCATCTGGCCGAGCGCATTCTGAACGGCGTCGAAGGGCCGGCCGGGGGCATCGCCGCCGCGCTGCTCACCGGCGAGCGGGCGCGTATCGACGAGGAGATCAATCGCGCCATGCAGGATGCCGGCCTCGCGCACCTGCTCGCCATCTCCGGCCTGCATCTCGCCATGGTGGCCGGCATCGTCTTCTACGTGGCGCGCCTGCTGCTCGCCTGCATCCCGGCGCTTTCGCTGCGCTGGCCGATCAAGAAATGGGCCGCCGGTCTCGCCCTCCTCGGCGGCTTCTTCTACATGCTGCTGACCGGCGCCGCCGTGCCGACGCAGCGGGCCTTCATCATGTCGGCCATCGCGCTGGTCGGCCTGATGCTGGATCGCGGCGCCATCTCCATGCGCCTCATCGCCTGGGCGGCGATCCTCGTCCTGGCGATGCAGCCGGAAAGCCTGCTCGAGATCAGTTTCCAGATGTCCTTCGCCGCGGTGGTGGCGCTGATCGCCGCCTACGAGAGCTGGAGCCGGAGCGTCATGCCCCGCGAGCGCCGCTGGCCGGTCCGCGTGCTGCGCCATCTGGCGCAAGTGCTGGCCTCCACCTTGGTGGCAAGCCTCGCCACGGCGCCCTTCGCCCTGCATTACTTCGGCCGCTTCGTCGATTATGGCCTGCTCGCCAACCTGCTCGCGGTGCCGCTGACCGGCTTCGTCATCATGCCTGCCGGCCTGCTGGCCCTGCTCCTCATCCCCTTCGGCCTGGAAGGGCCGGCACTAGCCGTGATGGGCGCCGGCGTCGATCTCGTCATCGCCACGGCGCGGTGGGTGGCGACATTACCCGGCGCGGTCCAGGTCCTGCCGCAGCTTCCGCTGCCGGCGCTCCTTTCCATCGTGCTGGGCGGGCTCTGGCTCTGCCTATGGCGCAGGCGCTGGCGCCGGCTCGGCGGCATCGCGATCGGCGCGGGCCTCATGCTCGGCATCCTCTGGCCGCGCCCTGATATCCTGATCGAGGGCGAGGGGCGGCTGGTGGCCGTGCGCGACCGGAGCGGCACGTTCATATTCTCGGCGCCGCCCGGGCGCAGCCGGACGGGGGAAACCTGGCTCCGGGCGGTGGGGCAGGCGGAGGGCGCGGTCTTCCCGCGCATCGGCGCCAGCACGGCCGGCGCGCTGCGCTGCGACGGGGAGGGCTGCATCCATCGCCTGCGGGGCCATCTGGTCGCCCTGCCGAGGAGCGACGGCGCCCTGGTGGAAGATTGCCGGACGGCGGATATCGTTATCGTCCCCGACCGCAGCGCGCGGCGCTGCCCGGGCGCGCGCCATGTCATCGACCGGACCGAACTGCGCCGCGAAGGCGCACATGCGATCCATCTCGGCGCCGATGGCGCGGTCCGCATCGAGACGGTTGCCGGCTGGCGCGGCGAGCGCCCCTGGAGCGCGCCGGCCCGCCCGTTCAGTAGCGGCGCAGCAGGCCGACGAGGCGGCCCTGGATCCGCACCCGGTCCGGATTGAAGATGCGCGTCTCGTAGGCGGCGTTGGCGGGCTCGAGCGCCACCGAATTGCCGCGCCGGCGCAGCCGCTTCAAGGTTGCCTCATGCTCGTCGATCAGCGCCACGACGATGGCGCCGTTGTCCGCGCCGTCGCAGCGGCGGATGATCACCGTGTCGCCGTCCTGGATGCCGGCTTCGATCATCGAATCGCCTTCGATGGTGAGGGCGTAATGCTCGCCGCCGCCCAGCATGTCCGCTGGCACGTTCAGGCTGTTGGAATGATCGCGCAGCGCCTCGATCGGCGTGCCGGCGGCAATCTTGCCGTAGAGCGGCAGCGAGACAGTGTCGGCGCCGGGCGCGGGGGACGGCCCGCCGGAGGGGAAGCGGCCCTGGATCACGTTCGGCGCGAACATCCCGCCCGCCGGCTTGGGCACCGCCGATTCCGGCAGCCGCACCACCTTCAGGGCGCGGGCGCGATTTTCCCGCCGTTCGAGAAAGCCGCGCTCCACCAGGGCCGTGATGAGCCGGTGGATGCCCGACTTGGATTTCAGGCTGAGGGCCTCCTTCATCTCGTCGAAGGAGGGAGAGATGCCGGTCTCTTCCAGCCGCTTGTGGATAAATGTCAGCAGTTCATGCTGTTTGCGGGTCAGCATCCGGCGCAACCTCCCGAGCCTCGGAACAAAGGAGCAACAGAGGTTTATGTTCTAGTTTGGTTCCGGCCTTCGGGTCAAGCACAAAGTCTTGTGCTGCGCCGCTCGTCGGTCCCGCGCTGAAAGGCTCTAGAAATCGTCGAGCGGCAGGATCGTGACCATCTCGCCCGCCTTCGCCGCCGGCGCGCGCGGCGGCCGGATCACCAGGCAGCGCGCCTCGGCAAGCTTGGAGAGGTTGGAGGAGTCCTGGCGGTTGAAGGGCGTGGCCACGGCCATGCCCGCCTCGTCATGGGTCAGGCTGGCGCGCATGTAATCCTCGCGCCCGTCGTTCTCAGGCAGGTCACGGCCGAGGCGGGCCTGGGGCGCGGGCCTGGGCGGCTCCTTGAGGCCGAGCAGCGCGGCGATCGCGGGCTTGAGGAAGAGCAGCCCGCAGACGATGGAGGAGACCGGGTTGCCGGGGAAGCCCAGCATCGGCATGGCGCCGAGCCGGCCGAACATCAGCGGCTTGCCGGGCCGCATGGCAATCTTCCAGAAATCGAGCGCGAGGCCGCGCTCCGAGAGCGCCTTCTGCACCAGATCGTGCTCGCCGACCGAGGCGCCGCCCAAGGTCACCAGCAGATCGCACCCCGCTGCCGCATCGACCAGCGCCAGGATCGCGGCGCGCTCGTCGCGGGCGATGCCGAGATCGAGCGGCTCGCCGCCGGCGGCGCGGATCATCGCGGCGAGCGCCAGCGCGGTGGAGGAGACGATCTGCGCCGGCCCGGCCGGGGGGCCCCG
>JAHCJR010000141.1 GCA_026126165.1 Alphaproteobacteria bacterium
AGTTCCTTTCCGCGGCTCTTGCCGGGCGCCCCGGAAAAGCCGCATTTGGCAGACGATAAGACGATGGGTTGAAAACGCGGATTCGGGCGGAGCCCCGACGATCCGCAGAGAGAGCAGCGAGCGACCGATATTATGATCCTTCGACGCGCCCTTTCCCATGCCGCCGCCCTGGCGCTTTCTTTCGCGACCGCGGGAGCGGCATCGGCGCAGTCCTTGCCGCTGATCCGCGACGCCGAAGTGGAACATACCATCCGCGCCTATTCCGCGCCAATCTTCCAGGCCGCGGGCCTCTCGGCGGCGAAGATCCAGGTGCATCTCGTCAACGACAGCCGGATCAACGCGTTCGTCGCCGGCGGGCGGCACATGTTCATCAACACCGGCCTGCTGATGCGCGCCGAGCACGGCGGCCAGGTGATCGGCGTGATCGCGCACGAGACCGGCCATATCTCCGGCGGGCATATCGCCCGCTCGGAGGAGGCGCTGCGCAATGCGTATATCGAAAGCCTGATCGCCACCGTGCTTGGCGCCGCCGCCATCGCGGCCGGCGCGGCGAGCGGTTCGGGACGGGACGGTGCCGATGCCGGCGCGGCGATCATCCTTGGTGGCCAGCAAATGGCGCAGCGCGGCTTCCTCGCCTTCTCGCGCACCCAGGAGAGCGCGGCCGACCAGGCCGGCCTTACCTTTCTGGAACGGACCGGCCAGAGCGGCCGCGGCCTCATGGAGTTCCTGAAGATTCTGGGCGACCAGGAAGCCCTGCTCGCGCAGCGCCAGGACCCCTATGTGCGGACCCATCCGATCTCGCGCGAGCGCCTCGATGCGCTGCGCACGCGCGTCGAGACATCTGCGTTCGCCAACACGCCATCGCCGCCGGAACATGTCGAGATGCACGAGCGCACCCAGGCGAAACTGGTCGGCTTCCTCGAACCGCTCGGCACGACCTTGCGCCGATATCCCCTGTCCGACAGAAGCCTGCCGGCGCGCTATGCGCGTGCCATCGCCTACTACCGCCAGCCCGACATGGACAGGGCTTTGGCCGAGATCGACGGATTGCTGGCCGAACGGCCGAAGGATCCCTTCTTCTGGGAACTGAGAGGTCAGATGCTGTTCGAGAATGGCCGGATCACCGAATCGGTGGTCGCCTATGATGAAAGCGTCCGCCTGCGCCCGCGCGATCCGGTGCTGCTCTACGCTCTGGGCCAGGCCCGCATCGCAACCGAGGACCCGGCGGAAACCCAGCGCGCGGTGCAGATCCTCGAAGAAGCGGTGCGGCTCGATCCGCGTCAGCCGGGCGCCTGGTTCCAGCTTTCCATCGGCTATGGCCGCATCGGCCGGCTCGGCGAGGCGCACCTCGCCTCGGCCGAACGCGCCCTGCTGACCGGTCGCGTGCTCGATGCGCGCCAGCAGGCGGAGCGGGCGAAGGGGCGCCTCGCGCCCGGCAGCCCGGCGGCACTTCGAGCCGACGACATCATCTTCATCGCCGACGAAAGGCTGCGCGAGCAGCGGGGGCGCTGACAGCGCCTGAGCAAAAGGCTCGTTCGGTTTCGCAAGGCCGGCAGAAACGACAGGGAGGAGACAAATGGCAGGGCATCCACTCGTTCTCGCCATCGACCAGGGCACGACGTCCAGCCGCGCCATCCTGTTCGACGGACGTGGCGTGCCCCAGGGCAGCGAACAGGTGGAACTGCCGCAGATCTATCCGCAGCCTGGCTGGGTCGAGCATGACCCGGAGAGGATCTGGGGCGACAGCATCAAGGTGGCGCGGGCCCTCGCCCATCGCGTCGGCGTGGAACGGATTGCCGCCATCGGCATCACCAATCAGCGCGAGACGACCCTGCTCTGGGACCGGGCGAACGGCAAGGCACTGGGCAATGCGATCGTCTGGCAGGACCGGCGCACGGCCCAACTCTGCGAGCGGCTGCGGCCGGACTGGCAGGAGAAGGTGCAGGCGCGCACCGGGCTGATCCTCGATCCCTATTTCTCCGCCACCAAGCTTGCCTGGCTGCTCGACAATATCGAAGGCGCGCGCGAACGGGCGCGGCGCGGCGAACTTGCTTTCGGCACGGTGGACAGCTTCCTGCTCTGGCGCCTGACCGGCGGCCGGGTGCATGCGACCGACGTGACCAACGCGGCGCGCACCATGCTGTTCGACATCACGCGCCAGCGCTGGGACGAGGAATTACTGGACCTTCTCGGCATTCCGTCCGCCGTCCTGCCGGAGGTGCGCGACAGTTCCGGCGTTTTCGGCGAGACCGACAAAGAACTCTTCGGCCGGCCCATTCCGATCGGCGGCATTGCCGGCGATCAGCAGGCCGCGACCTTCGGGCAGGCGGCCTTCGCGCCGGGCAACTCGAAGAGCACCTACGGCACCGGCTGCTTCATGCTGCTCAATACCGGCGAGCGACCCGTCTTCTCGCGCAACCGCCTGCTCACCACCATCGCCTGGCGGATCGGCGGCCGGACCACCTACGCGCTCGAAGGATCGATCTTCGTCGCCGGGGCCGCGGTGCAGTGGCTGCGCGACGGATTGAAGCTGATCCGTCACGCCGGCGAAAGCGAGGCGCTGGCCAGTTCCGTTGCCGATACCGGTGGTGTCTATCTGGTGCCGGCCTTCACCGGCCTTGGGGCCCCGTACTGGGATGCAGAGGCACGCGGCGCCATCCTTGGCCTGACCCGGGCGAGCGGCGCAGCGGAGATCGCGCGCGCTGCCCTGGAATCCGTCTGCTACCAGACCCGCGACCTGATGCAGGCCATGCGTGCCGACGGCGCCGCCGAAATCTCGGCGCTGCGCGTCGATGGCGGGCTGGTCGCCAATAACTGGGCGATGCAATTCCTCGCCGACATCCTGCGCGTTCCGGTGGAGCGGCCGGTGGTGACGGAAACCACCGCGCTCGGCGCCGCCTACCTTGCCGGCCTTGCGGCGGGGGTCTATGGCTCGCAGGAGGAGATTGCCCGGCAATGGCGCTCCGACCGCAGCTTCCGGCCCGCACTGGAAAGCAGGACCAGCGAGCGGCTTTACGCGGGCTGGCGCGAGGCCGTCGCACGGGTGCTGACGTCGCGCGGCTGAAGCATTACAATGACGCTTTGTCGATATAACCCCCCAAGGCCCGCCATGCGCCGTTATCTATCTCTTCTCGCACTCGCCTTGCCGCTGGCGCTTCTGCCCGCCGCGACGCTTCCGGCCCAGGAACGCACGCTCTCGCCGGAACAGCGGCGCGAGATCCAGGAGTTGATCCGCGAGACGTTCCGCGCCCATCCGGAAATCGTGCTCGAGGCGATCCGCGCCCTGCAGGCGCGCCAGCAGGAGGAAGAGGCGAACCGCGCCCGCACGGCGCTCAAGGTCGAACGCGACACGCTGCACAACGATCCCGATGCGCTCGTGATCGGCAATCCGAAGGGCGATGTGACGGTGGTTGAGTTCTTCGACTACCGCTGCGGCTACTGCAAGCAGGTCCATCCCCGCGTGAAGGAGCTGATCCGGACGGATTCCAAAGTGCGTGTCGTGATGAAGGAACTGCCCGTGCTCGGGCCGGACTCGGTTCTTGCCGCGCGCGCCGCCCTCGCCTCCCGCAAGCAGGACAAATATCCCCCGTTCCATGACGCGCTGATGTCCGCACGCGGGCGGCTCGACGACGCGGCCGTCATGCAGATCGCGGCCGAGGTCGGGCTCGACGTGAAGAAACTGCGCGCCGACATGGCCGATCCCGCCATCGAGCGGATCATAAACGCCAACCTTCGCCTGGCCGAGCGCCTCGGCATCGGCGGCACGCCGGCCTTCGTGATCGGCGACAACCTTGTTCCGGGCGCCATTCCGCTCGCTCAGCTTCAGGAACTGGTGAGCGAGGCGCGCGCCGGCTGCGCCACCTGCTGACAGCCGCCCTCACCCCA
>JAHCJR010000142.1 GCA_026126165.1 Alphaproteobacteria bacterium
GCGGACGAACTCGATCCGCGCCCGCTCATGGAGCTACTGGCCGAGCGCGGCGGGCGGCTTGCGCTGCCCGGCGCCGCGCGGCCGGGGCAGCCGCTCGTCTTCCACGCCTACCGGTGGGGCGATCCGCTGCGGCCCGGCCCCTTTGGCGTCATGATCCCGGCGGAGGGCGCGCCGGAACTGCTGCCGGACATGGTGCTGGTGCCGCTGCTAGCCTTCGATCGGCAGGGCGGACGGCTCGGCTATGGCGGCGGGTTCTATGACCGCACGCTCGAGGCACTACGCCGCGCGCGGCCGGCGCTGGTGGCGGTCGGGCTTGCCTTCGCCGCTCAGGAGGTGGCGTGCCTCCCCCACGAGGCGGGCGATCAGAGGCTCGACTGGATCGTGACCGAGCACGGGGCGAGGAGAGTGGCGTGAGGGTACTCTATTGCGGCGACGTGGTGGGCCGGTCGGGGCGCGAGGCCATCCTCGCCGAGATTCCCGGCCTGCGCCAAAGGCTCAGGCTCGATTTCGTGGCGGTCAATGGCGAGAACGCCGCCGGCGGTTTCGGCATCACGGGCAAGATCTGCGAGGAATTCTATGCCGCCGGCGTCGACGCCATCACGCTTGGCAATCATGCCTGGGACCAGAAGGAGACGCTCGCCTATATCGGCGGCGATCCGAAGCTCCTGCGGCCGCACAACTATCCGAAAGGCACGCCCGGCAAGGGCGTCGGGATTTTCGCCGCCCCGCGCGGGCGCAAGGTCGCCATCGTGCATGTCATGGGGCGGGTCTTCATGGATCCGCTCGACGATCCGTTCCAGACTGTGGAACAGGAACTGGCCCGCATGCGCCTGGGCGTGACGGTCGACTTCATTCTCGTCGATATCCATGGCGAGGCCACCTCGGAAAAGATGGCGATGGGCCATTTCGTCGACGGGCGGGCCTCGCTGGTCTGCGGCACGCACAGCCACGTCCCGACCGCCGATGCCCAGATCCTGCCGGGCGGCACCGCCTATCAGACCGATGCCGGCATGTGCGGCGATTACAATTCGGTGATCGGGATGGAGAAGGGCGAGCCGCTCGCCCGCTTCACGCGCAAGATCCCGGGCGGCCGTTTCGAGCCGGCCGCCGGCCCCGCCACCCTGTGCGGGGTCTATGTGGAGACCGACGACCGGACCGGGCTCGCCATCCGCATCGAGCCGGTCCGCATCGGCGGCAGGCTCAAGCCGGCGCTGGTCGAGCCGGACTGATCCGCCCGGCGGCGGGCCCGGTTTCGGACAGTCAAACTGTTGCCATATTGCGCTGTTAGCCCTTACCCCTAGCCAATACTACAAGATGTGGTATAGACGGTGCATTTTTGCCCAACCTTAGGGTTTTCTCCGAATGGCCGGCCATTCCCAGTTCAAGAACATCATGCACCGCAAGGGCGCGCAGGATGCCAAGCGCGCCAAGGTCTTCACCAAGCTGATCCGCGAACTCACGGTGGCGGCCCGCAACGGGCTCCCCGACCCCAACGCCAATCCGCGCCTGCGCGCGGCGATCAACGCGGCGCGCAATGCCAATATGCCCAAGGACACGATCGAGCGCGCGATCAAGCGCGGGGCGGGTGGCGCCGAGGGCGACAATTTCGCGGAAGTCCGCTACGAGGGTTACGGGCCGGGCGGCGTCGCGGTCATCATCGAGGCATTGACCGACAACCGCAACCGCACCGCCGGTGAAGTGCGCTCCGCCTTCACCAAGCATGGCGGGGCGCTCGGCGAGACCAATTCGGTCTCCTTCATGTTCGAGCGCGTCGGCCAGATCGTCTATGCGCCGGATGTCGCCTCCGCCGACGAGGTGTTCGAGGCGGCGCTCGAGGCGGGGGCGGCGGACTGCGTCTCCGACGCGGACGGACACGAGGTCCTTTGCGACGCGGAGAGCTTCAATGCGGTGCGCGAGGCGCTGGAGGCCCGCTTTCGCGAACCCCGCTCGGCCAGGCTGATCTGGCGGCCGCAGAACACCGTGCCGGTGCCCGACGAGGAAAAGGCCCAGACCCTGCTCAAGATGCTCGAAGTGCTCGAGGACAACGACGACGTGCAGAACGTCTTTGCCAATTTCGAGATTGCCGAAGACGTCCTGCAGAAGCTTTCGGCCTGAAGGGAAGCCCGGGCATGGAGCGGCGCGCCATCCGGTTGCTCGGGCTCGATCCGGGGCTGCGTTCCACCGGCTGGGGGCTGATCGAGGTGCGCGGCAACCGCCTGAGCCACGTGGCGAACGGCTCGGTGCGTTCGGAAGCCGAAACCGACCTGCCGCGCCGGCTGGTGCAGCTTCATGACGGACTGAAGGCGATCATCGAGCGATACCGGCCCGACTGGGCGGCGGTCGAGGAGACGTTCGTGAACAAGAATCCCGGATCGACCCTCAAGCTCGGCCAGGCACGGGCCATCGCGCTGCTGGTGCCGGCGCAGGCTGGCATCGCCATCGCCGAATATTCGCCGAACCTGATCAAGAAGTCGGTGGTCGGCGGCGGCCATGCGGAGAAAGAGCAGATTCACGCCATGGTGCGCGTGCTGCTGCCCGGCGTCGCCATCAGCGGGCCGGACGCGGCGGACGCGCTTGCGGTCGCCATCTGCCATGCCCATCACGCGGCGAGCCGCGAGCGCTGGGCCGGCGGCCGGGTGCTGGCCGGGGCCGCGCCATGATCGGAAAACTCTCCGGCACGCTCGACAGCCTCGGCGAGACCTCCGCCATGATCGATGTCGGCGGGGTCGGCTATGTGGTCTTCTGTTCGGCGCGCACCCTGCGCGGCCTGCCGCGGCCGGGCGAGCCGGTGCGGCTGCTGATCGAGACGCATGTGCGCGAGGACCATATCCACCTCTATGGTTTTCTCGACCGCGCCGAGCAGCGCTGGTTCAACCTGCTGCAGACGGTGCAGGGTGTCGGCGCGCGCGTTGCCCTCGCCATCCTTTCGAGCCTGGGGCCGGCAGAACTGGCGCAGGCCATCGCCGCGCAGGACAAGGCACAGATTACGCGCGCCGATGGGGTCGGGGCCAAGCTCGCCACGCGCATTCTTACCGAACTAAAGGACAAGGCGGGCGAACTCCCGGCCGGCCGCGCGATGCTGGCCGAGAGCGTTGCTCCGGCCGGTACCGAGGCCAGCGGCGGGCGGGCGGCGGATGCGGTCTCCGCCCTGGTCAATCTCGGCTACCGGCGTGCCGACGCCTTTGCCGCCGTGGCGCGCGCGGCGCGCGAGCTGGGCGGCGATGCGGGTCTCGACCGGCTGATCCGCGCCGGCCTCAAGGAGCTGGCGCGATGAACCGCGAAACGGATCGCCTGGTGCAGGGCGCGCCGCGCGAGGGCGACGGCGCGGAGGCGCAGCTTCGGCCGCAGACGCTCGAGGATTTCATCGGCCAGCGCCAGGTGCGCGAGAATCTCCGCGTCTTCATCGACGCGGCGCGCGCGCGCGGCGATGCGCTCGATCACGTACTCTTTTTTGGTCCGCCCGGCCTTGGCAAGACCACGCTGGCGCAGATCGTGGCGCGCGAGCTTGGCGTCAATTTCCGCGCCACCTCCGGGCCGGTGATCGCCAAGGCGGGCGACCTTGCGGCGCTGCTCACCAATCTCGAGGCGCGCGATGTGCTGTTCATCGACGAGATCCACCGCCTGAGCCCGGCGGTGGAGGAGATTCTCTATCCCGCCATGGAGGATTTCCAGCTCGACCTGATCATCGGCGAGGGCCCGGCTGCGC
>JAHCJR010000143.1 GCA_026126165.1 Alphaproteobacteria bacterium
GGAGGGGGGGGCGGCGGTGGCGGCGGAGGGGGTGGCGGCGGCGGCGCCTTGGGCGCCGGCGGTGGCGGTGGCGGCGGCGGGCTCGCGGGAACGCCCGTTCCCGCCTTAAGATCGACCACCGATCCGTCGTCGCGGACCATCTGGGTCAATTCGAACACCTCCCCGCCCTTCGGCTCGCCAGGCTGGGCCGTCTTCGCCGCCGGTGCCGCAGGTGGCGGAACCGGCGCGGGCGGCGGGACCGGCGCCGGCTTGGCGACTTGCGCGGGCGGCGGTGGTTTGGCGGCAGGCGGCGCGGCGGGCGCTTCCGCCGGCTTGGCCCCGCCTTCGCCATCCTCGGAGATGATGCGCCGGATGGAAGCGAGAATCTCTTCCATCGTCGGTTCTTGCTGAGTCTTGCCTGTGTCGCTCATCTGAGACCCTGATCATGGCCGCGCCGTTCCGGCACGGCACCGCACAAACTAGGATACGGTGCCGGCAAAAGCCAGCACCGCATCCGGCGTCGGCCCCCGCTCACTCGCCGCGCGGCGTCGTGCCGAAATGCTGCCAGCGCACGCGATTATAGTGTTCGGTCGGGTCGAATACCTGCACCGGCAGGGCAAGCCTCGTCGCCGTCAGTTCGCCCATCGCCTGCAGCACGGTGAAGGCCGCGACATACCGGTCGCGCTCCGCCTCGACCACGCGCACCTGGGCATCGAGCCGCTCCTGCTCCGCATCCAGCACGTCCAGCACGGTCCGGGCGCCGACCTCCGCCTCCTGGCTCACGCCCTCGAACGCGATCATCGTGGCGCGCGCCTGCTCGCGGCGCGCCTCGATGGCGGCCGTCGCCGTGGTCAGGGCCTCCCAGGCCCGGACGGTGATCTGACGCACCTGGCGGCGGATATCCTCGATATCGATCCGCCGCTGGCTCGCCGTCTCCTTGCGCTGGCGGATCTGACTGTACTCGGCGCCGGACTGATAGAGCGGCACGCTGACCCGGGCCACGATCGACGTGGTTTCGGCGCGCGAATCCTGCGTTCCCACATCGCGGTTGCGGGCATGCTGGGCATCGAGCGAGACCGAGGGCAACAGGTTGCCGACCGCAACCTCGACATCGTAGCGCGCGGCCTCTTCCGCGAACTGCGCCACCATCAGGTCCGGATTGCCGCCCAATGCCTTGGAAAGGGCCTCGTCCTCCGTGCGCGGCATCGCCGGCAGCGGCGGCGGCCTTTCGAGCGTGCCAGGCATGTCGCCGACCACACGCTGATAGTTTGCCCGGCTCGAGATCAGTGCGCCGGTGGCCCTGATCCGCGCGGCGACGGCGCCGGCCAGCCGGGCCTCGGCCTGCGCCACGTCGGTGCGGGTCACCTCGCCCACGCGGAAGCGATCGTTCGTCGCCTCGAGTTGGCGGCGCAGCACCTGCTCGTTGTTCTGGCTCAGTTCAAGGACGGCCTGATCGCGTACCACGTCCATGTAGGCGGTGACCGCCTGCAGCAGCACCTGCTGCTCGGTACTTTCCACCCGCGCGCGCGCCGCCTTGACCTGGGCCTCCGCCGCGGCCGTCTGGTTCACCGTGCGAAACCCGTTGAACACGGGCTGCGAGAGCGTCATCGAGAGGCTGCGCGGCTGCGCGGTCTGGTCATCGATGCGGGTCAGCGGCGTCTGCCGGTCGGTGTATTCCTGACCGATTGAACCATTGACGGTCACAGTAGGCCGCCAGCCGGACAGCGCCTGCGCGACATTCTCGTCGGTGGCGCGCAGCGCCGCGCGCTGGGACTGCAGGGTCGGGTTGTTGAGATAGGTCTGGGTGAGTGCGTCCTGCAGGCTCTGCGCCCCGGCCGGCGTCACGATCGCCGATCCCGCCAGCATCGCCGATGCCAGCCTGCACAGCAAACGAGACTTCTTGCTTTTCCCCATCATTGCCTGAAAGCGCCCCCATGCTTGCCGGCAGCCGGACGCCAAGAGGTCCGGGCCGAAGATCTCAATCGGTCAGTACGTGGCCATCGCCGGATCGACCTGTCGCGCCCAGGCATCGATCCCGCCCGCCAGGTTCATGGCCCTGTCATAGCCCTGCGCCCGCAAGAACATGGTTGCCTGCATCGAGCGCGCGCCATGATGGCAGACCAGCAGAACCGGCACGGCAGGGTCGATTTCGGCGGCCCGCGCCGGCAACTCGCCGAGAGGGATCAGCCTGGCACCGTCGATGCTGCAGATTTCGGCTTCCCACGTCTCGCGCACATCGACGACCTGCAATCCTTCGCCGCCACGCAGCATCCGCTCCGCCTCGCGGGGAGCCACCTGCAACGGGAAGGATGTCTCGGCCCCGCTCAAAACACGAATCCTGCCGGCGCGCGAAATCCAGGCAGTTCCGGCGTCGCCGCATCGAACAGGACACGGCGGCCGAGAACACCGGCGCGACGCGTGAACAGCGTGGCGCGTCCCGTGCCGGCCACGCGGTCGCGCAGCACGGCGACCAACCGGCCGCCTTCGGCCAGTTCGTTGCTGATCGCCTCGGGCACCGATGCGACCGATCCCTCGAGAATGATCACGTTGTAGGGCGCCTGGCTCGGATAACCTTGCGAGAGTTCCCCCTCCACCAGCGCAACCGTATCGCAGGCCAGTTCGGACAGCAGGTTCTGGGCGCGCGCCGCCAGCGCCTTGTCGCTTTCGAGCGCCACCACGGTACCCGCGAGCCGGCAAAGCACCGCCGCGGAATATCCGCTGCCGCAGCCGATATCGAGCACCACGTCGCTTGACTGGATTTCCGCCGCCTGCAGCAGGCGGGCGAAGATCATGGGCTCCATCAGAAAGCGGCCGGGCGCGATCGGAAGGTCTTCGTCGAGATAGGCAACACCCGTCAGGTCGCGCGGCAGGAACGGCTCCCTTGGCACAGCCGACATCGCTTCGATCACGCGCGGGTCGGTGACCTTGTTCGGCTTCAGTTGACTGTCGATCATGTGGCGCCGGCGGGCAGCGCTCTCGGAGACCTGCATCGCGTGAGACCCGGCCTGATTCCAAAGGGTTGCCGCTTTATAGACCAAGGCTGGTTAATGAACAATGGCGCAGGCGCCGGTCCGGCCATCGAGGAACAGTTGAACCGCCTCGGCGGATCGGATATCTAGCGGCTGCCCTTACCGATCCGGCCAGGTGGCGGAGTGGCGACGCAGCGGACTGCAAATCCGCGTACACGAGTTCGATTCTCGTCCTGGCCTCCAAATTTCTGCTTATATGATTATTTTCCTATGACGGCTCTCCAGCCGCTCCGCTGGCGCGGACAAGGCCGAGATGCGCAATTGCGTTCCCTCGCTGGCGGATCTCAGCGGGCAGGCATTGAAAAACCACATTCCTGTCATGCTTCCGACACGAGGCGCCGGAAGTATCTGATGCGACAGCGTTCCCAGTGACGCTGGTCACAACAGCCTGTGATAATTGCCTTGCAATCCTACGGAGGCATTCCCTTACGCGGTTGTTTATGTAGAATCCAATCCTACTTAA
>JAHCJR010000144.1 GCA_026126165.1 Alphaproteobacteria bacterium
CTCGCCGTGCCTCGCCGCCCGAAAGCCGGCCCGGCGCCTCCTCGCCGGTGAGCCCGAGCCGTTCCAGCATGTGGCGGGCGCGGTGCGGATCCTCGCCCGGCGTGAGGCCGGCAAGTACATAGTCGAGCACGCGCGCGTGGTCCGACATGTCGGGCTCCTGCGGCAGGTAGCGCACCGTCGCGCCCTGGCGAAGGACGCGCCCGCCCCGGTCGGGTTCAACCAGGCCCGCCGCGATCTTCAGCAGCGTCGACTTGCCGGAGCCGTTGCGCCCGACCAGGCAGAGCCGCTCGCCCTCGGCGAGGGAGAGTTCCGCTCCTTCAAGCAGCGGCGTGCCGCCGAAGGTGAGGTGGATGTCCTGGAGAAGCAGCAGCGGCGCCGCCATGAAAGATCCCGTTCGCGGCGGCGCCGGTCGTGTTCCGGTTCAGACCACGCCGAAGGCCAGCATGGCGTCGGCGACCTTCTTGAAGCCGGCGACGTTGGCGCCTTTCACGTAGTCGACATGGCCATCCTTGCCGCCGCCATGGCGTACGCAGGCGTCGTGGATGTCGGACATGATTTTCTTGAGTGCCTGGCGCAGATCTTCGGAGGTGCGGTGCAGGCGGGCCGAGTTCTGGCTCATTTCGAGGCCCGACATGGCCACGCCGCCGGCATTGGCCGCCTTCCCCGGCGCAAAGAGGATGCGCGCATCGAGGAAGCAATGGACGCCCTCGTCGGTGGTCGGCATGTTGGCGCCCTCGGACACGGCGATGCAGCCGTTGGCGACCAGGGTGCGCGCTTCCTCGCCGTTCAGTTCGTTCTGCGTGGCACATGGCAGGGCGACATCGCAGGGCACGATCCAGGGCCGCTTGCCGCGATGGAATTCCGCATCCTTGAATTCCGCGGTGAAGGCTTCGAGCCGGGCGCCGGGCTTGCGCTTGTGGCGCTTGACCCAGGCGATCTTCTCTTCCGTCAGTCCGGCCGGATCGTGGATGAAGCCCGAGGAATCGGAGAGGGTCAGCACCTTGCCGCCGCGCTGGAGGATCTTCTCTGCCGCGTGCGTCGCGACATTGCCGGAGCCGGAGATGCAGGCGCTCTTGCCGGCAATCTCCTGACCGCGCGTATGCAGCATGTTTTCCAGGAAATAGACGGCGCCATAGCCGGTCGCCTCGGGGCGCATCAGCGAGCCGCCATATTCGAGGCCCTTGCCGGTCAGCACGCCGTTGAAATGGTTGGTGATGCGCTTGTAGAGGCCGAACATGTAGCCGATCTCGCGCCCGCCGACGCCGATATCGCCGGCCGGAACGTCGATATCGGGTCCGACATGGCGATAGAGTTCGGTCATGAAAGACTGGCAGAAGCGCATGATCTCGCGGTCGGAGCGGCCCTTGGGGTCGAAATCGGCCCCGCCCTTGCCGCCGCCCATCGGCAGGCCGGTGAGCGAGTTCTTGAAGATCTGCTCGAAGCCCAGAAACTTGAGCACCGACTGCGTGACCGAGGGATGGAAGCGGATGCCGCCCTTGTAGGGTCCGATGGCGTTGGAGAACTGCACGCGGTAGCCGCGATTGACATGCACCTTGCCCGCATCGTCCTCCCAGGTGACGCGGAAGGAGACGACGCGGTCCGGCTCGGTCAGCCGTTCCAGAATGCGCGCCTCGGCATAGACCGGATTTTCCTGGATGAAGGGCAGGATGGTGCCGGCGACCTCGCGCACGGCCTGATGGAACTCGGGCTCTCCGGGATTACGGCTGGCCACCCAGTCCATGAAGCTCGAGAGATCGTCGATCTTTGCCATCTTGCGGTTCCTCCTGATCCAGTGGCTTGCGCCCGAGCATCGGCGAGGCGAGGCGCGAGGTCAATCTTCCGCTCCGGGCGCGAGGGGCAGGATTGCGTATTGCTCGCCCCTCGGCCGGGGATTTTCTGTCACAATAGGTCGCTTCCGATGCCTTAACCTCCCCGCAGACCCGACATGGCACACCCCGTGGCCCCGCTCATCCGCGACCGATCCATTCGCTCGGTCTGGGCCGGACTGTCGGGCTCCTACAGCGGCGACGAACTATACCGGATAGGCCTGGTCTGGATCGCCATCGAGCTGGCCGGCGCCTCTGCCGCCTGGGTGCCGGCGGCGCAGAATGCGACCGTCATGCTGATCAGTCTCACGGTGGCGGGCTTCGCCGACCGTTTCTCGCCGAAGACGATCATGGTCGGCTCGAGCATCTGCCGGGCGCTGATCGTGCTGGTGCCGGTGGTGCTTTACTTCACCATGGGGCTCACCCTGGCCAGCCTGATCGGCGTCGCGGTCGCACTTGCGATCTTCCGCGCCATCTTCGATCCGGTGCTGTTTGCCTCGGTGCCGAGGCTCGCCGAAGCGCCGGAGCGCATCCAGACCCTGACCGGCCTGTTCGATACCATGGCTCGCCTGGCCCGCCTGGTGGGCCCGCTGCTTGCCAGCCTGCTCAGCCTGGTCCTGCCCACCATCCATATCCTGAGCGTGAATGCGCTCGCCTATCTGGGCGCGGCCTTCGCCTTCTCGCGCGTCGACGACCGGCTGAAGGAGCCGCCGGCGCCCTTCCGGCCGATCGGCGCTGCGCAAACCAGGATCCTCGACCGGCTGCTGCGCGGCTTCCGCATCGTCCAGCGCACCCCCGACATCCGCTTCGTGCTCTGCTCGAACGCCGCCGTGCTGATCGGCTGGGTGCTCGGCATCTCGCTCGGCGTGCCCATGCTGGTCGCCCAGCATCTTCCGGCCGAGGGCACGTTCACCGGGCTGGTGGCGGTCGGCATGGTGCTCGGCACCTATGGGCTGGGCGATCTCTTCGCATCCGTCATCGTCACCAGCCTCAAGGTGCGCATCCGGCCCCGCCGGATGTTCATCGGCTATCTGGCGAGCGGGCTTGGCATCGCGGCGATCTCGGCCGGGGTGCTGAGCGGGGAACCGCTGATCTCGATCGGGCTGATGATGGCAGCCGCCTTCTGCAGCGCACTCGGCGGGCCATTCTTCTTCGTGCCGATGATGACCCTGCTGCAGACCCGGCTGACGGGGGCCGATCTGACCAGCGTGCTGCGCTTCCGCCTGGCGCTGATCTCGGCGGCGCTGATGACCGGGGCTGCCGTTGGCACCTGGACCTTCGCCGCCAACGGGGCGGCGCTCACGATCCTTGTCGTGGGGCTGGGCAATGCCGCGGTCGGGCTCTATGGCATGCTGCGTTGCCCGGAGACCCCGGCCTGACATTCGGGCTGGGGTTTCGGGCTGCTTGTGGTGTAGAAGTGGCGCCGGCGCCCGGTCCGGGGCCGCGTCGAATAAGGAGTGGTGTGGTGGCGAAAGCGCGCAAGAAGGCCGAT
>JAHCJR010000145.1 GCA_026126165.1 Alphaproteobacteria bacterium
CGCTTTCATGCGGATTGTTCGTCACCCGCGCGCCATGGCCGAGAAGCAGGACGACACGGGCAAAGCCCTCCGTCAGGCTCATCGCCTTGAGGATCTTTGCCGCGATCCCGGCTTTCGCATCGGCGTCAAGCTTCCCCACGATCCGTGGTGCGGGAGCCGCCGCCACCCTGGCGCCGGCGAATCCGAGGGCGTCTTTCACCAGTTTCGCGCAGTAGAGCGGCCCCGCCGCCTCGACGAAGGCGAAGGACGAGACGGCCGCCTGCCGGAACCGGCCCCAGGCCCGCGCCCCCCGCGCGCCGATGCGCACCGCTTGCTCGACCGCTTCGGGGGCGCGGCTGGTCGATGTCAGTGCCGGATCGAGCAGGACCGGCAAGTGCGCCTCGACCACGTCGGAGCCGTGCGCGGTGTGGGCAAGCGGCAAGCCGAAGAATCCGGCGAAGCCGATCGTCGCGATGCCCGGATCCTGCGTCTCGAGTGCGCGGCGGAAGACCTCGGAGCGAACATCGATGCAGAATGCGGCCTGCAGCGCGGGGCGCTCCTTTGCCCTTGCCCCGCTTCCGAGGACGGCTGCCAGCCGGCGCTGATGGGCACGCTCCGCGGCCTCTTGCAGGATCGCGTCGATGACCTGATCGGCGGTCGGCTCGACCGGTGCTTCGTGGGCAGCGACGATCGCCTGCCAGCCGGTCTCGATCTCCGGATAACGGGCGAGCAGCGCTTCCTCCCAGACCAGCCGGATGGCGAGAAGATCGACCAGCGTGGCATCGCTCGCCCCCGCCAGTTCCGCCCGCCAAAGAAGCCAGCGCGCATGCTGCGCCCAGCCGCCAAGATCCATCAGCAGCCGGTGAAACGCCGTCGTCGCGGCCCCGTCCGTGATCCCCAACCGTTCCGCGGCACACGGGATCGTGCGCTCCGCCGCATCGGGCGCCGACGATACATGATGGCAGAACCCGCTCAGGCCCGCGATCTCGGGGGTGAGATCGCGACCCGCCCAGGACCGCCAGGCCGCGAAGGCGCGCTGGCCGGGCATGGGCGCCCAAAGCGCCTGTCCGCGATCGAAGTGGCCGGCCGCCCAGAGACCGAACGTCCTCTCGATGACCGAGGGCCAGTCCACGCCGCTGATCCGGGCGGCAAGATCGGCGATGGTGGGCAAGGCGCGGGGCTCGGGTGGGATCACCTTTGCCTTTGCCTTCAAACTGCTGAGGTCTTGCGGCTTCTTTGGCGACGGACAGGAAATCAAGGCGGCGGCGAGGTCGTCGTCCGTGACCCGCCCCGCTGCGATGTCATCGGCGTAGACGCCGCGCGGGCGGGTGAGCGCCACACCCGCGACCCGCGCCAGCCTTGCCGAGGCCGTGGCCAGATCCTCGCCCGCCTGCCCGAGAAACGGATTGACTGCAACGGTCGCATCGAGCGGGAAGGCCGGCGGGATGGCGCGCGCGGCGCTTTCGGCGGCCAACAGAAGGTTTGCGGTCCGGTCCGATCTGAACTGGGCGTGCTCGACGGGCATGGCTTGCTTCCCCTGGATCAACTGGACTTCGCCGCCCGGAACCCGCCGATCAGGCGGTCGAGAAGCGCGTTAAGATAGAGACCGTTGGCGATGTGGACCCGCAGGCCCGCGCTCGCCGGGTGCTGCGCCCAGAGCGGGAACAGCGTCTGTGCGAAAGCGACGAGGCCGAAAGACAGGACGGCAAGGACGAGAAGCGCCCATTCGAGCGCGCCCGGCACCGGCACGGCCGGCAGGTGCGGCCCCCAGATCACCTCGGCTGCGTGCTGGAAGCTGAAATAGGCTGCCGCTGCGCCCAGCGAGGCGAGCGCCGTGCGCTGCGTCAGCGCCGCCGGCGCGGCATCGGCCAGCCCTTGCGCCACCAGATAGGCGACGCCGAAGATCAGCATCGTGCCCAGCGCGAGCGCCTGGGCCGACTTTGCACCGGCAACGAAGGCGAAGGCGGTGGCGACGATGGCATAGAGCAGGATCGCCAGCGCGAAGGATTTCAGGACCGCGCCAATCCGCGGCACGGCGACCGGTCCAGGCCTGCGCAGCGCATCGACCGCGCGGATCGCGCCGCCGGAGGACAGGAAGGCATGGGCCTTGTACATCGAATGCGCGATGATGTGCAGCAGCGCCAGGGCCCAGAGCCCGAGGCCACATTGCAGCAGCATGAAGCCCATCTGTGCCACCGTCGACCAGGCGAGCGCGGTCTTGACCGCGCTCTGCGTCAGCATCACCACGCCGCCGAAAAGTGCGGTCAGTCCGCCGATCATCACCAGAGCGGCCAAGGCGCCCGAACTGGCCTGCACCAGATCCGCGGTCCGGATCAGCAGGAAGCCGCCAGCGTTGATGATGCCCGCATGCAGCAGGGCGGATACGGGCGTTGGTGCCTCCATGACTTCGGTTAGCCAGCCATGCACCGGGAAGGACGCGGTCTTCAGCGCCGCGGCAAGCACGACAAGCGCGATGGCCACGTGTGCCGCCAGCGGCAGCCCACCGGATGCGGCCTCGGCAAGCGCGGCGAGGTCGCCGGTGCCGAAGGTGGCGATCAGGATCGCCGCGCCAAGCGCCAGCGCGCCGTCGCCCCCATGCCAGACGAACGCGAACTTGGTCGCGGCGCGGCGCGCGGCGGGGCGCTGCGGGTAGTGGAGGAGCAGCTGGCGCAGCGCCACGCCAACCACGACGAACGCCAGGACGAGCAGCGGAAGGCTGGCGGCCTGCATCAGGACAAGGACCGCGCCCAAGGTCCCGAGCATCAGTCCATGGAACCGCCCCTCGCGCGGTTCGCCGTCCATGTAGCTGCGGGAGTAGCGCATCACCACCCAGCCGATGAAGGCGACCAGCAAGGACATCGTGGCGCTGATTGCGTCGATGCGCAGGACAAGCGCGAGCGGTCCGTTCCAGAGGGCGATCGGGGTCGGCCCGCCGACAGCCAGTTGCACGAGACCCAGCGAAGCCAGCGCGAGTGCGAGCAGGGCAACGCTTTCCGGCAGCCAAGACAAGCCGTTCGGTCGCCGGCCGGGCCGCGCGAGCATGAGCGCGGCGGCCGCGAACAGGATCAAGGGGGCCATGAAGCCCGACAGCGAGACGAAGGTGGACACGGCGGCGCTCCAGCGGATCGAACCAGCGACGCTGTGCATAACCGCTCGACACACTTAATAAAATTACATATTATGCTTATTATCATTCTATTAAATAGAATAATGACCATCCTTAACCTGCATCACCTTCGCCTGTTTCGCGCCGTCGCACGGGACGGGACGCTGACCGGCGCGGCGCGGGT
>JAHCJR010000146.1 GCA_026126165.1 Alphaproteobacteria bacterium
ATGCCGCCATGGAAGAACGCAAACGCGCAGGGTACTTCTGAGATGTTCCACGACCCGACGGCGGCGCTCTCCGCGCTGCGCCTGACCACGGCTGGAAGCGTCGATGACGGCAAGAGCACGCTGATCGGCCGGCTGCTGCTCGATGCCGGCGCGGTGAGCGACGACCAGCTCGCCGCGCTGCGCCAGCAGGCGGAACGCCGCGGCAGGACCGAGATCGACCCGTCGCTGCTCACCGACGGGCTGATGGCGGAGCGCGAGCAGGGCATCACCATCGACGTCGCCTACCGCTACTTCACGGCCAATGGCCGCAAATACATCCTGGGCGATGCGCCCGGCCACGAGCGCTACACCCGCAACATGGTGACCGCCGCCAGCAATGCGGACGCCGCGATCGTCCTGCTCGATGCCGGCAAGGGTCTGACGCGCCAGACCCGACGTCACTTCTACATCACGCACCTGCTCGGGCTGCGCCATGTGGTGGTGGCGGTCAACAAGATGGACCTGGTGGATTACGCCGAACCGGCTTTTCTCCGCCTCGCCGCCGAGATGCGCCACTTCGCCGCCGCCATCGGGGCGCCGCCGCCGCACTGCCTGCCGGTTTCCGCTCGCCACGGGGACAATGTGGTGCGTCCATCGGCGCGAATGCCCTGGCATGACGGGCCGCCGCTGCTCGCCCTCCTTGAAGGCTTCGCGGCGGGTGCCGGCGAGCCGGAGATGGAGCCGTTCCGCTTCTCCGTGCAGCTCGTGCACTTCGAGGGCGATGCGGGGGCGCGCGCACGCCGGGTCCTGCTGGGTTCGGTGCTCGCCGGGTCGATCCGCCATGGCGAGGAGGTTCTGGTGCAACCATCGGGCGAGCGCACCCGAATCGCGGCCATCGACGGTTTCGACGGTCCGCTGCCCGAAATCCGTCGGCCGGCGCCCGCACGGCTCGTTGTCGCCGACGATCTCGATATCGGTCGGGGCGATCTGCTCGCTGCCGCCGCCACGCCGGCGCAGGTCGCCACGCGCTTCGAGGCACGGCTCTGCTGGTTCGACGAGCGGCCGCACGACCCCGCGCGGCGTTATCTGCTACGCCATGGCAGCCGCTGGGTGAGCGCGCGCATCGCGCGGCTGGTCGAACTGTTCGATCTGGAAACCGGCGTGCAGATGCCCGACCCCAAGGGGCTCGGCGCGAACGACATCGCCCGCGCCGCCTTCCTCACCCAGTCGGCGCTCGCCTTCGATCCCTATCGGAACGGCCGCGCCACCGGCGCTTTCATCCTGGTGGACGAGCAGACCAACACCACGGTCGCCGCCGGCATGATCGACGGCTGATAGGCAGGGCGCCCCTCCCGGATTCGGGAGGGGCTGCATGCATGGCCGAGGCGAAGTTGCCTCAGGCTGCCTTCATCAGGTTTCGCAGGACAAAGTGGAGAATGCCGCCGTGGCGGAAATACTCCAGCTCGTCCAGCGTGTCGATCCGGCATTTCAGGCTGACCGTGTGGCGCACGCCGTCCTTGCGCTGGATCACCACGGGGACGTCCATGCGCGGCTTCAGGCCGGCGGCAAGCCCGGTGATGTCGAACAGTTCCGAGCCATCGAGCTGCAGGCTCTTGCGGTTCATGCCCTCGGGGAACTGCAGCGGCAGTACGCCCATGCCCACGAGATTCGAGCGGTGGATGCGCTCGAAGCTTTCGGCGATCACCGCCTTGACGCCCAGCAGCATGGTGCCCTTCGCCGCCCAGTCGCGACTCGAGCCGGTGCCATATTCCTTGCCGGCGACGATGACGAGCGGCGTGCCCTGCGCCTTGTACTTCATCGCCGCGTCGTAGATCGACATCACCTCGCCCGAGGGCATGAGCCGGGTGACGCCGCCCTCGGTGCCGGGCACCATCTCGTTCTTGAGGCGGATATTGGCGAAGGTGCCGCGCATCATCACTTCATGGTTGCCCCGCCGCGCGCCATAGGAGTTGAAATCGACGGGCATCACCTTGTGGTCCATCAGATACTTGCCGGCGGGGCTGTCCTTCTTGATGGAGCCGGCCGGCGAGATGTGGTCGGTGGTGATCGAATCGCCGAGCAGGGCGAGCGGACGCGCGCCACGGATGTCGGCCACTGTGCCGGGTTCCTTCGACATGTTGTCGAAATAGGGCGGGAGCTGCACGTAGGTGGAGGCGCGGTCCCACTCGTAGGTCAGGCCCTTCGCCACCTTGATCCTGCGCCAGGCGCTGTCCCCGGCGAAGACATTGGCGTAGCGCTTCTTGAACATGGTGGCGGTGACGCACTTCCTGACCGTGTCGTGGATCTCCTTGTTGCTGGGCCAGAGATCGCGCAGATACACCGGCTTGCCTTTCGCGTCGGTGCCGATCGGGTCGTTCAGCAGGTCGACCTTCATGGAACCGGCGATGGCATAGGCGACCACCAGCATCGGCGAGGCCAGGTAATTGGCGCGGGTATCGGGATTGACCCGGCCCTCGAAATTGCGGTTGCCCGACAGCACGGCGGCCACCACGAGGTCGTGCTCGACGATCGCCGCGTTGAAGTCGGGGGCGAGATCGCCGGCGTTGCCGATGCAGGTGGTGCAACCGTAGCCGGCGAGCGCGAAGCCGAGCGCGGCGAGCGGCTCGAGCAGGCCGGCCTTGCCGAGGTAGTCGGTGACCACGCGCGAGCCCGGCGCGAGCGAGGTCTTGATGTGTGGCTTCACGCGCAGCCCGCGCGCGGCCGCCTTCTGCGCGAGCAGGCCGGCGGCGATCATCACCGCCGGGTTGCTGGTGTTGGTGCACGAGGTGATGGCGGCGATCAGCACGTCGCCGTGGCCGAGGTCCACATCCTCTCGTCCGGTGGCGAAGCGGTCGTCGAGCCGGGCGGCCTCGCGGCCGAAGCCGTTCTCGGACACTGGCGCGGAGAACAGGCGCTCGAACTCGTGGCGCATGGCGGGCAGGGCGATGCGGTCCTGCGGGCGCTTGGGGCCGGCGAGCGCGGGCTCGATCGTGGCGAGGTCCAGCATCAGGCTGCGCGTGTAGTCGATCTCGCCCGCGCGCGGCACGCCGAACAGGCCTTGCGCGCGGAAGTAGCCTTCCATCAGCGCGCATTCGGCCTCTTCGCGGCCGGTGGCGCGCATGTAGTCGATGGTCTTCGCGTCCACCGGGAAGAAGCCCATGGTGGCGCCATACTCCGGCGCCATGTTGGCGAGGGTGGCGCGATCGGTGACCGACAGGCTGGCGGTGCCC
>JAHCJR010000147.1 GCA_026126165.1 Alphaproteobacteria bacterium
TGTCGACGACGCTCTTCAGCAGGGTCACCTTCGACCTTCCTCCCTCGCCCGACTGCGGCTTTGCTATCATGCCCGGCGATTCGGGCCAAGGGTCGGCTCGTACCGGCAATTCACCATGGGGGAGAACGCATGTACAAGCCCTTCGATCTGACCGGCCGGACGGCCCTGGTCTCCGGCGGCAATGGCGGGATCGGGTTCGGCATGGCCAGGGCCCTGGCCGAGGCCGGCGCCGACGTGGCGATCTGGGGCCAGAACCCG
Organism: Alphaproteobacteria bacterium; assembly: GCA_026126165.1. Taxonomy (GTDB): domain Bacteria; phylum Pseudomonadota; class Alphaproteobacteria; order Ferrovibrionales; family Ferrovibrionaceae; genus JAHCJQ01. The sequence goes on from JAHCJR010000147.1 coordinate 259, forward strand.
GAAAAGACCGAGGCGGCACGCGAGAAACTGGCTGCGACCGGCCGGCGCATCGTTGCCCTGCAATGCAACGTGGCCGACGAGAAGGCGGTCGAGGCGGCATTTGCGGAGACGGTGCGGCAACTGGGCGCCGTCGATGCCTGTTTCGCCAATGCCGGGGTCTCGGCGAAGCCGACGCCCCTGCTCGACATGACGGCGGAAGAATGGCGCCGCGTCCTTTCGGTCAACCTGGACGGGCTGTTCTTCACCTTCCGCGCCGCCGCCCGGCATATGAGCCAGCGCGGGCAGGGCGGCGTCCTGGTCGCGACCGCGTCCACCGCCGCCATCGAGGGCGCGGCGCGCAACAGCCACTATGGCGCCAGCAAGGGCGCCGTCACCTCCTTCGTGCGCGCCCTTGCGGTCGAACTCGCGCGCTATCGCATCCGCGTCAATTCGATCCTGCCGGGCTGGATCGAAACGGAGATGACGGCGCGCGCCTTCGGCGACGAGAAGTTCCGCGGCAACGTCATGCCGCGCATTCCGGCGCGCCGCTGGGGAACCTGGGACGATTTCGGCGGCATCGCCGTCTATCTGGCGAGCGATGCCTCGGCCTATCATACCGGCGAGGCCATCGTGATCGATGGCGGCTACACCAAGTTCTAGAGTCGGCGCACCTGCATCTGCACCACGCCTGCCACCACCATCAGGCCGCCGACGAGCTGCAGCCAGCTCATCGGCAGACCGAGCACCGCCGCGAGGCCGACGGCGATGATCGGCGTCAGGTTCACGTAGAGACTGGCGAGCGGCACGCCGAGCCGGCTGACGCCGAAATTCCAGCAGGGCACTGCTATGGCGACGCTGCCCCAGCCGATGGCAAACAGCATCAGCCATTCGGGCCCGGTCGGCCAGGCACGCACCGGCTCTGTCAGTCCGGCCGGCAGCAGGACGATATAGGTGGCGACCAGCCAGCACATGCAGGCGATGGAAGTCAGGGCCGAGAGGCGCACCTGGCTCCAGCCGAGCGGCGCGATCCATTCCTGCGCCTTCATCGAGTACCAGGTCCAGCTGAGCTGCGCCACGACCAGCAGGATCTCCCCGCCGCGGAAGACGAGGCCATCGCTCGCCGGCCGCACCGCCCCCATCAGCACCAGCGCCGCGCCGGCGACCGCGAGGATGATGGCGAGCGGCATGCCCTTCTCCACCCTCTCGCCATACATGATCCGCGCCATCAGCGAGGCGATGATCGGGCCGCAGGAAAGAACCACAGCCGCCGTCACCGGGTCGGACAGCTTGATGCCGACGGAATAGAGGCTGGTGAAGCCCGCCATGCCGGCACCGAGCATGAAGATCCGCCGCCAGGGCACATGGCCGCGCGTGAGCCGGCGACCTTCCCGCCACAGCACGAAGGGAATGAGCGCCAGCAGCCCCAGCACGTAGCGCCCGGCGGTGACCGCGATGGCATCGTGCCGCGCCACCAGCAGCGCGGTGAACGGCACCATGGCGCCCCACAGCAGGACCGTCACCATCAGGCCACCGCTGGCGACCAGTGCCTCGGCCCCCTTGGCCCGCCCCTGCCCCTGCGTCATGCAGAGTTACTTCCGGTGTCGTGAAAGCCAGCGATCAATATGGACCACCCGGTCGGCGCCGAAGAAAGTCTCGCCATCGACCACGAACCAGGGCGCCCCGAACATGCCATGCCCCACGGCGAGTTCGCCGGCCGCCAGCAGCCGCGCCTTGGCCGCGCCGTCGACGAGCGCGGCATCCAGTTCCGCCGGCCGGACGCGCAGACCTTCGCAGATGCCGGCAAGGTGCGAAGTCTCCGTCACGTCCTCGCCCTCGCCCCAGTAGCGGTGATAGACGGCCAGCGCGAAGCGGCGCGCCAGCGCCTCGTCCGTCGCGGCAAGCCGGTAGAACATGAGCCGCGCCAGCTTCGCATCGAGCGGCCAGGTGCGCGGCGTCGCGATCGGAACGCCTTCCAGTTCCGCGAAGCGGACCCAGTCGCGGCGCATGTAATCGACCTTCTGCCTTGGCAGGTTGTCGCGGGTCACGCCGATCGCGCGCCAGACATGAAACAGCGAGACCGGCAGCCAACGGACCTCCCGGCCATGCCGTTCGGCAACCGGCTCGATCAGGTTGGCGGCGATATAGGCGTAGGGGGAGGAGAACTCGAAGAAGAAGAGGATCGGTTCCGCCATCCCCTCACCAGCCTCCCCGTGCCAGCCACTGATCCACCATCTCGAGACGGTCGGCGCCCCAGAAGGGCTCGTCACCGACGAAGACGAAGGGAGAGCCGAAGACGCCGCGCTTTCCGATCGCCTCGTCGGTCACCTGCTTCAGCTTCTCCTTGATCTCGGGCTTCTGCGTGCCTTCCAGCATGGCCGCCGCGTCAATGCCGAGGCCCGACGCGATCTCGGCCAGAACCGCATTGTCGCTCACGTCCCGGTCCTCGGCGAAAAAGGCCTTGTAGACGGCAAGCGCGAAGCGGCGCGCGAGGCCCCTGTCCTGCTCCGCCAGCCAGTAGAAGGCCCGCGCTGCGGTGATCGTGGAAATGGGGAAGCGCGAGGGCATGCGGAAGGGAATGCCATGCAGCCGCGCCGACCGCGCGAAATCGTGCTTCGAATAATCCCCCTTGAGCGGGAACTCGGTGAGCGGCTTGCCGCCGGTCAGCTTGAAGGTGGCGCCCAGCATGAACGGCCGCCACTCGACCTCCCGTCCATGCTTTGCCGCGATATCGTCGATGCGGCAGGCGGCGATGTATCCATAAGGCGATGAGAAGTCGAAATAGAAGTCCAGCTTGCCGGCCACGGCCGTTCCTCCTCTGCTGCGCCGGCAAAGACCCTAGAATGTTTCAATTGCCGATGGAAGGCCCTCACCCCGACCACTTGATCCGCTTCGCGGCTCAAGCCCGCAAGCGGGAGAGGGAGTAAGGAAGTAGCCCTCTCCCACGCGAG
>JAHCJR010000148.1 GCA_026126165.1 Alphaproteobacteria bacterium
TTGGCACCCTTCACGCTGACGGGAACGCCCGGATGGACCGGATGGCCAAGAAACAACCAACAAAAGGGGCGTAGGGAGATGATCAAGTCGGAGCTGATCGCGCGGCTGGCGGAGCGCAATCCGCACCTGTTCCAGCGCGATATCGAGCGGATCGTGTCCACGATCTTCGACGAGATCGCCGAGGCGATGTCGCGGGGCGACCGCGTCGAGCTGCGCGGCTTCGGCGCCTTCTCCGTCAAGCAGCGCCCGGCTCGGGTCGGCCGCAACCCGCGCACCGGCGCGCCGGTCCACGTGGCGGAAAAGCGCATCCCCTTTTTCAAGACCGGCAAGGAGCTGCGCGAGAAACTCAATCACGGCCAGCCGGACGGCGAGGGCGGCCATACGGACTGAAACCCGATCGGGAGGCGGACTGAGCGGCATGCGGTTCATCGGCTGGCTCGTGCTGTTGCCTTTCGCGCTGGCGGTCGTCGTGATCGCCATGGCCAATCGCCATGCGGTCGAGCTGTCCTTCGACCCGCTGCCCTGGTCGCTCAGCCTGCCGCTCTACGGCGTCCTGTTCGCCGGCCTGCTGCTCGGCCTGCTGCTCGGCCTGCTGGCCGAATGGTGGTTCCAGCGGCGCTGGCGGCGGGATGCGCGGCTGCATCGCCGGCTCGCCCAGTCCCTTTCGGCGGAGAACGAGCGGCTGCGCGGCGAGCGCGCCCGCCCGGTCGAGGGCCGCGAAATCGGCCCGGCCTGAATGACCCTGCCCCATATCGAGGCGGCGCAGATCGACCGTGCCCTTCAGGGAACCCTGCTGATCGACCGCCTGGAAGCGGCCTTCCGCGACGGCGCCGAAGTACCCCTGCGCCATCATCACCATGTGGACCTGCCGGGAGCCGCCGGCGGGACCCTGCTGCTGATGCCGGCCTGGCGCGCGGGCGGGCCGCTCGGCGTCAAGGTGGTCAGCGTCTATCCCGACAATCCCTCGCGCGGCCTGCCCTCGGTGATCGGCCTCTACCTGCTGTTCGATGGCACCACGGGACAGCCGCGCGCGGTGCTCGACGGCGTGCCACTGACCCTGCACCGCACCGCCGCCGCCTCCGCCCTTGCCGCCCGCTTCCTCGCCCGCACCGATGCCGCCACGATGCTGATGGTCGGCGCCGGCGCGCTCGCCCCGTACCTGATCCGCGCCCATTCCCTGGTGCGGCCGATCCGCGAGGTCATGATCTGGAACCGCAATCCGGGCCGGGCTCGGGCCTTGGCGGAGAGGCTCGCCGGCGAGGGCATCGCCTGCCGCGCGGTCGGCGAGCTGGAGGCGGCCGCAAGGCGGGCGGACATCGTCTCCTGCGCCACCATGAGCAGCCGGCCGCTGGTGCAGGGCGCCTGGCTCAGGCCCGGCACTCATCTCGATCTGGTGGGGGCCTACACGCCAAAGATGCGCGAGACGGACGATGAGGTGGTGCGCCGGGCGAGCCTCTTTGTCGATACGCGCCAGGGCGGCACCAGCGAGGCGGGGGATATCGTCGATCCGCTGGCGCGCGGGGTGATTGCCGCGCGCGACATCCTCGCCGATCTCTACGATCTCTGCCGCGGCCGCCATCCCGGCCGCACCGCGCCGGAGGAGATCACGCTGTTCAAATCGGTCGGCACCGCGCTCGAGGATCTCGCCGCCGCCGATCTGGTGATGGAGCGGCTGTGACCGGCGAGAGCATCGTCGTGATCGGCGCCGGCATCATGGGCCTCTCGGCCGCCTGGGCATTGGCACGGGCAGGCCACGGGGTCGAGGTGCTGGAGCAGGGCCCGGTGCCTAACCCGCAGGGCGCCTCGGTCGACGATCACCGGCTGATCCGCTTTCCCTACGGCGCACAGGACAGCTATGTCCGCATGGTTGGCGCGGCTTTCGGTGCCTGGGAAGAATTATGGCGCGATCTCGGCCAGCGGCTGTTCGCTGAGACCGGCACCCTCGCCTTCGATCAGGGCCGGCCCGGCTGGGCGGCGCGGTCGCGCGAGAGCCTCGCGCGCTGCGGCATCGCTTTCGAGGTACTGGCCCCCGGCGAGATGGCGCGCCGCTTCCCCATGCTTGATTCGTCCGGCATCGCCGAGGCGCTTTATCTGCCAAGCGGCGGGGCCTTGATGGCCGGACGGATCGTGGCGGCGCTGGCGGAACACCTTTCGGCGCGCGGCGTCGTCATCCATGCCGGCCAGCCGGTAACCGGTCTCGATCCGGATCGAGGGGAGGCACGGCTTGCCGACGGCCGCCGCATCCGCGCCGGGCGGATCGTGGTGGCGGCCGGACCCTGGGCGCCGCGCCTGCTGCCCGAGTTGACCCGGCGGGTCACGGCGTCGCGACAGGTCGTGGTGTATCTGCAACCACCCGCCGAGCTGGCGGCTGCCTGGTCCCGTGCGCCGATGATCCTGGCCATCGACCCGGAGAACGGCTTTTACGCCGTGCCGCCGGTGGCCGGCCTCGGGCTCAAGATCGGCGACCACCGGTTCACGCTCCAGGGTGATCCGGACCGGGAACGCGAACCCTCGGACGAGGAAGCCCTGGCCATCGCCGGGCTCTGCCGCGAGCGCTTCCGGAACTTCCCCGGCTACCGCATCGCCACCGCCAAGACCTGTTTCTACGATGTCGAGCCGGAGGAGCGCTTCATCCTCGAACCGCTTGGCGCGCGCGGCTGGCTGATGAGCGGCTTTTCCGGCCACGGCTTCAAGTTCGCGCCCCTGCTCGGCCTGCGCCTGGCGAGCGCGATCGGCGGCGGCCTCGCGCCGGCCGCGCTCACGCGCTGGGCCGCCGGGCAGGAGACCTGACACACGGTTAGTTGCGGCAGAAACCGCTTTTCCCGGGCGGCTTTCTGCGCTAACCACAGGCGCCATGACCGCGCCCCGGCAAATCCCCGTCTTCTGCGCCATCGACACGACCGATCTCGACCAGGCATCGGCCTGGGTCCGGGCGGCCACCGGGGCCGGGCTCGGCCTCAAGTTCGGCAAGGAATTCTTCGCCGCCCATGGCCCGGCGGAGGTGCGCCGGCTGCGCCCGGACGGCACGCCGCTCTTTCTCGATCTCAAGTTCCACGACATCCCGAACACGGTGGCGCAGGCGTGCGCCGCCGCCACGCGGCTCGGCGTCTGGATGCTCAACGTGCACGCGTCGGGCGGCGCGGCGAGGATGGCG
>JAHCJR010000149.1 GCA_026126165.1 Alphaproteobacteria bacterium
GATGCGCGCTCCGCCCGCACCCTGGGAACGGAACGTTCCGGCAGCGGCGTGGTCATCGACAGTTCCGGGCTGGTTCTGACCATCGGCTATGCGATCCTCGAAGCGATGTCGGTCACCGTCACCACGAATGACGGACGCAGCATTCCGGCCGAGGTCATCGCCTACGATTACGACACGGGCTTCGGCCTGCTGCGGCCGGTCCTGCCGCTCGGCCTCGCGCCGCTGGCGCTCGGCGATTCGAAGGCACTGGCGGAAAAGACCCCCATGGTGGTCATCGGCGCGGGCGGTTTCGAGCGGGTCATGCCGGCGCTGGTCGTGTCGCGGCGGGAATTCGCGGGCTACTGGGAATACATGCTGGAGGACGCGATCTTCACCGCGCCGCCCTACGACGATTGGGGCGGCGCCGCATTGGTCGGCCTCGATGGCCGGCTGTTCGGCATCGGCTCGCTCTTCGTCGCCGACGCCATGCAGGGCGAACGACAGCTTGCGGGCAACATGTTCATACCCGTTCATCTGCTGCGGCCCATCCTTGCCGACCTGCTGACCGACGGCCGCTCCGGTGCGCCGCCGAAGCCCTGGCTTGGCGTGAGCACGCAGTCGGCGCAGGGACGGCTTTTCATCACTCGCCTGACGCCGGGCGGTCCGGCGGAGCAGGCGGGCCTGCGGCAGGGCGACATGCTGCTGCGCATCGGCGACGAGACGATAGGCTCGATCGCCGATTTCTATCGCAAGCTCTGGGCGCGTGGCGCGGCCGGGGTGGAAGTGCCGGTGACGGTGCGCCGCGACGGCACGGAACGCCGCATCGTGGTCAAGACCGGCGACCGTTACCAGTACATGCAGTTCCGGCGCACCTACTAGGGATGAGGCGGGCGGCGAAGCCGGCAGCATTGCAACCCGGCGCCGGGCATGGGACGATGGCGCCTGCGTGAGACGGTAACGAATCGTCGGGGGTAGCGTTTCGCATGTTCGCACGTCGTGATTTGCTGCTGGGCGGCGGCCTGCTCGCCCTGTCAGGGTGGCTTGCGCCCGGACCGCTTCTCGCCCAGGGCGCGAGACCCGAGATCATCCAGGGCTCGACCCAATTCATACAGTGGATGGGCGATCAGGCGCTCAACACGCTGCGCACGCCCGGCGTGACGCTGGAACAGCGCGAGGCATCGTTCCGCGGCCTCATGCGGCAGGGTTTCGACATCGAATTCATCGCCCGCTTCGTGCTCGGCCGCTACTGGCAGCAGGCGACGCCGGAACAGCGCGCCGACTATGTTCAGCTTTTCGGCGAATTCCTGGTCAAGACCTATGCGCGGCGCCTCGGCGGCTATTCGGGCGAGACTTTCGGTATCGTCAATGCCGTGCCTGCCGGCGAGCAGGACGTGCAGGTGCGCACCCGCATCGACCGGCCATCGGGCCCGCCGCTTCTCTGCGACTGGCGGGTGCGGGTCATCAACAACCAGTACAAGATCATCGACGTGTCGGTGGAGGGCATCAGCATGGCGGTGACGCAGCGACAGGATTTCGCCGCCGTGGTACAGAACGGCGGCATACCGGCGCTGCTCACGGCACTGCGTGCCCGCACCGAAACCGTCGCGGCGCAGCGCTAGGCTGCACGCCGCGCAGGGGGGGCGTGCATGGCTAGGGGGCTGCCGGAACGATGGGGGAGCGGACCATGAAAGGCAGGAATGGGTGCCGGCTGGGCATCGCGGCGGCGGGTCTGCTCGCCGCCTTTCTATGGCAGGCGCCGGCCGGCGCCGCCGATTTCGAGAGCGGCTGGCGGGCCTATCAGGCCGGCGATTTCGCCACCGCGCTCAAGGAATGGCAGCCCCTCGCCGAACGGGGCGATCCCAAGGCGCAGTTCAACATCGGCGTCATGCATGCCGATGGCAAGGGCGTGGCACCGGACCGGCAGGCGGCACTCGGCTGGTGGGAGAAAGCGGCAGCCGGCGGCAACCCGCTCGCCCAGCACAGCCTGGCGAACGCGCATATCTCGGGCGATGGCCGGCCGCGCGACTATGCAAGCGCGCGCGAGTGGCTGGCCAAGGCCGCCGCCACCGGACAGCCGCGCTCCATGTACACGCTGGGCAAGATGCATGAGCTTGGCCTCGGTGGTCCCGTCGATCTGGCGCAGGCCTTTCGCCTGATCGAGGCGGCGGCGAAGCAGGGGCTGGATCTGGCGCAGTACAATCTCGGCAAGATGTATCGCGACGGCGACGGCGTGGCCGCCGATCCGGCCGAAGCGGTCAAATGGTTCCGCGCCGCGGCGCTGCAGGGCAACTTCAAGGCGCAGAGCCATCTCGGCACCCGCTATGCCAAGGGCGAGGGTGTCGCGCGCGACGATGTCGAGGCCCTGATGTGGATCACGCTGGCGGCCCGCAAGGGACACCCGGCCGCCATCGAGAATGCAAAGGTGCTGCGCGCACGGCTGTCGTCCGGCCAGATCGCCGAGGCCGAACGGCGGGCGGACGCCTTCGTGCCACAGCTATCCGGCAGCAACTGAGGGGTCGGCATGGCCGCCGGCCGATCTCCGATCCGGCGACGCAGGGGCGCCTGGCCGCTCGGCTTCCTGCTTCTGCTGCTCGCTGCCCTGCTCGGCCCGGCGCATCCGGCCTCGGCGCAGGACGACATCCCGCCGCCGGCACTCGCCGAACTGCAGGCGGCGGTCGCCACGGCGCGCGCCAGCGTGCAGCGCGAGGTCAATCCTTACATCAGTCTCGGCAATCCCTATACTCTCGAGACCAAACGGCGGCAGGCGCAATCCGGCGCCGACGCCTATCTTGCCTCGGTGGTGCAGAACCTCCTGGCACGCTATCCCACCCGCGCCCAGGCCATTGTCGGGCAGGCGGTGGCGCTGGCGCCCGAATCCCGTGCCAGCATCCTCGCCGTCTCCGGCCAGGTGGTGACGGCGCCGACCCCCGTGCAGCAAGCGCCATCCTGGTACGCCGGCGTTCCCGCCGCATATCCCCCATCCCAGGCCCAGCAGCCCGCGCCGCCGCCAATGCAGCCGGCCGGCGTGCCCCCTGCCGTCCCCTTCTCCTGGTACGACCAGCCCAAGCTCAACCGCTACGGCCCGCCACGCGCCG
>JAHCJR010000015.1 GCA_026126165.1 Alphaproteobacteria bacterium
GCGCCAGAGGCAGCGCGGGCGCTCGCCTTTCGCCCCACGCAGCTCCTCGTGCAACCGGACCAGGCGCCCCGCTTCCGCGCGCACCGCCTCGCTCTCCATCTCTGCCGCCACCGTCCTGACCACGGCTCCGCCCGGCAGCAGGCCGGCCAGGGCCTCGGTCAGGCGGCTGCGCTGCGCGGCGTCCTCGATGCGGCGCGAGACGCTGATCTCCCGGTGACTGGGCAGATAGACCAGGGCGCGGCCGGGCAGGGAGATGGCGGCGGTCAGGCCGACCCCCTTGTCGCGATCTGCATCCTTGCGCACCTGCACGAGAATCCATTGCCCCTCATGCAGAAGCTTTTCGATCGGCCGCGTCTCGCCGCCTCGTTCCCCATCCGCCGCCAATGCCTGCGCATCGGCGCGGTTGAGAAAGCCGGCGCGCGGCAGGCCGAGATCGACGAAAGCGGCCTGGATGCCGCTTGCCACCCGGCTGACGCGGCCAAGCCAGATGGAGCCGACGAGACTCGGCTGGTCGGTTTCCTCGACCAGCAGTTCGGCGAGATGGCCGCCCTCGGTCACCGCGATGCGGGTCTCGATCGGGCCCGCCTCGATCAGGATCTCGACGCTCATCGCCAGACCTCGATCCCCGCGGCTTCGAGCAGCCCGGCTGTCTCGCAAAGCGGCAGGCCGACCACGTTGCTGTAGGAGCCGCCGATCCAGTCGACCAGCGCCCCGGCGCGCCCCTGGATGGCATAGCCGCCGGCCTTGCCCTGCCATTCGCCGCTCGCCAGATAGGCCGCGGTCTCGGCCCGGGAGAGCCGCTTGAACCTGACCTGGGTGGTGACCAGCCGGCGCCTCAGCCGGCCGTCCGGATCGAGCACCGCGATCGCCGTGTGGACCCGATGCCGGCGTCCCGAAAGCAGCGCCAGGCAGGCGCGCGCCTCCTCCTCCGAGATCGCCTTGGGCAGGATGCGGCGGCCGCAGGCCACCACCGTGTCGGCGGCAAGGATGACAGAGCCCTCGCGCCCGGTCGCCGCAAGGCGCGCTTTCGCCTCCGCCAGCCGCAGTGCCAGCCGGTCGGGCTTTTCCCGAGGCAGGGGGGTTTCGTCGAGTTCGGCCGGTTCGATCGCGTCCGGCGTCAGGCCGATCTGGCGCAGCAGGTCCAGCCGCCGCGGGCTCGCCGATGCGAGTACCAGTGCGGGCATTCCCCGCCGGCCTTCACTTGTAGCGGAAGGTGATGCGACCCTTGGTCAGGTCGTAGGGCGTCATTTCCACCATGACCCGGTCCCCCGCCAGGACGCGGATGCGGTTCTTGCGCATCTTGCCCGAGGTATGGGCCAGGACCTCGTGGTCGTTTTCGAGCTTCACGCGAAACATGGCATTCGGCAGCAGTTCGGTGACCACGCCCGGAAACTCCAGCAGTTCCTCCTTCGCCATCCGATCCCTTTCGGCTGATTTGAAACCGGCTGGAACATGCGGTCTCGGCGGCCCGAGGTCAAGGCGTAAGCGGCGTCGCCGAGGTGCAATTACCGCATGGAAACCATGTCCGCGACGACTCGCCCAGGCGCCTGTCTCAGCCGACGCTGCTGCGCGGACCAGGATCGAAGCGGTCCTTGATGCGCTTCATCAGCCCGTCGCGCACCCCGCGATAGGCCTCGAGAAGCTGCTCGCGCGAGCCCTGCAGCAGGGTCGGATCGAAGGTGTTCCAGAACTCGACCTCGCAGGCCATGGTGCGGGTCAGCTCGATGGCGCTGTGCTGGGCTTCCGGGCTCAGCGTGATGACGAGATCGAAGGAGCTGTCTTCCAGGTCGTCGAAGGCCTTGGCGCGATGCCGGCTCATGTCGATGCCGATCTCGTCCATGACCTCGATCATGAACGGATCGCTTTCGCCGCGCCGCACGCCGACCGAATCGACGAAGACGCGGTGTCCGAACAGATGCTTGAGGATGCCCTCCGCCATCGGCGAGCGCACCGAGTTCATGGTGCAGGCGAACAGCACGCTCCCCGGAAGGTGCCCCATGCGCGCTACTGCCGGATATGCAGGACGCAGATCAGGGTGAAGAGCCGCCGCGCCGTATCGAAGTCGATATCGATCTTGCCGGCCAGCCGGTCGAGCAGAAGCTGCGAGCCCTCGTTATGGATGCCGCGCCTGCCCATGTCGATCGCCTCGATGCGCGACGGGCTCGCGGTCCGGATCGCCTGGTAATAGCTGTCGCAGATGGCGAAGTAGTCCTTGACCACCCGGCGGAACGAAGTGAGCGACAGGCCGATGCGCCCGAGCGGCGCGCCATCCTCGGCGCGGATATCGAAGAGCAGCCGGTTCTCCTCGATGGCGAGGTGCAGCGCATAGGGTCCGCCATGCTCGCCGCGCGGGCAGAAAAAATTCTGCTCCAGCAGGTCGTAGATGGCGACCTTGCGTTCATGCTCGACCTCGGGGCTGCGCCGCATCACCGTCCTCTCGTCGAGCGTGACGCTGACGAGACGGTAGCGGTCCTCGCCCTTGGGTTCGTTCATGAGCTGCGATTGAGCCTGATGGAGACCGATCTGGCATGGGCGCCGAGACCCTCGGCCTCCGCCAGGCGGATGGCCGCCTCGCCGATGCCGGCGAGGCTCATGGCATCGCAGCGGACCAGGGTCGTGCGCTTCATGAAATCGAGTACCGAAAGGCCCGAGGAGAAACGCGCCGAGCGGGCGGTCGGCAGCACGTGATTGGGTCCCGCGACATAATCGCCGATCGCCTCCGGCGTATGGCGTCCAAGGAAGATTGCTCCGGCATTGCGGACCCGCGCGGCGAGCGCGTCCGGCTCCGCCACCGCGAGTTCCAGGTGTTCCGGGGCGATGCGGTCGATCAGGGGCAGCGCATCGGCGAGGCGCTTCACCAGGATGATGGCGCCATGATCCCGCCAGCTCGCCCGCGCGATTTCCGCGCGCGGCAGGAGGGCAAGCTGCGCCTCCACCGCCCGCCCGACGGCCTGCGCGAATGCGGCATCGTCGGTGATCAGGATGGACTGCGCCGCCTCGTCATGCTCGGCCTGCGAGAGCAGGTCGGCGGCAATCCAAGAAGGATCGTTCTCGCCATCGGCCACGACGAGAATCTCCGATGGGCCGGCGATCATGTCGATGCCGACGGTGCCGAAGACCTGCCGCTTGGCAGCCGCCACATAGGCATTGCCCGGGCCGACGATCTTGGCCACGGGGCGGATCGTCGCCGTGCCGAAGGCGAGCGCGGCTACCGCCTGCGCGCCGCCGATGCGATAGATTTCCTCGATGCCGGCAAGCCGCGCGGCGGCGAGGACCAGTGGATTGACCTTGCCCTCGGGCGTCGGCATCACCATGACCCGCCGCTCGACCCCCGCTACCCGGGCGGGGATGGCATTCATCAGGACCGAGGAGGGGTAGGCCGCGGTGCCGCCCGGCACGTAGAGGCCGACCGCCTCGATCGCCGTCCAGCGGTGTCCGAGCTCTACCCCGGCATCGTCGGTGAAGCGCTCGTCGGCGGGCAGCGAGCGACGGTGGAACGCCTCGATGCGCGCCGCCGCGAGCCGGAGCGAATCCAGCACCGCGCCATCGCAGGCATCGACGGCGCGCGCGATCTCATCCTCGCCGATCGCCATGGTCGATGCCTCGAGCGCGAAGCGGTCGAAGCGGCGGGTGCAGTCGATCACCGCCGCATCGCCGCGCGCACGGACATCGGCGATGATCCGGGCCACCGCCTGGCCGACATCCTCCGATGCCTCCCGCTTGGCCGCGAGCAGCGCCGCGAAAGCCGCCTCGAAATCCGGGGAAGCCGCGTCCAGCTCAAGCGGCATTCGCCGCCTCCCGGAATCGCCCGATCCAGTCGTTCATCTCGACCGGGCGGGTCTTCAGCGCGGCGCGATTGACCACCAGGCGCGACGTGATCTCGGCGATGGTTTCGACCTCGACCAGTCCGTTGGCCTTCAGCGTCTCGCCGGTCGAGACCAGATCGACGATGCGCCGGCAGAGGCCGAGCTGGGGCGCCAGTTCCATGGCTCCATTGAGCTTGATGCATTCCGCCTGCACGCCGCGCGCGGCGAAATGCCGCTGCGTGATGCCCGGATACTTGGTGGCGACGCGCACATGGCTCCAGCGCACCGGATTGTCGCTGCGCCGCAGCTCGGCCGGTTCCGCCACCACCAGCCGACAGCGACCGATGCCAAGGTCGAGCGGCGCATATATCTCGGAAAAGTCGAACTCCATCAGCACGTCGTTGCCGGCGACGCCGAGATGGGCGGCGCCGAAGGCGACGAACGTCGCCACGTCGAAGGAGCGCACGCGCACGATGGAGACATGCGGCAGGTTGGTGGCGAAGCGGAGCTGGCGCGAGCCCGGATCGTCGAAGGCGGCCTCGGGTTCGATTCCCGCGTGGCGGACCAGACCCATCACTTCCTTGAGGATGCGGCCCTTGGGCAGGGCGATCACCAGGGGCTCGTTGCTTGCTGTCATCTGCCCTCTCCATCGCGGCCGGTGGCCGCGTCCTCGCCATGGTCGGGATGGCGCGGCGTCATCCAGCCCTCGCCGATATCGTTCAGACTGGCATCGATGCATTCCGCCTCGAGCCTCACCAGCGGGCCGCCGGCGAAGACCAGCGTGATGCGCGCCCGGCCTTCCTCGCGACCGCTCGATGCGATGGCGAGCAGGCTCAGCACCTGGTCCGGGCCGACGCCTTCGAGATCGCGTGTCACGACCTTCTCCACGCCATCGAAATGCAGGCCGGCGCGGATGCGCTCGCCGCCCTGCTTCTCCCAGCGGTAGCGGTTCAGCAGCAATGCGAAGCGGCGTTCCTTCTGCTGCCAGCGCATCTGCGCCCGGCTCGTCACCGCGTCCTGCAGGCAGGCGGAAATGACGGCGAGGTCGTCGGCATCCTCGGCGCGCAGCCGCAACCGCCGCGCGCCGGTCCTGCGGGGATCGCGCCGTTCCGCCACCATCGCGCCCTCAACCCTTGAGCCGCTCGACGACGGCGCCGCAGGCGGCAAGCTTCGCCTCGAGCCGTTCGTAGCCGCGGTCGAGATGATAGACGCGGTTGACGATGGTCTCGCCTTCCGCCGCAAGCCCCGCGAGCACCAGCGAGACGGAGGCACGCAGGTCGGTCGCCATCACCGGCGCCCCGGTCAGGCGCGGCACGCCACGCACCAGCGCCGAGGCGCCGTGCACCGTGATGCTGGCGCCCATGCGGGCCAGTTCCGGCACATGCATGAAGCGGTTCTCGAAGATCGTCTCGGTGATCATCGCCGCGCCCTCGGCGCCGGTCATGAGCGTCATGATCTGCGCCTGCATGTCGGTCGGGAATCCGGGATAGGGCTGCGTCATCACATCCACGCCTTGCAACCGCCCGTTGGCGCGGCGCACGCGGATGCCGTTGCCTTCCGCCTCGACCAGGACGCCTGCCTCGCGCATCGTCTCCGCCACCGCGCCGATCAGCTCGACACTGGTGCCCTGCAGCGTGATGTCGCCGCCGGTGATCGCCGCCGCCACGGCGTAGGTTCCGGTCTCGACCCGGTCGGGCAACACTTCATGGCTGGCGCCGCCGAGCCTTTCCCTGCCTTCCACCACCAGCCGGTCGGTGCCGATGCCGCCGATGCTGGCGCCCATGGCGACCAGACAGCGCGTCAGGTCCACGACTTCCGGCTCGCGCGCCGCGTTCTCGATCACCGTCGTGCCGCGGGCGAGCGTCGCCGCCATGAGCAGGTTCTCCGTCGCGCCGACGGACACCGTGCCGAAGCGCACGGTGGCGCCCCGCAGGCCGCCCTCGGCGCGGGCGCGGATATAGCCGCCCTCGATTTCGATCTCGGCGCCCATTTCGCGCATCGCTTCGATATGCAGATTGACCGGGCGCGTGCCGATGGCGCAGCCGCCGGGCAGCGAGACTTCGGCCCGGCCGGCGCGGGCGAGCAGGGGGCCGAGCACGAGGATCGAGGCGCGCATCTTGCGCACGATGTCGTAGGGCGCCAGGGTACCGGTGATGTCGGGGACCGCGAGGCTCAGCCTGTGCCCGCCGGCGGCTTCGGCCGTCATGTGGGATTCGACGCCATGCTGCGCCAGCAGATGGCGCATGGTGGCGATGTCGGCGAGGTCCGGCACGTTGGACAGCAGGAGCGGCCGGTCGGTCAGCAGAGATGCCGCCATCAGCGGCAGGGCGGCGTTCTTGGCGCCACTGATCTGGATTGCGCCCTTGAGCGGGACGCCGCCGATGATGCGTATGCGATCCATGCGAAAGCGATCCGGAGACAGGTGCGGGGCCGCGACGGGCCGCGCCGAAATGGTTGGGGTGCGTTCTAACGCAGCCGATGCTGCGTTGCAAATGCGCCGTTTTCCGGGCGGCCGCTCAGGTCGGCCGGTCCGGGTCCGGGGGCTCCCCGCCGATCTCGATCCGCGCGCGCTCCTGCTGCTTGCGCCGGCGAAGGTTGGCGCGCAGCGCTTCCTCCAGCCGCCGCTGCCGGCTGGCCGCCTCGTCGGGCTCGCGCTCCCGCTTCGGGGTCGCCGGCCCGCCCTGCCGATCGCTCATGGCTGCTTCGGCCGGGCAAGCGCCCGGTCCTGCTCTTCCTGGATGGCACGCCGGCGCTCGCGCTCGAGCTGCTCCTCGTGGGGCTGGCGCAGGATCTCGTGTCCGTCCGGCCGGCGGACGTTGCAGGCGCCCGGATTGCTCCGACAGTAATCGTCCGCCTTGTCTTCCAGCACCGGTCCGAGGCGGGGCCGGGGCGAGGCGGGCTGGGGCGGCGGGCTGCCGAGCGGGGGTGGCGGATAGGCGCCGATATCGCCCCGGCTCTGTCCCGAAGCGCCGGGCGCGGTCCCCGAAAGCAGAAGGAGGCCCATGAAAACCGCGACGATTCCCTGCATTGCCTGTCTTTCCCGAAGGCGCAACCGATACATAATATAGTGGCCGGCGCCGGCTGCGGTTAGTCCTTGAGGCCCGGAACGGATTGTGGCAGGTTGCCGGCCTTCCGGAACGGCGCTGCCGTAGCTCAGGGGTAGAGCATTCCCTTGGTAAGGGAAAGGTCGGTGGTTCAATTCCACTCGGCAGCACCATTTGCGTGATTCCGCCTGGATTTCGGCCGGCCGGTAGTCGGCCTGCCGCAACCGGTCAAGCGCAATCAGCAACCATCAGTTTAGAATTTGCGCTTCATGATGACGCGTCCGTCGCGCATGATAGGGCGCCTTTCGGCGGGGCGGGGATGGGAAGAGCCGGAATGTCGGGGGAATCATCTCAATCGGATCGCGCGGCGCAAAGCTCCGCTTCGTCCGGCTGCGCGGGGCCGGACCAGGAGGTGATGGTCGGTCACTTTCTTCCCGACACCACCCATATTCACGTGAATGCCGCCCTGGCCGCCGCCCATGGTCGCCGGCCGGAAGAGATGATCGGCCGGCGCTTCATCGCCACGGTACCGGAGGACTATCGCCCGCGGCTCCTGGCCGGCCTTGCCGCCTGCAGGCCGGAACGGCCGCATTTCGTGTTCGAGCATCCGGTGCGGGTGGCGGATGGCGGGCTGCGCTGGCATCGCTGGACCAACTGCGCCAATTTCGACGCGACGGGCCGGCTTCGCGACTTCACCTCGTTCGGTCACGACATCACCGAGTTCCGCCAGGCCCAGCAGGACCGCGACGCGGCGCGGCGCCGGCTCGACACGATCCTCGACCATTCGCCGGTCGGCATCGTCTATACCTCGCCCGAAGGGCGCATCACCTATGCGAACCGGCGCGCCGGCGAGCTGCTCGGGCTGGAGCCGGCGGAGTTCCTGGCCGGCGCCTGGCGCGGCCGGCTGGTCGACCCGGTGCCGGAGGTTCTGGCGGAGATGAGCCGCGCCAACTACCAGGCCGGGCAGCCCTGGAGCGTCCTCGCGCGCGCGCGCGGCGCGGGCGAGGCCGTGCTTACCCTCTTTGTGCAGTTCACGCCCGAGCGTGGCGCGGATGGCGCGGTCGTGGCCTGGATCGCCACCATGACCGACCTCACGCCGCAGGCCGAGACCAACCGCCGGCTCGCCGAGAGCGAGAGGCGCTATCTGAGCCTGTGCGCCGACGCACCCGTCGGCATCTTTCATACCGACCGTCATGGCCGGCTCGTCTATGTGAACGGCAAGTATACCGAGTTGACCGGGCTGACGCTCGATGCGGCGCAGCGCATCCGCCGCTTCTGCAATCATGCCGGCGCGCAGCGGGACGAACTGCTCGGCGCCTGGCGGCGCCAGCGCCTCGATGGCCAGCCCACAAGCATCGAGATCGAATACCAGCATCCGGCGGGGGGCGAGATGCGTTGGCTCTTCTGCCAGTCGACGCCGCTGCATGACGAGACCGGCGCGGTCGCCGGCTTCGTCGGCACCGTGACCGACCTGACAGAACGAAGGCGCGCCGAGGACGCGCTGCGCGAAGCCTTCGAGGCGGCGGAGCTCGCCAACCGCGCCAAGAGCCGCTTTCTCGCCACCATGAGCCACGAGTTGCGCACGCCGCTCAATGCCATCATCGGCTTCTCCGAGCTTCTGCTGGGGAACTCCTGCGGCCGGCTCGAGGCGCGCCAGCGCGAATACGTGGCCGACATCCTCGCGAGCGGCCAGCACCTGCACAACCTCATCACCGACATTCTGGACATCGCCCGCATCGAGAGCGGCCAGCATCGCCCGCAACCCGAACGGATGGATCTGGGGCAGGTCTGCCGGACCGCCATGCGCATGATGCGCGAGCGGGCCGTAGCCGAGGGCGTCGTGCTCCGCGAGCAGGGCTTCGGCAAGCTGCCGGAGATCGAGGCCGATCCGCGCATGCTGCGCCAGGTGGTGCTGAACCTTCTGGGCAATGCCATCCGTCATACGCCGCGCGGCGGTACCGTCAGCGTGCATGGCGCCCTGACCGGCGAGGGCGTGCTGATCGAGGTGCGCGATACCGGCTGCGGCATTCCGGCCCGGGAACTGCCGAAACTGACCCAGCCCTTCTACCAGGTGGACAGCGATGTCTCGCGCGTCTCCAACGGCGTCGGCCTCGGCCTGTTCATCGTCCGCCGGCTGGTCGAGGCCCATGGCGGCCGGCTGCGCATGCGGAGCCGCATGGGCGAGGGCACGCAGGTCGAGATCCTGCTCCCCGAAAGCTGCATCCAGAAAAGCGGCGTTCCGGCGGCCTAGCCGCCTGCTAGCCCGCTATGCCCGCGGCCGGTCCGCCACGGGCTGGATCCGCCGCCAGGACCGCCATGCGGTGCGCCTTCTTGCGCAGCTTTTCGCCGGCTTCGCCGCCGTCGCCGCGCATCCGCCGTTCGATCACTTCCCGCATCATCTCGGCGAGCGTCTGCAGCATGTCCTGCTGCATTTCGCGATCGAGCTTGTCGAGGCGCATGATGGTGCCAAGGCAGGTGGCGATCTCGGTGACCAGGGGATAGCCGAAGGTGGCACCCTGTCCGCGCAGGTCATGGGCGATGATGCGGGCCTGCTGGCGGATCTCTTCGAGCGATGCGTCCGACGGGGCCGAGGCCAGTTCCGGCGCCAGGTTGGCCAGCCGCGCGATGTCGCGCCGTGCCCACTCGACGAACTCGTCCTGCAGCCGCTCGACCGCCTGCTGGGCGATGCGCGCGGCGTCCGGCGGAATGCCTTCGGGGCGCTCCATTTTTGTCTTGAGATCGTCGGCGACGACGATCTCCTCGTAGGTATAGCCCTTCTCGCTGACGCGGATGAAGGAACCGGCCTTGCGTTTCAAGGGACCCTCTCCTGCGCCTCGGTGGCATCGCTGCCAGCCTCCGGTGTGCCGGCCTCGGGCGTTGCGGCGCGGCGGTCCTCCTCGACGGCTTCCGGTCGCTTGCGGCGGCGGTCGGGGCCGAAGAAAGTGGCGGAACGGATGAAATTGCGCGGATGCAGGATGATCTCGTTGATGCGCCGGCGCAGCGCCTCGGGGCTGACCGGCTTGGCCACGAACTCGGTCACGCCGGCATCGCGCGCCGCCGTCACCAGATGCTGTGTCGAGGAGGCAGTGAGCATGATGATGGGCAGCATCGGATCGTCCGAGCCGCCACGCACCAGCTTGACGAAGTCGAGGCCGGTCATGCCCGGCATCAGGAAATCGACGATGGCGATGTCGGGCTCGAACTCGCGGATCTGTTCCAGCGCCTCTTCCGCGGTCGAGGCTTCGCGCACGCGACGGATGCCGAAAGCGGCGAGGATCGTCTTGGTCAGCCGGCGCATGCCGGCATGATCGTCGACGATCAGGATGCGCAGGTTCACGTCGTTCCCCCAATGACACCGAAGGGCCGGCACGGGTTGAGGCTAGTTCATCTTGGTAACCAAATGATTTACATGGCGAGCGGTTAACGAAAGATTGCGCCAGGCGGCGGCCGGCGCATACTGGAGGCGCGCCCCGCCGTGAGAGTGCCGTGGCGTGCTTTTCTCCGGGGCCCGTCTTGCACAGCTTGCCACTTCTGATCCTGCTCGCCGGATGCTCGGGCCTCGGCCTTCTTGCATCGGCGATCTATGTCCCCTCCATGCCGGATATGGCGCGCATCTTCGGCACCGGCATCGGCGAGGTGCAGCTCACGCTCTCCGTCTTCCTGGCGAGCTTCGCCGTCGCGACGCTGGTGCATGGGCCGCTCTCGGACCGCTTCGGGCGGCGACGGGTGCTGATCGCGGGTCTCGTGCTCTGTGCCGTTTCGAGCTTCGCCTGTTCCTTCGCGCCGAACATCGAGACGCTGATCGCGCTGCGCGCCTTCCAGGCGTTCGGCTCGTGTGCCGGAATGGTGGTGGTGCGCGCGGTGATCCGCGATCTCTATGGGCCGGAGCACATGCCGCGTGCCATGGCATTCGTGGCGCTCGGCGTGACGCTCTCGCCGGCGCTGGCGCCGATCCTGGGCGGCCAACTCCATGTGCGGTTCGGCTGGTGGGCCAGTTTCGATTTCGTCGCCGCCTTCACCGCGCTGCTCACGCTGCTGATTTTCCTCCGGCTCCCCGAGACGAACCGCCATCCGCCCCCGCCCGGCAGCCTGCTGGCCGGCATGGCGGGCAGCTTCGCCAGCCTGCTCGGCGCGCGGCAATTCATGGTCTATGCGCTGGTCATCGCCTTCGCCGCCTCGGGCTTCTATGGCTTCGCCGCCGGCGCTCCGGTGGTCCTCATCGATGCCTATGGCGTGGCGCCAGACTTCTACGGCCTCTTCGCCGCCTTCCCCCCGGCCGGCTTCATCTGCGGCACCTTGCTGACGAGCCGGGTGCTCCGGCGCGCCGGATCGCCCGACCGTCTGATCTCGATCGGCACCCTGGTCATCTCGGTCGCGGGCGGCGCAATGGCGCTGCTCTCCTGGTCCGGCATCCAGTCGCCGCTCGCGGTGGCGGGGCCCATGCTCCTCTATGGCTTCGGCAACGGGCTGATCATGCCCAATGCCTTCGCCGGCAGCATGCGCTACTATCCGCGCATTGCCGGCGCGGCCTCGGCACTGGCCGGGTTCCTGCAGCAGGCGGCGGGTGCGGTGGCGACCACGGCGCTCACCCTCCTGCCGCAGACGAGCAGCAAGCCGCTGACCTTTCAGGTGGCGCTCTCGGCCATCGGCGCCGCCCTCGTCTGGCGGTTGCTCAGGGGAGGACGCCTGCCGCCGCCGCGCCCGGTCGCGTGACGCCAGCGCAACCGAACCCGCCGAACTCGCGCTTTCGCCGCGCGTGCGGACGGCTAGAATGTCGCCGGCCCGACGCTCGGCAGCCATGGCGCAGGATGAGGGAAGGAAAGCACAGATGGACTTCGACTATTCCGACAAGGTGAAGGCGCTCCAGGAGAAGCTCAGCCGCTTCATGGACGAGAATGTCTATCCGAACGAGGAGACCTATACCCGACAGGTCGGCGAGGGCGACCGCTGGGCGCCGGTGCCGATCGTCGAGGAACTCAAGCAGAAGGCGAAGGATGCCGGCCTCTGGAACCTGTTCCTGCCGGCCTCCGAGCACGGCGCCGGCCTCACCAACCTGGAATATGCCCCGCTCTGCGAGATCATGGGCCGCGTGAGCTGGTCGCCCGAGGTCTTCAACTGTTCCGCGCCCGACACCGGCAACATGGAAGTGCTCGACAAATATGGCACGGCGGAACAGAAGAAGCAGTGGCTGACGCCACTGCTGGACGGCAAGATCCGCTCCTGCTTCGCCATGACCGAGCCGGCGGTGGCCTCCTCGGATGCGACCAACATCGAAAGCCGGATCGAGCGCGATGGCGACCATTACGTGATCAACGGCACCAAATGGTGGTCCTCCGGCGCGCCCGATCCGCGCTGCAAGCTGTTCATCTTCATGGGCAAGACAGACCCGAACAATCCGGACCGCTACCGCCAGCAATCCATGATCATCGTGCCGCGCGACACCAAGGGCATCACCATCAAGCGCTGGCTGCCGGTTTTCGGCTACGACGATGCCCCGCACGGCCATGCCGAGGTGGCGTTCGAGAACGTGCGCGTGCCCAAGGAAAACCTGCTGCTCGGCGAGGGGCGCGGCTTCGAGATCGCCCAGGGCCGGCTCGGCCCCGGCCGCATCCATCACTGCATGCGCTCGATCGGCGCGGCGGAGCGGGCACTGGAGAAGATGTGCAAGCGCGCCAAGTCCCGCGTCGCCTTCGGCCGGCCGGTGGCCGAGCAGACGGTGACGCTTGAGCGTATCGCGGAAGCCCGCATCGCCATCGAGCAGGCGCGCCTGCTCGTGCTCAAGGCCGCCTGGATGATGGACAAGGTCGGAAACAAGGCGGCCAAGGCCGAGATCGCCATGATCAAGGTCGCGGCGCCGAACATGGCCTGCAAGGTCATCGACTGGGCGATCCAGGTCCATGGCGCCGGCGGCGTGAGCGATGACTTCGGGCTCGCCAACTCCTATGCCCATCAGCGCACCCTGCGGCTGGCGGACGGCCCCGACGAGGTGCATCGCAACCAGATTGGCAGGCTGGAGCTTCGCAAGTACAACTGACTGGCCTAAGCTAGAGCGGACCGGGGGCGCTTTCGCCAGAGCGGCGGAGGCGCCCCCGGCGTTTGTTGCGAGGCGCCGGCGAAGCCTCATAGCGGAGCGATCCATGCAGGTTGCAGACTGGTTTTCCGTCGACTATTCGGAGGCACGCGAGAAGTTCCTGGCCGCCGCCGCTTTTGCCGGGGCGGGCCTTGCCTCGTTCCGCAATCCGGCGCAAGGCCCGCGCGGCGAGACGCTTTACACGGATGCTGCCTGGCTCGGGCCCGAGGATGCCGAGACGGTGCTGATGACCTGCTCGGCGACGCATGGCATCGAGGGCTTCTGCGGCTCCGGCGCGCAGGTCGGCACCTTCCGCTCTGGCATCCTGCGCGAGCTGCCCGGGAACTTCGCGCTGCTCGCGGTGCACGCGATCAATCCGCATGGCTTCGCCTGGCAGCGGCGGGTGACCGAGGACAATGTCGATTTCAACCGCAACTGCATCGACCATTCCGGCCCGCACCCGCGCAACGGCGCCTATGCCGAGATTCATCACCTGCTGGTGCCGGCCGAATGGAATGGCTCCTCGCGCGACGAGGCGGACCGCGGCATCGAGAACTTCATCCAGACGCGCGGTCTCGCGGCCTTCCAGGCGGCGGTCTCCGGCGGTCAGTACGATCATCCCGATGGCCTGTTCTATGGCGGCCGTGCCCCGACCTGGTCGAACCGCACCATCCACGCGATCTTCGAGCGCTATCTCAAGACACGAAGGCGGGTGGTGTTTCTCGACTATCACACCGGCCTCGGCCCGTCCGGCTATGGCGAACTGATCGGCACCCACCCGCCCGACAGCGCCGGCTTTGCCCGCGCCAGATCCTGGTTCGGCGACGTGACCTCGCCCGATGACGGCTCCTCGAGTTCGGCGCCGATCCAGGGCTATATCGGCATGGCAATGGAACGGGCGCTGCCGCGCGTCGAAATCACGGCCGTGGCGCTCGAATATGGCACGCTCCCGGTCCCGGAGGTTCTCGAAGCGCTGCGCGCCGACAACTGGCTGCATCTGCGCGGCGATTTGAATTCCGCGCAGGGCGTGGCCATCAAGAACCAGGTCCGCGCCGCCTTCTATGTCGAGACGCCGCTCTGGAAGCAGCAGGTATGGCACCGCGCCGCCGAGGTCACGCGGAAGGCGGCGCGAGCGGTTTCCGGCGGCAACTGATGGATGCCGCCGGCCCGTTCAGCGCCGATTATTTCGAAGCGCGTGCCCGCTTTCTCGAAGCTGCCGGCGCGGCCGGTGCCCGGCTCGTCTCCCATGCCAATCCCGCGCCGGGGCCGGGCGGGCGGTCGCTAAGCTGCGATGTCGCCCGGCTGGGCGACGCGCGCGCGCGCCGCTGGCTGGTGGTGAATTCCGCCACCCACGGCGTCGAGGGCTTCGTCGGCTCGGCGGCCGAGATCGATGCCTGCCGGCGACCTCTGGCGCTCGGCGCGAATGTCGGCGTCCTTCTCATTCACGCGATCAATCCGCACGGCTTCGCCTGGCTCAGGCGCGTCAACGAGGACAATGTCGACATCAACCGCAATCATATCGACCATGCCGGCGGCCATCCGCGCAACGACTGGTACGACCGTATTGCCGATGCCCTGGTCCCGGAGGACTGGACCGGCCCCGGTCGCGAGGCGGCGGACCGTCGGCTTGCGGAGTTCACCGCGGCCGAAGGGCCGCACGCGATCCCGCTCGCCTGCTCCGGGCAGTACGATCATCCGCACGGTATCTTCTACGGCGGTCGCGCGCCGGTCTGGTCGAACCGCGTGATCTCGGAGATCGCGCGGAGCCAACTCGCCGGCGCCGAACTGGTCGCTTACGTGGATTTTCACACCGGTCTCGGTCCCTACGGCGTTGGCGAGGCGATCTGCTATCACGCGCCGGGCGAGCCCGCCTATGACTTCGCGCTTGCCGCCTATGGCGAGGCGATGACATCGCCCCATCTCGGCACCTCCGCCTCGCCGCTGAACCGGGGCAAGACGGGCTATGGCCTGGCGATGGCTCTGCCGGGCGCGGTCGTCTCCTGCATCACGCTCGAGTTCGGCACCTACGACGGCGAGTTCGTCCTGAACACGATCCGCGCCGATGCCTGGGCGGCACGTCATGCCGCGCCGGAGAGCGCCGCTTACCGGCAGGTCAAGGCCGATATCCGGCGGGCCTTCTATCCCGACCAGGAGGATTGGCGGCGCATGACGCTCTCGCGCGGCCGCGAGGTGATCGACCAGGCGCTGGAGCGGCTGGCCGCGGCCTGAGGGTCCCGCTTCCGTGCCTTCAGCGGGGCCCGAGGGCGATGGCGGAGATCTGCCTTCCGTAGTCCGGTTCGCCGGCCAGCGTCGTGCGGCGGTAGCTGAAGAAGAGTTCGGGCGCGGCGCGGGTATCGTGTCCGCAATCCTCGATCAGCCCCAGGCCGAGGCGGCCAAGCCGCGTGGCGACGTAGCCCGCCAGGTCGAACAGGTGATGGCCGGGCCGGGGGGACGGCCGGAAGAAGCGGGCGTTGCCGGCATCCTCGGCGAGAAACGGGGCGGGGAATTCCGGCCCCACCTCGTAGGATGGCTGTCGGATGCAGGGGCCGATCGCGGCGCGAATGCTGGCGCTCCTGGCGCCGCAGGCCACCATCTCCGCGACGGTTGCGTCGGTTATTCCCGCCAGCGCGCCCTTCCAGCCGGCATGGCAGGCGCCGATCACGCCCGTGTCATCGTCGGCGAAGAGCACCGGAACGCAGTCGGCAGCCAGGATGCCGAGCGCCAGTCCCGGCATGCGCGTCACCATCCCGTCCGCCTGCGGCCGTTCCGCGAAGGGCGCCTCGACGCGCACCACGCGGCGGCCGTGTACCTGGTAGAGGCTGACCAGCCGTCCTTCGGCCAGGCCGAGCGCGGCGGCGACGCGGCGGCGGTTCTCGCGCACCGCCGCCTGGTCGTCGCGCGATCCGGGGCCGCAATTGAGCGAGGCATAGATGCCGCCCGAGACGCCACCATGGCGGGTGAAGAAGCCGTGCCGGATGCCGGGCAGGGCCGCAAGGCCGGTCGTGGTGAGCGGGCGAAGCTTCATGGTTCGGCCGGATCGAAGGGAGCAATCTCGTCAAGGGCGGGCGAGGCGATGCAGAGGCACTGGAACAGGCTGCCCATGGCGGCGGGCGCGGTCAACCGTTCCAGCGCCTGATCAATTTCGATTGCCTGCGGCGGACTGGCTGCCGCCTTCAGCCGGGCCGCCCGCAGCCGAATGCCAAGCCGACCGAGAAACTCGCCCTGCGCCAAGGGTCCGAAGACCCGCGCCCCGGCACCGCGCGCGGCCGCGGCGATGGCGGCAAAATCCACATGCGCGGTGAGGTCCGCCTCGCCCGGGTCCCGGAGCGGGGGAGCATGGGCATGCCGGCGCAGCGCCTGCAGGGTATCACCCAGACCGGGGAGGGGCGCGCCATAGTCGATCGCGAGCGCCGCGCCCGGATGCCGCAGGGCGCGCCCGGCGATCTCGGCGCCGATCGCGCGGGCGGGCAGGCCGATCTCGACCACGCTGCCCGGCGGCGCGTCGCGCTGTTCGGGGGCGAGCAGGCCGGCGAGATCGGCCGGCTCGGGCGCAAGCCGGAAGGCGAACTGCCCTGCCGCGTCGAGGCCGACCAGGCGCTCGCGCCACTCCGCGCCGACCTTCTGGAACTGCCGGATCGGCAAGGCATCGAAAAACTCGTTGGCAAGCAGGAGGAACGGCATGTCCGGGACCTCCCCCAGGCGGTCGGCGAAAGTCAGCGTCTTGCCGCAGCCGGCCAGGGCGGCGCGCTGGCGGGCGCGCAGGCCGGCGCTGGTCTCGACCAGGTGGACCGCGATGGCCTCGTGAAAGCCCGGCTCCACGCGGCCCGCGCGCAGCAAGTCCGCCATCAGGGTGCCGCGACCGGGGCCGAGTTCGACCAGCGCGCAGGGGCGCGGCCGGCCAAGGCGGGTCCAGGTATCGACGGCCCACAGCCCCAGCATCTCGCCGAACATCTGGCTGATTTCCGGCGCGGTCGTGAAATCGCCCTTCGCGCCGAAAGGCTCGCGCGTGGCGTAATACTCCGCCACCGCGTCGGCCATGAAGCGGGAGAGCGGCAGCGGTCCGGACTGGCCGATCAGGGCGCGAAGGCGCCCCGCGAGATTCATGCGGGGCGGCGCGTCCGGCGGCGCCGCGACATCGCCATGAAGATGACGCCGATGGCGAGCATCGGCAGGGACAGAAGCTGGCCCATGGTCGCCCCGGCGAACAGGAACCCAAGATGGGCATCGGGCTCGCGGAAGAACTCGGCCACGATGCGCGCCAGCGAATAGCCGACCAGGAACAGCCCGGTCAGCCAGCCGGCACGCTTCATGCCGTTCATCTTGTGCGCGGCGTAATAGAGGATGAGGTAGAGGACGATGCCTTCGAGAAACGCCTCGTAGAGCTGGCTCGGGTGCCGCGGGTTCGGACCGGCATTGGGGAAGACCATGGCCCATGGAACGTCGCTCGGGCGGCCCCAGAGTTCGGCGTTGATGAAATTGGCGATGCGGCCGAAAAAGAGGCCGATCGGCGCCACCTGCGCCACCAGATCGCTCATGTCGAACATGCCGAGCCGGTTGCGCGAGGCATGCAGCAGCAGCGCCGCGACGACGCCGAGCAGGCCGCCGTGGAACGACATGCCGCCTTGCCAGACCGCCAGGATGTCTCCCGGATTCTCGAGGTAGTAGCCCGGCTTGTAGAAGATGACATAGCCGAGCCGCCCGCCCAGGATCACGCCGAGTGCCGCCCAGATCAGGAAGTCGTCGGCCTGCTTCGGGGTGACCGGACTGTCCGGCCGCCCCGCCAGCCGCACGATGAAGCGCCAGCCGATCAGCAGTCCCGCCAGGTAGGCCAGGGCATACCAGCGGAGGGCGAAGGGACCGATCTGGAAGATGACCGGGTCTATGTCCGGGAAGGTGAGCATGTGCCGTTATAGGCGGCCGGGCTCGGATTCGGCAAGTGGAGGCGGCGGCCGCGCCGGCCGCGCCGTGCTATGCTCGAAGCCGTCCCATTCGCTCTGTCCGGGGGTGGAAGGCTGGTCATGACGGGCGCGGGCGAACTGATCACGTCCCGGAGCGTGCTGGAAGGCGAACGCAAGTTCGTCACCATCCTCTTTGCCGATCTGGCGGATTCGACGCGCCTGATCGAGAATCTCGATCCCGAGGAGGCGGCGCGGCGGCTTGATCTGGTGATCGCCACCATGCGCGAGGCGGTCGGGCGCTTCGAGGGTCTGGTCAACAAGGTCCAGGGCGATGGCGTGATGGCGATCTTCGGGGCGCCGAAGCCGCTCGAGGACCACGCCGTGCGCGCCTGTTGTGCCGCGCTGTGGATGCGCCAGGCCATGCGCGCCGAGGCCTTGCAGGATCTCGCCATCCGCATCGGCATCCATAGCGGCGAGGTCGTGCTGCGGGCGGTCTCGAACGATCTCACCGCCAACCTGGATGCCTTCGGCATCGCCGCCCATGTGGCGAGCCGGATGCAGCAGGCCGCCGGCCGTTCGGAGATCGTGCTGACGCAGGCAACCCTGCGCGCCGCGCGCCGGCATGTCGAGGTCGCCGATCCGCGGGCCGAGATGGTGCGCGGCCTGAGCGAGCCGGTGCAGACCTTCCGCCTCGTCGGCCTGCGCCAGGCGCGGGCGAGCCAGCAGTTTCGCGCCGGCCGCAATCTCGCCCCCTTCGTCGGCCGCGCCGCCGAGATGGCGGAGCTGCGCAAGGCCCTGGCCGAGGCAACGCGGGGCGTGGCGCAGGCGATCTGCGTCCAGGGCGAAGCCGGCGTCGGCAAGAGCCGGCTGATCTACGAATTCATCGAGAGCTGCCGCGCCGCCGGGCTGCCGGTGCTCGAAGCGCGGGCCACGGCCCATGGCCAGGTCCGTCCTTTCGGCGCCCTGCTGGAATTGCTGCGCGACGTCTTCGAGATGCGGCCGGGCGAAGCGGCGGCGGACGCGCAGGGGCGGCTTTCCGGCAGGCTCGGCGCATTCGATCCGGCGCTGGCCGGCGAGGCCGCGTTCCTGCTCGACTTCATGGGTATCGGCGGCGAGACCCAGGGCGGCACGGCCGGCGATCCGGCGGCACGGCGGGAGCGGCTCTTCGCGCTTCTGGGGCGCCTGATCGCCGCGGCCGCCAGAGAGCGGACGCTGGTGATCCTGATCGAGGATCTGCACTGGCTCGACGGTTCGAGCGCGGCCTTTCTCGAGGCGCTGGGCGATGTGCTGCCGGGCCGGCGCATCCTGCTGCTTGCCACCTGCCGGCCCGGCGCGGGCGCGGACATGCTGGAGCGCCTCGGCGCGCGGCGGATCGCACTTCGCCCGCTCGAGCCGGCGGAGGTGGCCGACCTGCTGTCGGGACTGCTCGGCCCGGACCCATCGATGGCGGAGATCGCGCGGCGCATCGCCGAGCGCGCCGGCGGCAATCCATTCTTCAACGAAGAACTGGTCCGCGCCTGCGCCGAGACCGGTGCGATCCGGGGCGGGCCCGGCCGCTATGCCGCGAGAGGGGAGCCGGTGGCGATCCGCCTGCCGCCCACCATCCAGGCGTTGCTTGGGGCGCGCATCGACCGGCTGGGCGAGGCGGACAAGCGACTGCTCCAGGTGGCGGCGGCGATCGGGCGGGAGTTTCCGCGCGACGTGCTGCAGCGCGCCGGCGCCCTGGCATCGGCGCCGCTCACCGAGGCGCTGATCCGGCTCGCCGACGGCGATTTCATCCGCGAACAGTCGCCGAGCGGCGAGGTCTGGGCCTTCAAGCATCCGCTGATCCAGGAGACCGCCTATGGCGCGCTGCTGGCCGAGCGCCGGCGCGAACTGCATGGACGGGTCGCCGAAGCGATTGCCGAATTGCGCGGCAACGCGCCGGAGAATGCCGGCCTGGTGGCGCATCACTGGGAAATGGCGGGCGAAGGGCATCGCGCCGCCGTCAGCATGATCCAGGCCGCGCTCTGGATCGGCACCCGCGACAGCGCGCGGGCGCTGCAGGACTGGCGGCGCGCGCGCGAATTGCTGCTGCCGCAGGCGGCCGATCCGCAGGTCAAGTACATGCTGATGATGGCCGCCGGCCAGATCGTGAACTTCTCCTGGCGCGAAGGTATCCCGGCCGCCGATGCGGAAAGCTGCTTCCGCGAGGCGGAAGGGCTGGCGCGCGAGCTTGGCGACTTCCGCGCGCTGACCCTGATCGTCGCCGCCTATGGCCGGCTGCTGGCCGCCAGCGGCTCGGCGGACGATTATGTCGCGCGTATCGACGAGGCCATGGGCTATCTGGGCAACCGGCCGGATGCGAGCCTGCGGGCGACGCTGAAGGCGGTGCGTTGCCATGCGCTGCGGCTGGCCGGACGGTTGCCGGAGGCGCTGCGCGAGGCCGACGAGGCGCTGGCGGAGGCCGGCCGCATCCGCCCCGCCGAGCAGCTCATGCTGGGCTTCAACGTGGCGGTCTGGCTGCTCGGGCTGCGGGCCCAGACCCTGGTCCTGCTTGGCCGCGGTGCGGAAGCGCGCGAAGCGGCCTCGCGGATGCTCGCGCGGCCGGAAGGCGAACTCGACGATACCCTTGCGGCGCAGGCGCATGCGGCGCTCGCCGATCTCGCCTGGATCGAGGGCGATGCCGCCGCTCAAGGGCGGCATGCGTCGGCCCTGCTCGGGATCGCGGAGCGCAGTGCGAGCAGCTATCTCCGCGTCCATGCGCTGGCCGCGCAGGGGGCGGCGCTGCTCGGCGCCAGCCGGGCGCCGGAAGCGGTCGCGCAACTCGGGCAGGCGCTCGCCCTGGCGCGCGAGCGGCGGACCGGGCTCGAGATCGAGCCCCGCCTGCTTGCCGACCTGGCGCTTGCCAATGCCCGCGCCGGTGATCGGGCCGCCGCCCTCGACTGCGCGGTGCAGGCACGGCGCATGGCGGAGGCGCGCCGCGCGCGGGTGGTGGCTTGCTATGCCGCACTCATCTGTGCCCGGCTGGATGGCGATGGCGATCCGGCTATGGCATCCCGCCGGCTGCGCTCGGCCGAGGACGAAGCCCGACGCCTTGGCTGCGAGGCGTTGCCCGGGCTGGTGTCGCGCGTGCTGGAGGACTGAGCCAGGTCTCGTGCGTTGCCAGCCTGCCCTGCCGGGTCTATAGACGGATGCCCGATCCTTGCCAAACGGAGAGGCCGAATGCAGACGGACAATCGCTTGCTCGACGATCTCGCCCGCCTTGCCGCCGGTGCCGCCGGGACCTTGCAGGGTCTGCGCGGTGAAATCGACAATCTGGTCCGCCAGCAGCTCGAGCGGTTGCTGGCCGGCATGGACCTGGTGAGCCGCGAGGAGTTCGAGGCCGTCAAGGCGATGGCCGCCGCGGCCCGCGCCGAGAACGAACGTCTCGCGGCGGACCTTGAGGCACTGCGCCGGCAGGTGCGCCCGCTGGACCCGCCAACCGGCGAATAGGCAGGCGATACCGGGCTGTAGCGCGGACGCCTTATCCACAGTCTTTTTCCGGCCCGGGCAAATTCGCCCTTGCGGGCCGACTCGGCGTTTCCTAGTCTACCTATATGGTGCGTCGCCCAGCAGGACAACCATATGTATGGCCCGCCGGTGGTGCGGCGGTTCGGACATACACGCTCCGCGATCCAGACACCCTCATCGCCCGACAGCCGGCGCGCCGGTGGAGGCTTCACGCATGACATCCCTGCTCGATCACGCCGATACCTACCAGGCGAACCCGCTCGACATGATCGAGGAGATCGTGTCGGAGCATGAATGGCCCTTCGACCGGCAGGGCGACGATGAACTGACCGTGGGCGTGACCGGAAAATGGTGCGACTACCAGCTCTGGTTCTCCTGGCGGCCGGAGGTTGGCGCGCTGCAATTCTCCTGCGCCTTCGACCTGAAACCGCCGGAGCCGCGCCGGCGCGATCTGCACAGCCTGATCGTGATGCTGAACGAACGGCTCTGGATCGGCCATTTCGACCTCTGGGGCGACGAGGGACTGCTCGTCTACCGGCATGCCCTGCTGCTGCGCGGCAGCGGCGGCCCCAATTCCGAACAGATCGAGGATCTGGTGGAGATCGGACTGTCGGAATGCGAGCGGTTCTATCCCGCATTCCAGTTCGCCGTCTGGGGCGGCAAGTCGCCGCGCGAGGCGATCGAGGCGGCGATGCTGGAAACCGTCGGCGAGGCCTGACAGTCTCGATCCGTCCGCCGGAGGGCTTTATGACCGGACTTGTGCTGCTCGGCTGCGGCAAGATGGGGCAGGCCATGCTGGCCGGCTGGCTGGAGCGCGGCATCCGGCCGGAGGAGGTGCTGGTCGTCGATCCCGGGGCGCAGGCGCGCGAATTCGCCGAGGCGCACCATGTCCGCACTCTCACGGATGCGCAACGGCTGCCGGCTGATTTCGCGCCGGACATGGTGATCCTGGCGGTGAAGCCGCAATCCATGGCCGAAGCGGTGCAGCCGCTGGTCCGCCAGCTTGCGGACCGGCCGGTCTATCTCTCCATCGCGGCCGGCAAGACCATCGCCGGTTTCGAGGGCTGGTTCGGCCCGGCGGCGCGCATCGTGCGGGCGATGCCGAACACGCCCGCCGCCATCGGCCGTGGCATGATCGTGGCCTGCGCCAATGCCAACGTGGACCGCGCGGCGCGGGAACTGGCCGACCGGCTCCTGGGCGCGGTCGGGGCCGTCGCCTGGGTCGAGGACGAGGGGCTGATGGACGCGGTGACCGCCGTCTCCGGTTCGGGGCCCGCCTATGTCTTTCTGCTCATCGAGACGCTGGCGGCGGCCGGCGCGGCGGCCGGATTGCCGCCCGATCTGGCGCTGGAACTGGCGCGCCGGACCGTGGCCGGGGCGGGCGAACTGGCGCTCGCCGCCAGTGAAGGGCCGGACCAGCTTCGCCGCAACGTCACCTCGCCGGGCGGCACGACGGAGGCGGCGCTCGAAGTCCTCATGGGCGAGGCCGGTCTCGCCCCGCTCATGCGCCGGGCGGTCGCTGCGGCGACGCGGCGCTCGCGCGAACTTGCCGGCTGACCCTTGCCGCGCGGGCCCGAAGGCCCCACTCTTTCCCAGACGGGCGCGGGCACGAGGGAGCAGCGATGGCGCGCAAGGCAAGGAGTTCCGGCAAGGCGAAGGGCGGCAGACAGTCGCCGCCGCCCGATCCCGTCGATGCGGCGCTGGCGCTTGCGGCCGAGCGCGGCTGGCGGGAGACGACCTTGCGCGACATCGCGGAGCGGTCCGGCCGGGGCCTGGCGGAACTCTATCGCGACTATCCCGGCAAGGGCGCGATCCTCGCCGCCTTCATGGCCCGGATCGACGAGCGGGTGCTGGTCGGCGCCGAAACCGACGTCGGCGATGGCGAATCGGCACGCGACCGGCTCTTCGAGGTGATCATGCGCCGTTTCGATGCGCTGGCGCCGCACCGCGAGGCGCTGCGCGCCATCCTGCGCGATCTCGGGCGCGATCCGGTGGCGCTGTGCGAATTCGCGACCGGTCCCGCCCGGCGCAGCCTCGCCATCATGCTGACGGCGGCGGGACTGGATGCCGGCGGGCTGGCCGGCCTGCTGCGCCGCAAGGGGCTGGGCGTCATCTATGCCGATACGTTCCGGGTCTGGCTCAACGACGAGAGTGCGGACCAGGCGCGAACCATGGCCCATCTCGACCGCCGCCTGAGACAGGCCGAACAGGCGTTGGCCTGGCGGCGGCGACCGGCGGCGACCGCTGCCGTCTGAGTATTTTTGTGCACTGCACAATATTGACTTGACGGGCAGCCGGTTTGCTGCATTAATAGATATGTTGCAGCGCACAATTAGCGTTGCGCCGAGTTTTCGGGCCGGCGATCCTGCCCTGTCGGATCCCGGTCCTGACTTTCAGATCCAACCTGATCGAGGACCGAAACGATGGCCAAGACCGAGAATGCGTTCGCCGCTTTCGACTTCACCAAGATGATGAAGGACTTCGACGTGGCGAAGATGGACATGAGCAAGATGTTCAAGGACTTCAAGTTTCCCGGTGTCGATGTCGAGAAGATCTTTGACATGCATCGGCGCAACTTCGAGGCGGTGAGCGCCGCCAACCAGGTGGCGGCCGAGGGGATGCAGACCCTGGCCCGCCGTCAGGCCGAAATCCTCCGCCAGGCAGTCGAGGAGGCCAACGAGGCGGTGCGCGACATGATGGCCGCGCAGAGCCCCGAGCAGAATGCCGCCAAGCAGGCGGAACTCGCCAAGCAGACGCTCGAGCGGGCGATCGGCAACATGCGCGAACTGGCCGAGCTTGCCGCCAAGTCCAACAACGAGGCGTTCGAGGTCATCAACAAGCGCGTGCTGAGTTCGATCGACGAGATCAAGGAACTTCTGCCGAAGCAGAAGTAAGACGCATCTCCGGTACAGGCGTCGGGGCCGGGCGGGCGACCGCCCGGCCCTTTCCGTCACGGCAGGGTCGCGGCGTGCTCAGCCAAATCCCGCCAGCTCCGCGCCAGTTCGGCGCCATCGAGGTCCCGGGCGATGATGACGAGCCGGCTGCGGCGGTCCGCGGTCGGCCAGTCCGTCAGTACGACGGGCGGATGAAAGACATGGTGCACGCCATGCACGATCACCGGCCCGCTTTCCCCCCGCAACGCAAGCACACCCTTCACCCGCAACAGTTCCGCGCCATGCACTTCCCTGAGCAGGCGTAGCCATTCGTTGCAGGACTGCCAGTCGAGCGGTGTCTCGGCAGTCAGGCAATGGGCACGGATGCGCGCATCGTGCCGGTTCACGTCGCCGTCATGGTCGTGCCCACCATGGTCGTGCCCGTCATGGCCGTGGGCATGAGCATGGGCATGGGCCGGCACCGGGGCCGGGGCCGGAAACCAGCGGGCGAGCTCGCGGATGCGCCGCTCGCCATCCGGGCCGGGTCCGGCGAAAAGGCGATCCTTGCCGATCTCCCCGTGCCGGACGATATGGCGCGGCGCCCCCGGATTGAGCCGTGCGAGACGTGCGGCGAGGGCATCGACGGCTGCCTGGCCGGCCATATCCGCCTTGGTCAGCAGCAGCCGATCGGCCAGCGCCGCCTGCTTGAGCGCTTCGGGCTGCATGTCGAGCTGCATCGCCCCATGGACGCAATCGACGGTGGCGATCACGCAGTCAAGGCGCAGCCGATGCACCAGCAGGGGGTTGGCGAAGAGCGACTGCATGATCGGCGCCGGATCGGCGAGCCCCGTGGTTTCGATCAGGATGCGGCCGAAGGGCGGAACGCTGCCTTCCTGGCGGCGGGCGAGCAGGTCCCGCAGGGTCTGGTCGAGGTCGCTCAGCACGGTGCAGCAGATGCAGCCGGAGCGCATCAACTTGATCTCGCCGCTCACCGACTCGACGAAGAGATGGTCGAGCCCGATCTCGCCGAATTCGTTGATGATGACGGCGCTGTCGCCCATCTCGGGCTGCTTGAGCAGCCGGTTGAGCAGCGTGGTCTTTCCCGACCCGAGAAAGCCGGTGATCAGCGAGACGGGAAGCCGCTCCGCCGACCGGTCGCGATCGAAAATGCCCATGCCTCCCCGCCTCCCGAAAACGAATCTAGGGACCTTCCGGGCCGCAACGCAACAGGGGTCTGTCCCATGGCCCCGGTTGACAATCGCGCCGCGCATGGCGACCCTTTCGGGCAACAGGGGGCTGCGCCGTGGGCCGTCCTGGCCCGCGGCATTGTCAGGGAGGGGACGATGACCAGCGAGAAGAAGGATCTGCCGTCCGGCGAGGCCGGCCGGGAGGGAATGGCCTCGCCCGCGCGGCGGGATTTCATCAAGACTGCCGGCCTGGCAGGCGTGACCGCCGGCGCGCTCGCCGGCAAGTTCGCGCTGGCGCCGGTGTCCGAGGCGCAGGCGCAAGTGCCGGCGACCGAACGCTGGTGGCCCTCGCGCTGGGGTCCGCTCGACGAGGCGGGCGCCTCCAACTGGATTACGCCGGAAAAGGTGCTCGATGCGGTGAAATGGATCCGCGACGGAAAGATCTACAAGATCGGGCGCACCTACGAAGCCGGCATGCCGCTTTTCGGCGTGCGCGCCTTCGCCATGCGCATTCCCGGCGGGCCGACCGGCGGCCCGTTCGGCGCGAACAAGCTGGTCTACAATGACGAGTATCTGGCGACCGAGGTCGGTCAGGTCGGCACGCAGTTCGACGGGCTCGGCCATATCGGCATCCAGCTTGGCCGCGACGGCGACAAGAACGAGATCCGCTACTACAACGGCTTCACCGAGCAGGAAGTGGGATCGGCCTATGGCCTGAAGAAGCTCGGGGTGGAGAAGCTCAAGCCCATCTTCACCCGCGGCCATCTGATCGACGTGGCCGCCGGGGTGACCGGCGGCATGATGGATGCGGGTCAGGAGATCAGCCTTGCCATGGTGCGCCAGGCCCTGACGCGCCAGAACATGCGCGAGGAGGATATCAAGCCGGGCGATGCCATCTTCTTCAATACCGGCTGGGGCAAGCTCTGGATGCAGAACAATGACCGCTACAATGCCGGCGAACCGGGGATCGGCATGGAAGTGGCGCGCTGGGTCATCCAGAAGGAGCTGTGCCTGACCGGCGGCGATTGCTGGGCGGTGGAGGCGGTGCCCAACCCGGACGCCAAACTGGCATTCCCCGTGCATGGCGAACTGATCACCAAGCACGGCATCCTCAATCACGAGAACCTGGTGTTCGACGAGCTGATCGCCGAGCGGAAATACCAGTTCGTCTATTGTTTCTCGCCGGCGCCGATCAAGGGGGCGACCGGCTCCATGGGCTGTCCGATCGCCTTGACCTGAAGCGGGACGGACTGCATCCGGCGGGCGGGGCGGCGCCCCGCCCGTTGCCTGGCGCGATCCTGAAGGGTAGCTTGCCGCCGTTGCCAAGGGAGGCGCTGGCGGTGGCCGAGATCGGTTTCGAGGATTTTCTGAAGGTGGACATCCGGGTCGGCACGGTGATTGCCGCCGAGCCGTTTCCGGAAGCGCGCAAGCCGGCGATCAAGCTGCGCGTGGATTTCGGGCCGGAGATCGGCGTGAAGAAGAGTTCCGCCCAGGTGACCGAACATTACGCGCCGGAACGACTGATCGGGCGGCAGGTGGCGGCGGTGGTCAATTTTCCGCCGCGCCAGATCGGCAAGTTCATGTCCGAGGTGCTGTGCCTCGGTTTTCCCGACGCGGCGGGGCGGGTTGTCCTGATCGGTCCCGACCTGCCGGTTCCCAATGGCGGACGGCTGTACTGAAGGGTTCCGTCCCTCAGACCGGCAGGCGGATCTGCGCCCTCAATCCTCCCATCGGGCTGTCGAGCAGGCTGATCTCCCCGCCATGGCCGCGCACGATGTCGCGGGCGATGGCAAGTCCCAGCCCGACGCCGCCGCCATCGTCCTGGTTGCGGGCATCGTCGAGCCGGCGGAACGGCCGGAAGGCATCCTCGCGCTTGTGCGCCGGAATGCCCGGACCGTCGTCGTCGATATCGACGATCACCGAATCGGGCAGTCGCCGTGCCTCGACCGAGACCTGCCGCGCATAGCGGAGGGCGTTGTCCACGAGGTTGTTGACGCAGCGGCGGAAAGCGACCGGGCGCAGCGGCACGACGATGCCTTCGTCGGCGTTGAACACGACTTTCGCGCCCTTGCGTGCCGCATCGCCCACGATCTCGCCGAGCAGCCTGGAGAGATCGGTCGGCGTCGCGCTTTCCATGTCCTGCCCGCGGGCGAAAGCGAGATAGCCCTGGACCATGCGTTCCATCTCGAGCACGTCGCGTTTCAGGTCGCGCACCTCGTCGGAATCTCCCAGCATGGCGAGCTGCAGCTTCATGCGGGTGAGCGGCGTCCGCAGGTCATGGCTGACGCCGGCCAGCATCTCGGTCCGCTGCGCGATCTGGCGCTGGATGCGCTCGCGCATGACCAGGAAGGCGGCGCCCGCGCGCCGGATCTCGCGCGCGCCCGAGGGCCGGAAATCGGCGACGTCGCGCCCCTTGCCGAAATTCTCCGCCGCCTTGGCGAGCTGGCGGATCGGGCGTATCTGTCCGCGCAGAAAGACGATGGCGATGCTGACCAGGACCAGCGAGGAGCCGAACATCCACATCAGGAAGGCATAGGTCGTGGTCGAGAACAGCCGCCGCTCCCGGGCGAGCACGCGCAGGACGCCGTCATCGAGCTGGATGCGAACCTCGACCGCATCCTCGTAGGAACGGCTGTCGATCGTGTAGGGCCGCCCGAGCCGGTCCTCGATCTGCCGGCTCAGCACGCGCTCGAGCAGCGAGAAGAGGGGCGGCGGCGGCATCGGCTTGTCGGCGATATCCTCGCCGGGATTGATGGTGACCGACATCTGCATGAAGCGGGCGGCGGTGAAGAAAAGGATCTGGCGCGTCTCGGCGTCCTTGTGCTGCTCGAGCGCGGCGATCAGGAAACCGATATCGCCGACGAGGGTGCGGGTCAGCCGCTTGGTGACGCTGTCCCAGTGACGGTCGTAGAAGGCGTAGGTGGTGACGATCTGCAGCAGCAGGACCGGCATGATGACGAGCATCAGCGAGCGGCCGAAAAGGCCGCGCGGATAGAGCCACTTGGCGCGGATCAGACGCATGCGCCGCTCCCTTCAGTCCGCCCAGAGCACATAGCCCTCGCCCCAGACCGTCTGCAGGTAGCGCGGCGTCTTCGGGTCGGGCTCGATCTTGCGGCGCAGGCGCGTGATCTGCACGTCGACCGCGCGCCCTTCCGAGCCGCCGGTCTGGCGCGTCAGTTCGAGCCGGCTGATGGTGACGCCGGGCGAGCGGGCGAAAACCTTGAGCAGCGCGGCCTCGCCGGTCGTGAGATAGACGACCTGCTCGCCCTGGCGCAGCTCGCCCTTCTGCAGGTCGAAGGTGAATTCGCCGAAGCGCACATGCCCGGCTCCCTGCGCGAGCGTCTGCACGCGCCGCAGGATGGCATGGATCCGGAGCAGCAGCTCCTCCGGCTCGAAGGGCTTGGCGAGATAGTCGTCGGCGCCGCTCTTGAGGCCGACGATGCGGTCGGCCGGCTCGCCCATGGCGGTCAGCATGAGGATCGGCACCTGGCTGGAGCGCCGCAGGGTCTGCATGAACTCGATCCCGCTCTCGCCTGGCATCATCAGATCGAGGATGATCAGGTCGAAGACCATGCCCTGCAGCTTGGCGCGGGCGTCCGCCGCGTCGATCGCGGCACTGACGCGGTAGCCCTTGTCGCTCAGATATTTCCTCAGCAGGTTGCGCAGGCGGCTGTCGTCGTCGACGACCA
This sequence comes from Alphaproteobacteria bacterium, assembly GCA_026126165.1. Lineage (GTDB taxonomy): Bacteria > Pseudomonadota > Alphaproteobacteria > Ferrovibrionales > Ferrovibrionaceae > JAHCJQ01. The sequence goes on from JAHCJR010000015.1 coordinate 29,060, forward strand.
GGAGATGGGGGGCGGCGTCGGCGCTGTTCATGACCGATCAGCGCCGGACGATGGATTGCAGGATCTTCTCGCGCTCATGCTCGTCGATCAGGCCCTGCAGGACTTTCCGGTAGCCCGCGACCGCCTCGGCGCCGGCCTCCCGATAGGCGCGCGCGACGCGCGCCTGCTGCACCGCCGACAGCCGCCGTTCAAGTTCGGCGCCCTTCTCGGTCAGGCTGAGAAGGCGCTGGCGCCGGTCGCGGGTGCCCTGGCGCTGCTGGACCAGGCCCATCTCGAGCAGCGTGGTCAGCACGCGCGAGAGGCTTTGCTTGGTGATGCGCAGGATGCCAAGCAGCTCGGCGACGCTGATCTTCGGATTGCGGCCGACGAAATGCAGCACCCGGTGATGCGCCCGGCCAAGCCCATAATCGGCGAGGATCGAATCGGGATCGGAGGTGAAGTCCCGATAGGCGTAGAAGAGCAACTCGATTCCCTGGCGAAGTTCCTCCTCGCGCAGGAAAAGCGGGTTGGCCGAAGACTTTATGTCAGCCATGTTGACATATATCGCTCAGAATGTTACTCCTGTGACCGCATCAAGGTAATAAAACTGCCCAGGAAACTCCATCATGGCTGCACTTGTTCCGTTCGACGATCGCGATGGCTGGATTTGGATGGACGGGAAGCTGATCCCGTGGCGCGAATCGAAGGTCCATATCCTTACCCACGCGCTGCATTATGCCAGTTGCGTATTTGAAGGTGAACGGGTCTATGGCGGCCGCGTCTTCAAGCTGACGGAGCACAGCGCCCGGCTGCAGCGCTCCGCCGAGTTGCTGGGCTTCAAGCTGCCCTACAGCGTCGAGGAGATCGACCGCGCCACCAACGAGGTGGTGAAGGCGAACGGCATTCAGGATGGCTATGTGCGCCCGCTCGCCTGGCGCGGCAGCGAGATGATGGGCGTCTCGGCGCAGGCCACCCGCATCCACGTCGCCATCGCCACCTGGGTCTGGCCGTCCTATTTCACGCCCGAGGCGAAGATGAAGGGGCTGCGCCTGCAGATCTCGGAATGGGCCCGGCCGGCGCCCAACACCGCGCCGACGGCGTCCAAGGCGGCGGGGCTTTACATGATCTGCACGCTTTCAAAGCACAAGGCGGAAGCCGAAGGCTTCGACGATGCATTGATGCTCGACTGGCGCGGCCAGGTGGCGGAAGCGACCGGGGCCAACATCTTCTTCGTGAAGGATGGCGAACTGCACACGCCGACGCCCGACTGCTTCCTCGACGGCATCACCCGTCAGACCGTGATCGGCCTCGCCAAGGCGCGGCAGATCAAGGTCAACGAGCGGGCCATCCGGCCGGAGGAGATGGCCGGGTTCCAGGAATGCTTCCTCTGCGGCACCGCCGCCGAGGTGACGCCGGTCAGCCAGATCGGCCCCTATCGCTTCACGCCCGGCGCCATCTGCCGGCAGATGATCGACGATTTCGACCGCGAGACGCGCAAGGGCGGCTGAGGCGCCCCGGGCCGGGATGCAGACGGGCACTTTCGTGGTAGCCTCGCCTGCGTCCCTGCCGGCCGGGGATCTGCCAGAGAGGGGACCCTGACATGCGCGAAGTCCATCTGATCGGCGTCTATTCGACCGAGTTCCGCCGCTGGCCGGAGCGCAGTTTCAAGGATCTCACCCGGGAAGCCTATCTTGGCGTGCTGGCCGATGCGGGACTTGCCGACGGGCAGGCCATCGAATCGGCCTGGTTCGGCAATTGCGGCATGGGGAGCTGGGGCCAGGGCAATATCCGCGGCCAGGTCTGCACGACGCCGCTGGTCAACGAGGGGCGGTTTCCCGAGCGGGTGCCGATCGTCAACGTGGAGGGCGGCTGCGCCACCGCCTCGATGGCGACCCATGGCGCCTTCCAGGAAATACTTTCCGGCTGCGCCGACATCGTGCTGGCGATCGGCGTGGAGAAGACCTTCATGCCGGACGATCCGGCGCGGATGAAGGAGATCTTCGAGAACGGCATCGACCGGCTCGATCCGGAGGAATGGCGCGCCTACTATCGCGCCGCCGGCGAGGCGGCGGGCAAGCCCTTCGCGCCCGGCCCCGATCGCACCGTCTTCATGGATACCTATGCCATGCAGGCCTGCCATCACATGCGACGCCACGGCACCACCCAGGCCCAGATCGCCGCCTCGGCGGCGAAGAATCACAGCATTGCCGTGCACAACCCGAAAGCGCAGTACCGCTTCCCCCTGACGGTCGAGGAGGTGCTGGCCGACCGCCCGGTCACCTGGCCGCTGACGCGCGCCATGTGCGCGCCGATCGGCGATGGCGCGGCGGCGGCGCTGCTCTGTTCCGGCGAGGCGCTGAAGGCCATGGCGTCCGCGGTGCGCGCGCGGGCGGTGCGCCTGCGCGCCAGCGTGCTGAGCGGCGGCAAGTACCGCTCGCTCGACGAACCTTCGCTGAGCCGCGTCGCGGCCGACCGCGCCTATCGCATGGCCGGTGTCGGACCACGGGACATCGACCTGGCGGAAGTGCACGACGCGACCTCGTTTTGCGAGATCTACCAGGCGGAAATGCTGCGCTTCTGCGAGGAAGGAGAAGGCGGGCCCTTCGTCGCCTCCGGCGCCACCTCGCTCGGCGGCAGCATCCCGATCAACACCTCCGGCGGACTGGTTTCCAAGGGGCATCCGGTCGGCGCCACCGGTCTTTCCATGACCTACGAACTGGTGACGCAGCTTCGCGGCGAGGCGGGCGAGCGCCAGGTGCGCGGCGCGCGGCTGGCCCTGCAGGAGAATGGCGGCGGCGTCATGGGCTTCGACGAGGCCGCCTGCTCGGTCATCATCCTCGAAAAATCGGCCTGAGCGGACGGAGGCGCGGTGGGCATGGACATTCGTTATGACGGGCGCGTCGCCCTGGTGACCGGCGCGGGCGGCGGACTTGGGCGCAGCCACGCGCTCTTCCTCGCCGCGCGCGGCGCCAGGGTGGTGGTCAACGATCTGGGCGGCGCGCTGGACGGGCAGGGCGGATCGGCGAGCGCGGCCGAGCGTGTCGCCGACGAGATTCGCGCCGCCGGCGGCGAGGCGATCGCGAACGGGGAAAGCGTGGCCGATCCGCAAGCGGCCGCGCGCATGGTGGCCGCCACCCTCGATGCCTTCGGGCGCCTGGACATACTTGTCAACAATGCCGGCATCCTGCGCGACAAGACGCTGGCCAAGATGGACATGGCCGATTTCGAGCGCGTGGTGTCGGTGCATCTGCTGGGCAGCGCCTACGTGACGCGGGCCGCCTGGCCCGCGATGCAGGAACGCCAGTATGGTCGCATCGTCATGACCACCTCGGCCGCAGGTCTCTACGGCAATTTCGGCCAGTCCAACTATGCGGCGGCCAAGCTCGGCCTGGTCGGGCTGATGAACGCGCTGAAGCAGGAGGGGCGCAAGCACAACATCCTGATCAATACGGTGGCGCCGGTCGCCTTCACGCGCATGACCGAGACGCTTCTGCCGGCCCAGGCACGCGAGATGCTGCGGCCCGAAATGGTGACGCCGCTGGTCGCCTATTTCTGCAGCGAAGCCTGCCAGGATAGCGGGCAGATCGTCTCGGCGGGCGGCGGCTTTTTCGCCAAGGTGGAGATGGTGGAAGGGCGTGGCCACCGCTTCGACCCGGCGCGGCCGCTCACGCCGGAGATGCTGGCGCGGGAGTGGGGCGCCATCACCGATATGTCGGGCGCGGCACCGTTCGCTTCCGCCAACGACGAGGTGATGCGCATCTTCCAGACGGAGCCGTCGCGGCCGTGAGCGGGGCGGACCGCTTCGACGACGCCCAGGTCTATCTGCCCGACCTTTGGGCGAGCCACGCCCGGTGGTTCCCGGACCGGCCCTGTCTCGTGCTCGGCGAGCGGCGCCTGAGCTGGGGCGAGTTCAATCGCCGCATGAACCGGGTCGCCAACGGCCTGAAAGCCATCGGGCTCGGCGCCGGCGACAAGGTGGCCCTCGTCATGTCCAACAGCGTCGAGATGGCGGAAACCATGTTCGGCATCATAAAGGCCGGATGTTGCGCGGTGCCGCTCTCCGGCCTTCTCACGCCCGTGCAGGCGCAGACCCTGATCCGCGATTGCGACGCACGGGCACTGTTCGCCTCCCGGAGCCTCAGGCATCTCGTCGACGGGCTCGAGGCGGCGCCGCTCGCACACCGCTTTGCCTCCGGTTTTACCGCGCCAGGCTGGCAGGACTATTCGGCCTGGACGGCGGTGCAGCCGGAGGACGAGCCGCTGGTCAGCTACCGGATGGATGACGAGTTCAACATCATCTATTCGTCGGGCACCACCGGCACCCCCAAGGGTATCGTGCAGACGCACCGCACGCGCCAGCATTTTGCCTACTCGAACGCGCTGGAACTGCGCTTCGACTGCAATTCCGTGGCGCTCACCACCACATCGCTTTACTCGAACGGCACCTGGCTCATGCTCATGCCCGTGCTGTTCACCGGCGGCACGCTGGTGGTGATGGAGACGTTCGAGCCGGAACGCTTCCTCGAACTCGTTGAGCGCGAGCGCGTGACTCATACCTTCATGGTGCCGACGCAGTTCATCGTCACGCTGGCGCATCCGGGTTGCGGGCGATACGACACCTCCTCATTGCGCGCCATGCTGTGTGCCGGCTCGCCGCTGCGCCTCGACACCAAGAAGGCCGTGCTGGAGCGCTTCGGCCCGGTTCTCTACGAGCTCTACGGCGTGTCGGAGGGGCTGGCCACCATGCTCAAGCCCGAACGGATGGCTGATAAGTTCGCCTCCGTCGGCACGCCGGTCCTGGGCTTCGATCTGCGCATCATCGGCGCGGATGATCGCGAGCTGCCGCGCGGCGAGGTGGGCGAGATCGTGGGTTACGGCGCCGGCCTCATGCGGGAGTATTACAGGAAGCCGGCCGAGACCGCGGCCGCCATCTGGCGGGACGAGCGCGGCCGCTCCTATGTGCGCACCGGGGATATCGGCCGGCTGGACGAGGACGGCTTTCTCTACATTCTCGACCGCAAGAAGGACATGATCATCAGCGGCGGACTGAACGTCTTCCCGACGGATATCGAGCGGGTGCTGGGCGAGCATCCGGCGGTGCTCGACGTCACCGTGATCGGGATTCCGCACGAGACCTGGGGCGAGAGCCCGCTGGCACTCGTCATCCCGCGCGAGGGCGCCGCAGCGACGCCCACGGAGATCGCGCGCTGGGCCAACGAGCGGCTTGCCAAGCATCAGCGGCTCGCCGCCGTCGAATTCCGCGCCGAGTTCCCGCGCAACGCGCTGGGCAAGGTGCTGAAACGGGAACTCAGATCGCCCTACTGGAAATAGGCCGGGGCTACTTGCCGTCCTCGTGATCGGTGCCGAAAATCCGGTCGCCGGCATCACCGAGACCGGGCACGATATAGGCGTTCTCGTCCAGCCGCTCGTCCAGCGCGGCGACGAAGATCTGCACCTTTGCGTGGCTGCCCTGCACCACCGCCACGCCTTCCGGAGCGGCGACCAGCGCCATCATGCGGATCCGCTCGTCCGGCACGCCATGCTGGTTCAGGATGTCGAGCGCCGCCGCCGCCGAATGGCCGGTCGCCAGCATGGGATCGACGAGAATGAACATCTGCCCCTCCGATGGCGGCAACTTGACCAGATACTGGACGGGTCGCTTGGTGCGCGGATCGCGATAGAGGCCGATATGGCCGATGCGCGCGTCGGGCACGAGTTCGAGCAACCCCTCCGCCATCCCGAGGCCCGCGCGCAGTACCGGCACCACCGCCACTTCCTTGCCCTTGATCAGCGGTGCTTCCATGGTGGCGAGCGGCGTCTGGATGCGCGTCATGCGAATCGGCAGCGGGCGCGTCACCTCGTAGCCGATCAGCAGCGATATCTCCTTGAGGAGCTGGCGGAAGAGCGAGGGCGGCGTGGTGCGGTCGCGCAGGCGGGTGAGCTTGTGCTGGATCAGCGGATGGTCGAGCACGTTGAGGCTGGGGAAGCGTTCGCTCATTTCTCGTCTCCGGGTTCCTGCGGCGAGGTGAATAGCATTCCGGCCTGCGCTCCGCCAGCCGCGGTTTGCGATCCCGGCATTTGACAGGACCGTGCCGGGCGGTCAGGTTTTCCGGCAGGTCCAGGGAAGGAAAGCATGTCGCAGAAGATCGTCCGCATCGGCTGTTCCTCCGGCTTCTGGGGGGACAGCGCCATCGCCGCGCCGCAACTCGTGCATGGCGGGGACATCCATTACCTGGTCGCCGACTACCTGGCGGAAATCACCATGTCGATCATGGCGCGTGCCCGCGCCAAGGATCCGGGCGCCGGCTTCGCCACGGACTTCGTGACGGTGACCATGAAGCGCCTGCTGCGCGACATCGCCGCGCGCGGCATCCGGGTCGTGACCAATGCGGGCGGCGTCAATCCCACCGCCTGCGCCGAGGCGATCCGCGCGATGGCGGCGGAACAGGGCCTCGCGCTGCGGGTCGCCGCGGTGCTGGGCGACGATCTGATGGCGCTGGCCGAAGAACTGCGCCGCGCCGGTATCGCCGAAATGTCGAGCGGGGCGCCGCTGCCCGAAAGCCTCATGTCGATGAACGCCTATCTCGGCGCCATTCCGATCGCGCAGGCACTCGCCGCCGGGGCGGACATCGTGATCACCGGCCGCTGCGTCGACAGCGCCCTGGTGCTGGGGCCGCTGATGCATGAATTCGGCTGGCGGTCGGACGACTTCGACCGTCTCGCCGCCGGCTCGCTCGCCGGACACATCATCGAATGCGGCGCGCAATGTACCGGCGGCCTGTTCACCGACTGGGACCAGGTGCCCGGCTGGGAGAATATCGGCTATCCGGTGATCGAATGCGCCGCCGATGGCAGTTTCATCGTCACCAAGCCCCCGGGCACCGGCGGCCTGGTCACGCGCGGCACGGTGGCGGAGCAGCTTCTCTACGAGATCGGCGATCCGGCGGCCTATATTCTGCCGGACGTGATCTGCGACTTCACCGCCGTCACCATCGAGCAGGTGGGCGAGAACCGGGTCCGGGTCGCCGGGGCGCGTGGCCTGCCGCCGACCACGAGCTACAAGGTCTGCGCCACCTATATGGATGGCTGGCGCATGAGCGCGCAACTCACCATCGGCGGCATCGACGCGCAGGCCAAGGCGCGCCGCACGGCGGAGGCGGTGCTGGCCCGCACGCGGGCGATGTTCCGCCGCATGAACCTCGCCGACTATCGCGAGACCCATATCGAGACCTTGGGCGCGGAGGCAATGTACGGGCCGCACAGTCGCGCGCTCGGCACGCGCGAGGTGGTGCTGCGGCTCGCCGCCAGCCACGCGGAGCGACTGCCGCTCGAGATCATGGGGCGCGAGCTGATTTCCTCGGGCACCTCGATGTCGCCCGGCACCACGGGCGGCGGCGGCGGGCGCGCCAGGGCGCAGCCGGTGGTGCGTCTCTATTCCTGCCTGGTGCCCAAGGAACGGGTCGCCATTCACGTCGAAATGGACGGCGCCTCCAGACCGGTCGCGGTGCCGCCGGGTGTCGGCACGCGCGAAGCCGCGCCGGTCCAGGCTGGCGCCGCCGACACGCCGCCTGCCCGGACGCCGGAGCCGCGCCGCTTCGTGCCGCTGGTGCGCCTCGCCTGGGGCCGTTCCGGCGACAAGGGCAACGACAGCAATATCGGCATCATAGCGCGGCAGCCGCAATTCCTGCCGCTGATCCGCGAGCAGGTGACGGCCGAGCGGGTGCGCGACTACATGGCGCATGCGGTGAAGGGCGAGGTGCGGCGCTTCGATCTGCCGGGTATCGGCGCGGTCAATTTCCTGCTGCGCGATGCGCTGGGCGGCGGCGGCATCGCCTCGCTCCGCAACGACCCGCAGGGCAAGGCGTTCGCGCAGATGCTCCTCGATCTCCCCGTGGAGGTGCCGGTCTCGCTGCTCGGAGATTGAGCGCTCTGGCCGCAAGCTTCGGATGGAGAAGATGCCCCTCCCGGACGAGGATGATGCCGGAACCCAGTTCGCAAGAGGCAGTGCCATGATGCAGTCCGAACAGCTCACCGCCATCCTCGCCCGCGACAGCCGCGCCGACGGACGCTTTGTCTATGCGGTGCGCACCACGGGAATCTATTGCCGGCCGGGTTGCCCGAGCCGGCGGCCCAAGCCCGGCAATATCCGCCTCTATCCCGGCTGGCGCGAGGCGGAGGAGGCCGGCTATCGCGCCTGCCTGCGTTGTCATCCGAGGGAGCAGCCGGAGCAGAGCCCGACCCTGCAGGCGATCGGCCGCGCGGCCGAGGCGATCCGTCGCCATGTCGGCGAGGGCGAGGAAGGCCCGCCATCCCTCGAGCAGCTTGCCCGCCATGCCGGCCTCAGCCCCTGGCATCTGCAGCGCATGTTCAAGCGCGAGGTCGGTGTCAGCCCGCGCGAATATGCGGACGCGCTGCGCCTCGACCGGCTGCGCGCGACCTTGCGCGAGGGGCAGGGGGTGGCGAGCGCGGTTTATGGCGCGGGTTTCGGTTCGGCGAGTCGCGTCTACGAACGGGCGGATCGCCTGCTCGGCATGACGCCGGCCACCTATGCCCGTGGCGGCGCCGGGGCGCGGATCGGTTTCGCCATCCGCGATTGCAGCCTGGGCAAGCTGCTGGTGGCCGCGACGGCGAAAGGCATCTGCAAGGTGGCCCTCGGCCCGAGCGATGCCGCCTTGCGCCGCGAACTGGTGGCGGACCTGCCGCGGGCGGAGATCGTGCCGGACGAAGCCGGGCTCGGGCCGGCGCTCGATGCCTGCCTGGCGATCCTGGCGGGACGCGAGCCCCCGATCAGCCTTGCGCTCGATCTGCGGGCGACCGCTTTCCAGTGGCGCGTCTGGCAGGAATTGCAGAGGATTCCCCGCGGCGAGACCCGCAGTTATCGCGAGATCGCCCTCGCCATCGGCCAGCCGCAGGCGGCGCGGGCGGTGGCGCGAGCCTGTGCCAGCAACCCGGCGGCCCTGGTCGTCCCCTGCCATCGCGTCGTGCGGGAGGATGGCAGCCTGGGCGGTTATCGCTGGGGTATCCGCCGCAAGGAGACTCTCCTGGCGGCGGAAGGCGCGCGGCCCGGACGCCGGACGGCGCGATGAAATTTGCTGCGTTGCACAAGAGGTTGTCGGGGTTCGACCCCGGCAGGAGTCACATTTCTGTGACTATCTCACTGATAACGAAAAAATCTTTGCTTCAGGGTCTTGGCAAAGGCCGGCAAGGGGCTTAAATTGTGCAGCGCAGCAGCGATGCTGCATGCCCTTCTTGGGCGTTTCCTCCCTAGACTTGGGCCATCTCCGACAGGAGATGGCCCCTTTTTTTGCCAGATCGTCTGTTGCGGCGCAACAGATTGGCCGTTCAGCTCGCGCCAAGGGTCCGTTCGACGATCCGCTCGCCGGGCAGGATCGCGTCCGGTTTCAGCTTCGGTCGCCCGCGCAATTCCTGGTAATAGGGGGTGAAATCCGGCCGCGTCGCCTCGAAAAGCTGCTGGAAATCCTCGATCACGAAGTAGGTCGACTGGAAATCGTCGATCCGGTAGTCGGTCTGCATGACACGCAGAAGATCGAAGGGCAGGCGGTTGGGCAGCGGGCTTTCCAGGCAGTAGATCGACTCGCCTTTCGACGAGAGGATCCCCGATCCATAGATGCGCAGGCCCTCCGGCCGGCGGATCAGGCCGAATTCCACAGTGTACCAGTAGAGCCGGGCCAGATAGGTGAGCGCGCCGAGATCGGCCGCCTTCAGCCCGCCTTCGCCATAGGCCTGCATGTAGTCGGCGAAGACCGGGTTCATGAGCAGCGGCACATGGCCGTAGATGTCGTGAAAGACGTCCGGTTCCTGCAGGTAATCGAGCTGCTCGGGCCGGCGTATCCACCAGGTGACGGGGAAGCGGCGGTTGGCCAGGTGGCGGAAGAAGATCAGGTCCGGCACCAGCCCATCGACCGCGACGATGCGCCAGCGCGTGGCCGCCTCGAGTACATCGCTCAGCCGCTCGAAATCGGGGATGCCGCCTGCGGCGATGCCTAGTCCATGCAGCCCGTCGAGGAACTCCTCGCAGGCGCGACCGCGCAGCAACTCGCCCTGGCGTTCGAAAAGGTGGCGCCAGGTGGCGTGATCCTGCGTGGTGTAGGCGGCGACCGGCTGATCGCGCGTATGGTCGTCGCGTAGCGAGCCGCCCGGCGCTTGCGACGCCATGGCCGCCTCCTCTCTGGCACAATCCTCTTGGCAGCAGATATGGCCGGACGGGCGGCGGGGGTCAAGTCGCCGGCAAGCTGACATCGCCGGGGCCGAGCGGGCGCTGCATGATCACGCTGTCCACCCAGCGGCCGAACTTGAAGCCGACCGAACGCAGGTTGGCCGCATGGCGAAAGCCGAAGGCGGCATGCAGCCCGATCGACGCCGTATTGGCCGAATCGCCGATGATGGCGATCATCTGCCGCCGGCCGGCGGCCTCGCATTCCTCGATCAGCCGCGCCAGCAAAAGCCGCCCGACGCCGCGCCTTCGCACGCCGTCAGCGACATAGATGGAATCCTCGACGGTAAAACGGTAGGCGGGACGGGACCGGTAAGGGCTGGCATAGGCATAGCCCAGGATCTTCTCGCCCGCTTCCGCCACCAGCCACGGCAGGCCGGCCTGCCGCACGGCCGCAAAGCGCGCCGTCATCTCCGCGATGTCGGGCGGCGTCTCCTCGAAGGAGGCAAGGCCGGTCAGCACGTGATGGGCATAGATTTCGGTCACCACCGGCAGATCGGCCGGCAGGGCGGCGCGCAGCAGGATGGCGGGGTGCCGGCTCAAGCGGCGGCGAGGGGCAGGGCGCCGGCTGCGGCCGCGAACGCGCGCACGAACGCCTCCATGTCGGCCGCCACCTGGGCGAAGCGCGGCAGCTTCTCGAGCTTGCGCTCGTCCATGTAGAGCGCGCGGTTGATCTCGATTTGCAGGGCATGGCGGCCGGTTTCGGGCCGCCCGTAATGCGCCGTCGTGTAGCCGCCTGCATAGGGCGCGTTGCGCGCCACGCGATAGCCGAGCGCCCTGAGGCAGCTTTCCGCCGCGTCGATCACCGCCGGCGCGCAGGAGGCGCCAAAACGGTCGCCGAGCACGATATCGGGACGCACCAGGCCCTGGTCGTGGTCGCCCTGCCCGCCGATCGAGGGCATGGAATGGCAATCGACCAGCACGACAAGGCCGAAGGCGGCATGCGTTGCCTCGACTTCATCCCGCAAGGCGCGGTGATAGGGCCGGTAGCAGCGCTCGATGCGCTGCAGTGCTTCGCCCAGCGGCAGCTTGCCGGCATAGATTTCATGCCCCGCCCCGACCAGGCGCGCGATGGTGCCAAGCCCGCCCAGCACCCGCGGGCTGGTGGTGTTGGCATAGGGCGGCAGGCTGTCGTCGAACATGGAAGGGTCGAGCTCGAAGGGCTCGCGGTTGGCGTCGCAGAAGGCGCGGGGGAAGAGCGCCTGCACCAGCGGCGCCCCATGGCGCGGCGCGGATGCGAACAGCTCGTCGACATGGAAATCCTCGGAGCGGCGCAGCGCCAGCGGATCGAGGCGCGAGAGCTTGAGGAAGGCCGGGCTGTAGCGCCGCCCGCTATGGGGCGAGGCATAGACGAACGGGGTTCGCCGGCCGGTGGGCGGGGCGACGCTGACGGAGGCGAGGCTGCGGATTTCCGCGCTGTTCTGCGCAAGCTGCATGGTCGCGGCATGATAGCACGACGCGCCGCGGGCCGATCAAGCCGGGCGTTAAGCGGTAACGGGGGATATTTACTGCTTCTTCACCGCTCGGCATTTACCATGAATCCGTTTGGGGGAGCCGGGCCTGCAGGCAACGACCCGTTTCGGGGCCAGCGGGCTCGGCGCTTCGCGTCGGGAGCGTACCGGACATGGCCCGTATATTGATCGCCGAGGACGATGGCTCGATGCGCGGTTTCCTCAAGCGCGCGCTCGAGCGGGCCGGTCACGAGGTGAGCGCGGTCGAGAACGGGGTGCGCGCCCTGCCGCACCTGCACGGCGAACGCTTCGATCTGCTGCTGGCCGATATCGTCATGCCGGACATGGACGGGATCGAGCTTTCCCGCCGCGCGCTGGAGATCGACGGGGAACTGCGTATCATCTTCATCACCGGCTTCGCCGCCGTCGCCGTGAACCATCAGCCCTTCGACGGCCGGATGGCCAAGGTTCTCTCCAAGCCCTTCCATCTCAAGGATCTGGTGGCGGAGATCGAGCGCACGCTGGAGGCCACCGCCTGAGGCCGCGAAGCCCTTGCCAAGGCGCCCGCCAGACACTAAAACCCCGGTATTCGCGCCCCTAGGGGCGGCCTGATGGGCGGTTAGCTCAGCGGTAGAGCACTGTGTTGACATCGCAGGGGTCACTGGTTCAATCCCAGTACCGCCCACCATTCCATCCGGACCGGTTTTCGCTCTGATTCCACTTTTGCGCGCATGCCGGCGTCGCCCGGCCTGGCGTGCCCGGTTGTAACGCCGCGCCCGGCCCCGCTATCCTGCCGGTGGAAGGCGGCCGGCGGCGCGGGGGCAGGCGTGGCATTGCGTTCGGAGGCGGAGGGGCGGCTGTCGCGACCTGGGCTCGGCGTGCTGCTGCTCGGGCTTCTCGTCGTTTATGTCGCCGTTCCCCCGCTGGTCGGAACGGAGGGCAATTTCCAGACCTGGTGGTCGAATGCCTTCTGGACGCTGTCCTCCCTTGCCGCGGGGATGCGCAGCCTGCTCACCGCGCGCCGCGCCGGCGGCGGCGACGCCCTGGCCTTCGCGCTGATCGGTACCGGCAGCCTCAGCTTCTTCGTCGGCATGCTGTTCTGGTCGTTCGACGAACTGATCCGCGGCATTGCCACGCCGTTCCCCGGCCCGCCGGACTTCTTCTTCCTGCTGGCGGCGCCGATCTATGCGGCCGGCCTCTACTTCTATCGCTCGGGGGCCTTCCGGCTGCGCACGAGTTTCACCCAGGCGGGCAATCTCGGCCTGGTCGCCTCGGCCCTGCTGGTCGTCGTGCCGGCCTATCTGCACGAGGCGGTGATCGCGTCGGACGAGGGGTCTCTCTATGTGCTGACGGCGTTGGGCTGGGCCGGCCTCTATCTCCTGCCGGCCATGTTCGGCCTCGTCATGCTGACGGTCTATGACTGGGGCCGGCGCCGCATCGTCCTGCTGGCGCTGGTGCTCGCCTTCTCGGCCCATGCGCTGGTCGACGTTCTCTACGCCTATCAGCTTCTGCACGAGACCTTCCAGACCGGCGGCGCCATCGACGTCCTTTGGGTCCTCGCCTTCGCGGGTGAATACTGGGCGGCGGAGGAACAGGACCGGATCAGCGGCGAGAAGCCGGCCGAGGTCGCGCGCTCGGACCGCAGCGAGACGCTCGAGGCGCTGCTGCCGGCGATTCTCGTGCTGGCGGTGCTCGGCACGCTGATCGCCCGCCATGTGCCCTTCGATGGTCTGATCACGCCGCTCCTCGTCGCGGCCTCGTTCGGCTTCGCGCTCTCGCTGGGCTTCCGCGACTGGTGGATCAGGCGCGCCGACCGGGAGCTGCGCGAGGCGGAAGCGGCCGCGCGCGCGCTGGCGGTGGCGAGCGAACGGCGCCAGCGCGCCATATTCGAGCAGAGCGCCGACGCCATCCTGGTGCTCGATGCGGCTGGCGTGGTGCAGGCGGCCAACCGGGCGGCCGCGCGGCTCGCCGGGCGCGGCGAGGACGAGATGCCGGGTCGCGCCCTGTCGGAGCTGTTCGGGCCGGGCCTCGGGCGGCTGCTTTCCGAGGCGGAGGAGGGCGGCGGGCCCCTCCAGCGCGAGACCGAGGCGCGGCTCGGCGACGGCACGGCGCTGCCGGCGGAAGTCTCGCTCGTTCGCCTCGCCGGCGCGGACGACAAGGCGGCGAGCAGCGTCGTCATCCGCGACCTGCGGCGCCGGCGCGAGGAGGAGATGCAGCGCCAGCGCGGCCAGCGCATGCAGGCGATCGGCCAGATCACCGGCGGCGTCGCGCACGACTTCAACAACCTGCTCACCGTGGTTCTCGGCAATGCCGACATGCTGGCGCGCGAGCTCGACGGGCAACCCGATCTGCGCCGGCAGGCGGAGATGATCGGCGCGGCGGCGGAACAGGGGGCAAAGCTGACGCGCCAGCTTCTCGCCTTCGCGCGCCAGCAGCCGCTGCGCCCGGAGCCGGTCGACGTGAATGCCCTGATCGAAGCCTTGCTCGAAATGCTGCGCCGCGCGGTGGGCGCGGCGGTCGAGGTGCATTTCGCGCCGGCGCCCGACCTGCCTCCGGCCCTGATCGATCCGACCCAGCTTCAGAGCGCGCTGCTCAACCTCGCCATCAATGCCCGCGATGCGATGCCCGAAGGGGGCAGCCTCTCGTTCGCGACCGAACTCGTCCCGGCCGGGCCCGACGGCAGAACCTATGTGCGTGTCGCCGTATCCGATACCGGGCATGGCATGACCGAGGAGATTGCGGCCCGCGCCTTCGAGCCCTTCTTCACCACCAAGGAGGTTGGCATGGGCAGTGGCCTCGGCCTCTCCATGGTGCAGGGCTTCGCCGAGCAGAGCGGCGGCCGGGCCAGCCTTCGCAGCGCGCCGGGCGCCGGCACGGAGGTGAGCCTGCTGTTGCCGCGCGCCGAAGCGGGCGAGCGGACGGGTGGCGGCCCGGCGGGGGAGGTCGGGGCCGCGGCGCGGCACGGCGCCCGGATTCTCGTGGTGGAGGACGATGCGCTGGTGCGCGAGCATGTCGGCAACCAGCTTCGCGCGCTGGGCCATACGGTCAGCATGGCGGCCGATGGCGGCGAGGCATTGCGCCTGCTGCGCCGGGGCATCGAATGCGACCTGCTCTTCTCCGACATCGTCATGCCCGGCGGCATGGACGGGCGCCAGCTGCTGGCGGCGGCCCGGGCCGAGCGGCCCCGGCTCAAGGCAATCCTGACCTCGGGCCATAGCGGCCCGCTTCTCGCCGAACAGGGCCGGCTGGTGCCCGATGCGGTGTTCCTCGCCAAGCCCTACCGGGTGCGCGAACTGACCGAGGCGCTCGAACGCGCCCTGGCTCAAGAGCGGCGGGGTAGCTAAACACTACCCACTTTCATTAATTATTTAGAATCTAACATATAGCTTCACCCGGGATTTGCTCCCGATCGCCGGCGGGCGGTGGCCCCTTGGGCGCGGCATCCATCCGGCGGCGGAGCGCAGTTCGTCGAGCGAGGTAATGATGGCCAGTATTCTGATCGTCGAGGATGACCCGCTGCTCAGCGAGACCCTGCGGCAAACCCTCAATCACGCCGGCCATGTGGTTGCGGTGGCCGAGGATGGCCGCGCCGCATTGCGCGCCTTCGATGCGATCCGGCCGGATCTGGTGCTTCTCGACATCATCATGCCGGAGATGGACGGTCTGGAGACGATCCGCGCCGTCCGGCAATCGGTGCCGGATGTCCCGGTGATCGCCATGTCGGGCGGCGGCCAGATCGGCAATCTCGACCTGCTGCAGGTCGCCGCGAAATTCGGTGCCAACCTGGCGCTGCGCAAGCCCTTCAGCGGCCGGCAGATGCTGGAGGCGATCGGCAAGGCGCTGGACCCGGAACCGGCAGGCACTCCCGCATGAGCGGGGCGGCGGGGCTGGGGGACCGGCTGCGGCGGCTGCTCGGGCTGTCGGGCGAGACGGGGCCGGACGATAACCGCGCCGCAGCCCATCCGAAGGTCGCGCCCACGGATTCCCCGGAGGGCGGCGACGAGCTGTTTCAGGGCGTGCTGCGCGCCGTCCCCGATCGCGGTGCCCTGAGCACGGGGCGCGTGCATCTGCTCGACATCGCGCCGGTGCGCGAGCGGCTGGGCGAACGCTGGGAGACGATGAGCGGGCGCATCCTCGTGATCGCGGAAGGCATCCTCAAGAACTATCTCGGCCGGCGCGACCTGTTCAGCCGTGTCGGCGAGACAGGCTTTGTCCTCGTCTTTGCCGATCTCGACCCGGAAACCGGACAGGTCAAGTGCGGCCTGATCCTGAAACATATCCTGGAGCGCCTGCTCGGCGTCGGCGAGACGCCGGAAAGACTGTCCGTCACCACCGTGGTCGGCGAGCGCGACGGACGGCTGCTCACGATCACGGTCGATGCGCTGGGCGCGGCCAGCGGCGCGGCATCGCCCGGCACCCCTTCGCCCGACTGGCAGGAAATGGCGCCGCCCCGGCGCGCCCCCGCGCCCTCGCCCCGGGCCGCGGCCGCATCGTTGCATCTGCCGGACGATCTGCACTTCGTCTACATGCCGATGTGGAACTGCCAGTACAAGGCGATCACCACTTATCTCTGCCTGCCCCGCTCTTCCGCCCTGAGCCGCGTGCCGCATCTGGGATATGCGATCCTGCCGGGCGGCGTGCGCTCCTCGGTCGTGCCCCACCTCGACCTCGCGGTGATGCATCAGGCGCTGCGCGACGGCGAGGACATGCTCCGCGCCGGACGCAAATCCATCATCTCCGTCACCGTGCATGCCCGCACGCTGGAGACGGCGCCGGTCTGGGAGGAATACCGCGCAATCGCCGCGCGCCTTCCCGAAGAGTTGCGCAAGCTGCTCGTCTTCGAACTGGTCGGCCTCGATCGCGGCGCCTCCAAGAGCCGCATCGGCGCGCTGACCGGCGCGCTTCGCCCCTTTTGCCGGCGCATCTTCTATCGTGGCGCCATGGACGACGAGGATTTCGAGCGGCTGCGCTATCTCGGCATCGACGGCATCAGCCTGCTGCTCCAGCGCGGCAAGGAGACGGAGGCCGAACTGCTGCATCTCTTCGACAGATTCGCCGGCGCGGCGCGGCGGGCGGGCTTCGCCTCCGCCGTGCATGGCTTGAGCAGCCGCAGCCTGACCATCGCGGCGATCGGCGCCGGCTTCGATCACGTGGATGGCAGTCCGGTCCGCGATCCCGTGAAGGCGCCCGATGCCATGGAGCGGTTCGGGATCGAGGATCTCTATGGTTGATGCGATCCGATGCGAAGATGCATGAATGATCGGGCATGACGAGGAGTGGAAAACTGATCGATTATTTTCCGGAATGTGTAAAGAGCGCCGCATCGACTTGCGGCCTGCCAGAACTCGATGGGCGGTCCTCCCGGTTTCTTTGACGATATCGGGCGGTATCCATTGGTGCATTGCCAAAATGGCACAGATGGATTATTCAGATTCTAAAGCTACGTCGGAAAATTTTACGAATCCCGTGTTTTTTTTTACAAAATAACGCCGTCTCTTTCCCGAACATGGCCCTAAGCGATTGATTCGCCGTTTTGGCACAAGCTATGCACCGAAAATTTCAGGTTGTAACTCATGTGGCCAGTTCGTTCACCGGAAGCATCGGGGATCGTTCGTGCACGTTGTGAACATGGTCCGGTCTCTGGGAATAACGACGGAAAATAGGCGACCGGTCGCAAAGCGGGGTGAGTGGGGCAAGACGGGGTAAACTCGGAAGGACGGGGGCGCAAATGAAGCCAAGACGGATCCTGGTCGCCGACGACCAGCCAATCTATCGCCACGGCCTGGTCGCGGTCCTCTGCGAGACTTTTGCCCGCAAGGTGAAGATCGTTCAGGCGGCATCCTATGCGGAGGGGCGCTGCCTGCTGCTGGAGACCCGGGAGGCTGGCAGCTTCGATCTCGTCATCTGTGCCCTTCGCATGGCGGATTTCGACGATTTCGCGGGCCTGCGGCGGCTGCGCGAGGCAGCCGGCACGGCGCCGGTCCTCGTGCTTTCCGACAGTGACTGCGCGGAGGATGTGCGCCAGGCGCTTGCCTGCGGCGCGCGGGGTTTCGTCAGCAAGCATGAACGGGAACCGCTGCTCCGGCTGGCCATCCAGATGGTGATCGAGGACGGCGTTTACGTACCGACCCGGTATCTGAGCGAGCCGGTGGGCGAGGCGGCCGGCGCGCTCCCGCCGGGACGGGCATGGCGCGCGCCCGAGAACGGCGCCGCTCCGGTGCGCGGGCGCTTCACGCCGCGCGAACTCATGGTGCTCCAGCGTATCACCGAGGGCCGCTCGAACAAGGAGATCGCCCGCACGCTCAACATCTCCGAGAGCACGGTGAAGATCCATGTGCGTTCGATCTGCCAGAAATCGATGGTGAAGAACCGCACCCAGGCGGCGATGCTCGCCTCGAACTGGCCGGACCTGATCGGCGGCGTCAGTCACTGACCGAAAGTACTAGGCCCATCGGCGCGCGCGCCGGCGGGCCTGCCGCGCCCTGCCCTGAATACCTAATCCTTCCTCGCCCCTATACGCAGGCCGGCCGAAGTCGGAACATGCCATGACCTGCGCGGCGGTGCCGCGAAGCTCAGCGCGAGGGCGGGCAGATGGAAAACTGGCTCCTTTGGATCGGCAACCTGGCGGAGGAAGGCTGGCGCCTGTTCATCGCCATCGCGCAGCAGGCGGCGTCGCTGATCGAAAGCGGCGTGAGCATGGCGATGGCCCGCGCGGCAACCATGAGCCTCGCCGAATGGTCGGTGCTCGCTCTGCCCCTGGCGGCGATCCTCTTTCTTCTCGCGCTGCGTCAGGGCCGGCGCATCGCGAGGCTCGAACGGCTGGCGGGCATGCGCGCCATGAACGACTTGCGAGGCGATATCGATCATCTCGAATCGATCCTGACCGCGCATCATCAGGAAATCGAGGCGCTGAAATCGCACTTCGTCCATCTGCGCCTGGAGCGCCAGGGCGGGCAGGCCGGCAAGGCGAAGGCGTGGTGATGCAGGCAGGCTCCAGCTCCATCAAGGCGGTGGCCGGCGCGCCGGACGTGCAGGCGCGGCAGGACCCTTCCTCGCCGCTCTCGGTGTCGGAACTGATGGAACGCATCGCCCTGGCCGGGCGGCAGAAATCGTTGCCCTGGAGTTCGCTGGCCCAGGGTGACGTGGTGCTCGGGCCCGGCGATCTCGCCATCGCCGCCGGGCGGACCGGGCATGGCAAGACGGCGCTGCTCGTCAACCTGCTCGCCTTCTGGCTGGAACGCCATCCCGACCAGACCTTCGCCTTCGTCTCCTACGAACTGCCGCCGGAAGCGGTGCTGCTGCGCCTCATCTCCATCTTCTCGCGCATCGAGGGCGAGCGCGGCTGGAGCTATCAGGAAGCGAAGCGCTACATCCAGGGCGAGATCACCGGCCATGGCGGCGCGCATGGGGAACTCGAGCGCGCCATCGCCCGCGTCGCCCGCCTCGAGCAGCGCATCCGCGTCATCTACCAGCCGGACTGGAACATCGACATCCTGAGCGCGCATCTGGCCAACGCGGCCTGGAACTGCCGCTTCGGCGCGGTGCTGCTCGACTATCTCCAGGTCGTGCCGCCGCCGGAAGCGATGCAGGAGGGCCGCGAGCGCGCCATCGGCGCCGTCTCGCGCCGCCTCAAGCAGCTTGCCGTGGCGCTCGAATGCCCGCTTGTCGCCGGCGCGCAGGTCAAGGGCGAGGCGGCGCGGCTTAGCGAATTGCCGCCGGGCCGGCTCGAGGATCTGGCGGTGATGGAGGCGATCGGAAAGCGCCGGCCGCAACTCCACCTGCTGGAGGAAGGTGGCGGCGAACAGGAAGCGGATCTCGTCTTCGGCCTGCTCAACTACCAGGCCGATTATTTTGCCGCGCGCGAGGAGGACGAGGCGCAGCGTCTCGCCCGCATCGAGAATGCCGGCGCGGCGCCCTTCGAGATCGCAGTGATCAAGAACCGCCATGGCCAGCTCGGTTCCGCCGAACTGGTGCTGGAAAGCCATACCGGCTACATCCGCGATCCGGGCATCTTCGGCTACTGACGCCGGCCCGATCCCTCTCCGAAAGTACTAGACCCCACCGTCCGTACTACGTCGCGCGCGGCGCCGGCCTAGGCCGGATGCGCCTTTGCCTTAACGCGCCCTCCCGCGTTCCACTGTAAAGGCCGCGCAACAGCGCGGCGAAGCATGGCAATGATGGGAGACCTCCATGTCAAAGTTCCTGACTGAGTTCTGGCAGGACGAGGCCGGCATCTCGTCGGTCGAGTATGCGGTCCTGCTCGCCTTCCTCGCCGCCGGCGTGGCGGCGGGCGCGACGCTGCTCGGTGATGCCGTCAGCGCGACGCTCGAAGACGCGGCCGAGTGCGTCGAGGGTACCAATAACGATATGTGCCCGGCGGCTGCGCCCGCGGGCTGACGCTCATGTGGTTCGTTCGGTCTAGCGGCGACTGTCGCCGCTAGACCGAAATTCCCGTGACCTCGATTCTGAGGAGCCGGACAATGAAGATGCGCGCGATCTGGATTCTGGCACTGGCGCTGATCATGGCGGCCTTTTCCGTCTACATGGCCAAGGGCTGGCTCGACCGCCAGGCGCGCGGCACCGCGCAGGCCCCGGCGCCGATTCCGACTGTGAACGTGGTCGTGGCGAAGGTACCGCTACCCTTTGGCGCGACGATCCGCAAGGAACAGCTTCGCCTGGTGCAATGGCCGAAGGCGGCCGCGCCGGAAGGCACCTTCGGGACCTTCGCCGAGATCCTGGGCGAAAGCGGCGCGGAAGATCGGGTCGCGCTGCGCCCGATCGAGGCCAACGAGCCGCTGATGAAATCCAAGGTCTCGGGCTTCGGCGGCCGGGCCTCGCTTTCCGCCCTGGTCTCGCCGGACATGCGCGCGGCGACCATCCGCATCAACGACGTGCGCGGCGTCGCCGGCTTCATCCTGCCGGGCGACCGGGTGGACGTGCTGCTGACGCGCGAGATTTCCGAACGCAACCCGATCACCGACATCCTGCTGCAGAACCTCAAGGTTCTCGCCATCGACCAGGATGCGAACGAGGCCAAGGACCGGCCCTCCATCGCCAAGGCGGCGACGCTGGAAGTGACGCCGGAGCAGGCGCAGAAACTCGTGCTGGCGCAGCAGGTGGGCGTGCTTTCGCTGGCACTGCGTCACATCGCCAATGCCGCGCCGGAGAAGGTGCAGACCATCGGCCTCAAGGACCTGCGCATCGGCGAGGCGAATGAGCCGGCGCCGCAGCCCGAAAAGAAGGTGACCGTGGTCCGCACCGCCGTCCCGCGCCAGGAGCCGGGCCCCTCGGTCCGCATCACGCGCGGCACGCAGAGCACCAACTACGAACTCAAGTCCGACCAGATCAGCACCGGCATCCTGCAGCCGCCGCAGCCGGCACCGCAGAGCCAGATGCCGGCGACCGGCGCGCCGCAGCCGATCGGCGCCGTGCCGGCGCCGGAGCGGCGCAGCGATG
>JAHCJR010000150.1 GCA_026126165.1 Alphaproteobacteria bacterium
GTCGTTGGCGCGACCGCGTTCCGGCCGAAGCGCCGCCGGGCGTCAAGCCCGTGATACGGCTCAAGGCGCCGACCGCCGGCGAGACCATCGTCGACGATCTCGTGCAGGGCTTGGTCAAGGTTTCGAACGAGCAACTCGACGACATGGTGCTGCTCCGCGCGGACGGCACGCCCACCTACATGCTGTCCGTCGTCGTCGACGACCACGACATGGACGTGACGCACATCATCCGCGGCGACGACCATCTCACCAACGCCTTCCGCCAGATGCAGCTCTACCTGGCGTTCGGCTGGGACGTTCCGGAATTCGCCCATGTGCCGCTGATCCACGGCCCGGACGGCGCCAAGCTCTCGAAGCGCCACGGCGCGCTCGGCGTCGATGCCTATCGCGACATGGGATATCTGCCGGAGGCGCTGCGCAATTACCTGCTGCGGCTTGGCTGGAGCCATGGCGACGACGAAATCATCTCGACCGAGCAGGCCATCGAATGGTTCACGCTCGACCATGTCGGACGCTCGCCCGCGCGGTTCGATTTCGCCAAGCTCGGCAACCTGAACGGCATCTACATGCGCCGCAGCGCGGACGAGGCGCTCGCCCGCGCCGCCGAACCCTTCCTCGCCCGGCTGGCCGGACGGGCGCTGGAGGCGGGCGAGCAGGCCATGCTGCGCGCCGCCATGCCCAGCCTGAAGGAGCGCGCGAAGACCCTGGTGGAACTCGCGGACAACGCGGCCTTCCTCGTCGCACGCCGCCCGCTCGCCTATGACGCCGCCGCCGGGCAGCAGCTCACGCCCGATGCGCGGGCGCGGCTTGGCCGCATCGCAGCGGCGCTCGCCGCGCTGGACGGCTGGGATGCGGCGAAGGCCGAGGCCGCGGTGCGCGCGCTCGCCGAGGCCGAGGGCGAGAAACTGGGCAAGCTGGCGCAGCCGCTGCGCGCGGCCCTCACCGGCAGGACCGTCTCGCCGCCGGTCTTCGACGTTCTCGCCGTCCTCGGCCGGGAAGAAAGCCTGGCCCGGATCGCAGATGCCGCGAAAGGCTAGTCTGTCCCGGTTTGCGGCGGCTTTCAGGGCCGCAAGCGCCCCCTTAACGCTGCCCCTTCCCGCCGCTATACTCCGCATCCGCATTCGGCATTGACGGACAAGGGTGACGGGAACGTCGCAGCCGGCGTGTTTCAGGAAGAAGGAATGACCTTATGAGCTCAAGCAACGCGACCATCACGGTGAACGACGGCAACAACCGGCAGGTTGCCATGCCGGTGCTGCCCGGCACGATCGGGCCGAGCGTGGTGGACGTGCGAAAGCTCTACAACGAAACCGGGCTCTTCACCTACGATCCGGGCTTCACCTCGACCGCGAGCTGCGAAAGCAAGATCACCTATATCGACGGCGACCAGGGCGTGCTGCTGCACCGGGGCTATCCGATCGAGCAGCTTGCCGAACAGTCCACCTTCCTCGAAGTCTGCTACCTGCTGATGAAGGGCGAACTGCCCAGCAAGGCGGAGTTCGACAAGTTCCAGAAGGACATCACCTACCATACGATGCTGCACGAGCAGATCAGCTTCTTCTATCGCGGCTTCCGCCGCGATGCGCATCCGATGGCGGTGATGGTCGGCGTGGTCGGCGCGCTCTCGGCCTTCTATCACGACAGCACCAACATCGACGATCCGCACCAGCGCATGATCGCCTCCTACCGGCTGATCGCCAAGATGCCGACGATCGCCGCCTGGGCATACAAGTATTCCGTGGGACAGCCCTTCATCTATCCGCAGAACCATCTGAGCTATGCGGAAAACTTCCTGCACATGATGTTCGCGGTCCCCTGCGAAGCCTACAAGGTCAACCCGGTGCTGGCGCGGGCCATGGACCGCATCTTCATCCTGCATGCCGATCATGAGCAGAATGCCTCGACCTCGACCGTCCGCCTCGCCGGCTCGTCGGGCGCCAATCCTTTCGCCTGCATCGCCGCCGGCATCGCCTGCCTGTGGGGCCCGGCGCATGGCGGCGCCAACGAGGCCGTCCTGAAGATGCTCGAGGAAATCGGTTCGGTCGAGCGCGTGCCGGAGTTCATCAAGCGCGCCAAGGACAAGAACGATACCTTCCGCCTGATGGGCTTCGGCCACCGGGTCTACAAGAACTACGACCCCCGCGCCAAGATCATGCGCCAGTCCTGTCACGAAGTGCTCGATGCGCTGGGCGTGCGCAACGAGCCGCTGCTCAAGCTCGCCATGGAACTTGAGCGCATCGCGCTCGAGGACCCCTACTTCGTGGAAAAGAAGCTCTACCCGAACGTGGACTTCTATTCCGGCATCATCCTGCGGGCGATGGGCTTCCCGACCTCGATGTTCACCGTGCTCTTCGCCCTCGCCAGGACGGTCGGCTGGATCGCGCAATGGAACGAGATGATCGAGGATCCGGCGCAGAAGATCGGGCGCCCGCGCCAGCTCTATACCGGCCATGACAAGCGGGATTATGTCCCGCTGGCCAAGCGTGGCTAGCCGGGGCCGCATACGCATCGCCGGCCTGCCGACCCCTCCGGTGGCGGAGGGGCGGCAGGCGGTCCGGCTTCGCATCTCCCCGCCTGCCAACGACAACCCGACGCCCGCCGGGCTTGTG
This sequence comes from Alphaproteobacteria bacterium, assembly GCA_026126165.1. Classification (GTDB taxonomy): domain Bacteria; phylum Pseudomonadota; class Alphaproteobacteria; order Ferrovibrionales; family Ferrovibrionaceae; genus JAHCJQ01. Next base: position 2,610 of record JAHCJR010000150.1, read on the forward strand.
CTTCGGCGCGTGCTGGTCTTCGGCCTGCTGATCCTGCTGGCGTCCGCCGGCTATGTGGCCCTGGGCTGAGCGGAGTTTGCCCGGACTGCGGGCGCCGCCGCCTCAGCCCCGCTCGATCAGCTCGACCTTGTACCCGTCCGGGTCCTCGACGAAAGCGATGACGCTGCCGCCATGCTTCATCGGGCCTGGCGGCCGGGGGATCTTCACGCCCGCCGCGCCGAGCGCCTCGCAGGTCCCGTAGATGTCGGGCGTGGCGATGGCGACATGGCCGAAGCCGGTGCCGATCTCGTAGGGCTCCTCCCGCCCCCAGTTATGCGTCAGTTCGAGCACCGTTGTCTGGGCCTCGTCGCCATAG
>JAHCJR010000151.1 GCA_026126165.1 Alphaproteobacteria bacterium
GAAGTGGGAGAGGGCATCCCTATTCTCCCTCTCCCGCTTGCGGGCTTGAGCCGCGAAGCGGATCAAGTGGTCGCGGTGAAAGGCTCTAGGCCGCGCCGCGATCCTGCGGCGTCTCGCTCGCGAGATACTTGAGATTGCGCTCGCGCAACGCGTGCCCTTCCTCGTCATAGAGGAAGGGCAGGGTGCAGTAGCGCCGGCCGCGGCGCACCGGCGTCGCCTCGTGCAGGAGGGAGCAGCCGAACACCACCGCGCCGCCGGTGGAGGCGCGATATGTCTGCGGCCCGAACTCCGGAAAGCGCAGTTCGCCGCCTTCGTATTCCTCCGCATTGAGATTGATGGTGACGGCGAAACGGCGATGCGCCGTTCCCTTCGTCGTGTTGTCGCGGTGCGGCCGGAAATAGCCGCCCTCGCCGGCATCGTAGCAGGCGACGATGTAGCGCTCGATACGCGTCGGCTGGAAATTGAAGGCGCGGCGGATTTCCGGCACCAGGCGCCGCTCGATCCGTTCCCTGAGCGCGGCCTTGAGACCGTCGTCCGCGATATCGCTGTCGCGCCGGCGCTTCATCTTGTAATCGAGGACGCCGACCGTGAGGCCGTTCTCCTCCCGCATGAAGCCCGAATCCACGCTGCCGGCGCCCTCATAATAGGCGATGAGACGGCGGCAGAGTTCGGGTTCGAGGACGCGCGGCAGGACCAGCACCGGCGCCGGCCGCGCCTCGGCCTGCGCATCGGGCAGGCCGGCGAGGCTGGCGAAAATTTCCGCCGCGTGGCGCGCGGGATCGGCGATCGGCAGGATGGCGAGCAGGCGCAGTGCCGGGTCGATGATGAAGGTTGCCGGCGCGAAGCCCGAAGCTCCGCGCGCGCCATAGCCGCCGGCGATCTCGCCGGCGAAATCCCAGAACAGATGAATGGCGGCATGACTTGGGATATGCGCCGCGTTTGTCGTCGCGTCGGCCGGATCGTTGCTGACGGCAAAGAACGCGGCCCGCACGTTGTCGAAGACGTCGGGGCGTGCGGCGATGTCGGCAAGGAAGCCCGTCATGCCCGGGCGCATCGCGCCGCCGATAAAACTGAGCACGATGATGCGGCCGCCGACGGAATCGAAATGGAAACGCGGCACGTGCCGCGCGGGTACGGCGAAGCGGGGTACCGGATCGCCCGGAAGGAGACGATTGTTCATGGCGCGAATTTCGCGGCGGCGCGCCTGCGCCGTCAATCCGCAACCGTGCGCAGGCAGTCTTGCGGAAACGCGAATGTGATCGGCCGTGAGGCTCCGGCGGCGCGGTCCGCCTCACTGCATGCGGCCGATATGCCAGGTAACCGGTGAGGCCGCTTGCCCGGCACTGCCGGCGAGCACGAGCTGGCGGGTGCGGGCGATGCGCCCCGGATCGCCGAAATAAACGCTCTCCTCCAGCGACAATGCCGCGTTGGCGGCGCGGAAGCGCAGGCCGTGGCTCGCCGAAAGGCGCAGCAGCGCGCTCTGCCCGTCCTGGAGCAGGCTCACCTGGACATCGGGATGGAGGTGGAAGCGGATGGCGAAGTCCGGCGCGCCGCGCCCCGGCCCGATCAGCGCATCCTCGCCATACAGATCCTCGCCGTTGCGCCCGAGCCACAGCCGGCGCCGGTGGCTCAGGCCGAAGCGGGCGGCATAGCCGCCATGGGTCGCCTCGACCATCAGATGCTCCTCGGTCTCGGCGCGGGCATGCACGATTTCCGCAATATCGCCGGCGGGGCAGCCCTGCGCGTCGAGCACCAGGCTGTTCTGGTCCGCCAGCACCAAGGTCGAATGTGCGGCACTTGCTCGCATCGCGCTCGCCCAGTCGCCTTCGCGCCGCTCGGAGGCGCCGCAATTGACGACGACCCGACGCCGGCCGATGGAAAATTCGATCGAAAGCAGGCCGGCATGGGCCGGTGCGGATGCGAGCGCCGGGCGGCCGGCATCGAGCAGCAGCAGGCTGCGCCCGGCCTGCAGCCGTTCGTAGCCGCCGTCGGGCAGGTTCCGTTCCGCGCGCGCCCGGCTGCCGGTGCGGGCCAGCACCTGGTCGATGGCGGGCGCGGGCCACGGCCGAGTGCCGTTGAACAGCGCAAGACTGCCATCGCCATGGCGCAGGAAGCGCAGGGCCGGCGCGGCCCTTTCGATGGCCGAGCCGATGGCGAGCGGCACCTCCCGCCCGGCCTGCTCCAGGGCCTGGCGCAGGGTCAGGATCTCGGCCAGCAGCACCAGCAACTCGTCCGCCCGGCGGCTGGCGTGACAGCCATCGGGCAGCAACAGGCGGGCCAGGGCCGCCTCCACCAGCTCGAGGCCGCGCGCGCCGTCCTGGCGCGATCCGCCGAGCACCAGCGCGGCAAGGGTCAGCGCCAGCCCGGCCTGAAAGCGCGTGGCCTCGTCGCCGATCTGCCCCAGGCTGCGGCGCAGATGGCGCGACTGGCGCGCGAGGCCGCGCAGGAAAGCCGCACGGAAGGTGTCGTCGCTATCCGCCATCAGAAAGCCCGCGTGACCGATCCAGCGCGCCAGCCGCGGCGCCAGCAATTCGGGCGCCCAGAGCGCCGGCTCGAATTCGCCGTAGCGCGCCAGCCAATGGCTGACCAGCGCCCGGGCCTGGCGGCGCGCCGCCGCGCCGCCCGAAGCCGCGAAATGGCGCAGCCAGCCGAAGCGGTGCAGCTCGACGGCAAAGGCGCGCGAAGGCGGCGGCAGGTCGAACGGCGCATGGCGGGCATCGGCCAGCTCGTCCCCGGCAAGCCGCCAGCGACCCTGAAAGAGGCGATCGGCGATGGCAGCATCCCCCGGCAAGAGCCAGTCCGGCGTGGAGGAAAGGCTGGCGGGAACCCGGCCGTCGAGCGTGCGCCGGTAGACCGGC
>JAHCJR010000152.1 GCA_026126165.1 Alphaproteobacteria bacterium
CCGCTTGCGGGAGAGGGTTGAGTGAGGGCGAATGGGTTATAGTCGGCGCTTCCTTCGTGGAGCGCCTGTCCTGGAAAGCTATCTCGCCGCCTTTTTCAGCGCCTTCCTGGCCTCGACCCTGCTGCCGCTCTCCTCCGAAGGGGTGCTGGCGGCGCTGGCGCTGCATCGGGGCGGGGACTGGGTCGTGCTCTGGTTCTTCGCCAGCCTCGGCAATACGGCGGGCGCCCTGGTCAATTACCTGATCGGACGCTACCTGCTGCTGTTTCAGGACCAGCGCTGGTTTCCCGTCGGCAGGGAGGCGCTGGCACGGGCGCAGGGCTGGTTCGCGCGATTCGGCACCTGGTCGCTGCTTTTCTCCTGGCTGCCCGTGGTCGGCGATCCGCTGACCCTGGTCGCCGGGGTCATGCGGACGCAACCGGCGCTGTTCCTGGTTCTGGTTTTCGCCGGCAAGGCGGCGCGCTATGCCGCCGTGCTGGCGCTGGCCGGCGCGGCCACGTAACGGAAAGGCGGCACGGGAAACCGGTCCGCGATATACTCCCGGCATGAGCAGTGCCGGGCAGACAGGGGAAGCGGCGGGCCTGCGGCTGGCGCGCCGTCTGCGCCTGTGGCCGGAACTTGGCGTCGCACTGGGCTATGTCCCGCTCTACCTGCTGCTCGACTGGGCCAGCTCCTTCCATGCCCTGCCGGGCGTCGGCATCACGCCGTGGAACCCGCCGCCGGGACTGAGCCTGGTGCTGCTGCTTCTCTTCGGTCTGCGGTATGCGCCGCTGCTTTTTGTCGCGGCGCTGGTGGCCGAAATACTGGTGCGTGGCATTCCGGCGCCGCTGCCCGGCCTCATGGCCTGCCTGGCGCCGACCGTGGGCTACACGTTTTCGGCCTGGGTGCTGCGCCGGCGCCTTGCTTTCGACCCTGAGCTGCGTACCCTGCGCGATCTGCTGCTGCTCATGTTCGCGGCGGCGGTGGCGACGCCGCTGGTGGCGCTCGCCGCCGTCGCGCCCTACCTGCCGACCAGCCTGATCGACGGATCGGATTTCTGGGTCGCCGTCTTCCGCTACGCGCTCGGCGATTTCGTCGGCATCATGGTGACCACGCCGCTGATCCTGCGCCTGCGCCATTCCGATCCGAAGCTCATCGCCACGCCGGAGGCTTTCGCGCAGGCGCTGATCACGGTGCTCTTTCTCTGGTTCCTGTTCGGGCTCGAACTGGAGGAGGAGATCGACGAATTCCGCTATTTCTACCTGCTGTTCCTGCCGCTCATCTGGATCGCGCTGCGCCAGGGACTGAGCGGGGCGGCGCTCGGCTGCCTCGTGATCCAGATCGGCATCGTGGCGGCCACCGTCCTGAACGAGGAGGATGTGCCGAAGGCGGTCGACTTGCAGCTTCTCATGCTTTCGCTCGCGGTGAGCGGCCTCATCACCGGGGCCATCGTCGACGAGCGTCGCGCCGAGGAACTGGCGCGGCGGCGCCTCTCCGACCAGCTCGCGCATCTGGCGCGCCTCTCGCTTTCGGGCGAAATCGCCTCGGGTCTCGCCCACGAACTGAACCAGCCGCTGGCCGCGCTGGTCAACTATCTGCGCGCCAGCATCACCATGCTCAACCGCGCCGAATTCAAGCCGCCCGAGGAAGCGACGGAAACGCTTGTCAAGGCGGAGTCGCAGGCGCTGCGCGCCGGCGAGGCGCTGCGACGGTTGCGCGATTTCCTCAAGCGCGGCGAGGTGAAGCTTTCCACGCTCGAGGTGCGCGCGGTCGTCGCCAATGCGGTCGCCATCATCGCGCCCTACGCGCGCAACCACGATGTCGCCTTCCACATGCACGAGAGTCTGGACGGGCGTTACCTGATCGCCGACCGGATTCAACTTACGCAGATACTGCTAAACCTTTTTGCCAATGCGGTGGAGGCGATCGGGCAGAGCGGCACGCCGGGCGGCTGGGTGACGGTTTCGGCTTTACCTGCCCGGGAAGGTATGGTGGAGATAGTGGTCACCGACAGTGGCCCCGGAATCGGGCCCGAGCATGTGGACCGGGTCTTCGATTCCTTCTTTACCACCAAGTCGGAGGGGATGGGCCTTGGTCTGGCGATCAGCCAGACGCTGATCCAGGCGCAGGGCGGGCGGCTCTGGTATGAGCCGCGCCAGGATCAGCAGCCGGGTGCCTTCCATCTGGCGCTACCCGCATCGGGAGGACAGTATGGCTGACGTGACAATTTATATCGTCGATGACGACGCCGCGGTCAGGGACTCGCTTGCCCTCCTGCTGCGGCTCAATGGCTACAGCTCGATCGCCTTCGCCTCGGCCCGCGATTTCCTCGACGCTCTCGATCCGCAGCGGGGCGGGATCGCGCTGTTCGATATCCGCATGCCCCAGATGTCGGGCCTTGAACTGCAGAAGGAACTGCTGCGCCGCGGGGTGGAAATGCCCATCGTGTTCATCACCGGGCACGGCGACGTGACGCAGGCGGTCGAGGCGATGAAGGGCGGCGCCGTCGATTTCCTGGAGAAGCCATTCGAGGAGGAGCGGCTGCTGGAAAGCGTGCAGAGCTGCCTGCGCCGCTGCGAGGAGCGCGAGGCGCGCGTGCAGCAATCCGCGGGCATCACCAGCCGGCTCGAGACCCTCACGCCGCGCGAGCGGCAAGTGCTGCGCCTCGTGTCCGAGGGCCTGACCAGCAAGGCGATCGCCGATCGTCTCGGCATCAGCGCCCGCACCGTCGACATCTATCGCGCCAACATCATGGACAAGATGCATGCGCGGAACGCCGTCGATCTCGTGCGCATGGTGCTGCTGGCCGGCGAGGCCGCGCTCGTCGAATAAGTCGCCCCGCCCTCACCCAACCCTCACCCAATCCTCTCCCAAGAG
>JAHCJR010000153.1 GCA_026126165.1 Alphaproteobacteria bacterium
GCGATCGGAAGCGAAGAAGGCGCTCAAGGGGAAGTCGGCCGCCGAGCTCAACACCGAGCTCCTGGCGCTGTACAAGGAGCAGTTCGGCCTGCGCATGCAGAAGGCGACGCAGCAGCTGCAGAGCCCGGCGAAGCTCAAGGACGTCCGGCGCGGCATCGCGCGCGTCAAGACCCTCATCGGACAGAAGCCGGGGCTGGCATGACCGAACAAGCGACCGCAGGCGCCTCGGGCAAGGCGTCCGGCCACACGCTGACCGGGCGGGTGGTGAGCGACAAGATGAACAAGACGGTGACGGTGCTGGTCGAGCGCCGCGTCCGGCACCCGCTCTACGGCAAGATCATCACGCGCTCGGCCAAGTACCACGCGCACGACGAGGCCAACGAGTGCAAGGAAGGCGACCTGGTCGAGATCGAGGCGACCCGGAAGCTCTCGAAGACCAAGGCCTGGCGGGTATCGCGGCTGATCGAGCGGGCCGGCGCGGCATAGCGCCGCGGGCGGGTCGCGCCCCGGTCCGCCCGGGGGCGGGAGGCTGGCCGGGCGCGTTCGGGCTTGCGTAGGCGCCCGGATGCTGTCATAATTTTAGTTTACCTCCGCGCGGGAGGGGCTGGCGCAGGGCGCCGGCGCCGCGCGCGGCACATCCCCGAACGGGGTCCAAAACTGGCCGTCGCGGTGTCCTGCGCGGCCGCGCCGGGGCGGCGAGTCGGCTCCGGGCGCGGCCCGCGAGCGCGGTTCAAGTTGGAGAGGCTTCAAGTCATGATCCAGATGCAATCGGTGCTGGACGTCGCCGACAACACGGGCGCGCGTTCGGTCATGTGCATTAAGGTGCTCGGCGGCAGCAAGCGCCGCTACGCGCACATCGGCGACGTGATCAAGGTGTCCGTCAAGGACGCCGCGCCGCGCGGCCGCGTGAAGAAGGGCGAGATCTACAACGCCGTGGTCGTGCGCACCCGCAAGGGCGTGCGCCGCCCGGACGGCGCGCTGATCCGGTTCGACGGCAACGCCGCCGTGCTGCTCAACGCGAAGCTGGAGCCGATCGGCACCCGCATCTTCGGGCCGGTGACGCGCGAGCTGCGGGCCAAGAACCACATGAAGATCATCTCGCTGGCACCGGAGGTGCTGTGATGGCGGAGAAGTTCAGGATCAAGAAGGGCGACAAGGTCGTCGTCATCACCGGCCGCGACAAGGGCAAGGCGGGCGAGGTGCTGCGCGTGCTGCGCAGCGAGCGCCGCGCGCTGGTCGCCGGCGTCAACGTGATGAAGCGCCACACGCGCCCCTCCGCCGGCAATCCGGGCGGCATCGTCGAGAAGGAGGCGCCGCTCGACCTCTCCAACCTGGCGCTGCAGGACCCCAAGGACGGCAAGCCGACCCGGGTGGGATTCAAGTTTCTCGATGACGGCCGCAAGGTGCGCTTCGCCAAGCGCTCCGGCGAGGTCATCGATCTTTGAGGAATGAAGCGATGGCGAAGACCCGACTGAAGGATCATTACGAGAAGGTCGTCCGCCCGGCGCTGGTGGAGCAGTTCAAGTACAAGAACGCCCTGCAGGTGCCGCGTCTGGACAAGATCGTGATCAACATGGGCGTGGGCGAGGGGACCGGCGATTCGAAGAAGATCACCGCCGCCGTCTCCGACCTGACGCGCATCGCCGGCCAGAAGCCGGTGGTGACGAAGGCGCGCAAGTCGATCGCCACCTTCAAGCTGCGCGAGGGCCAGTCGATCGGCTGCAAGGTGACCCTGCGCGCCGAGCGTATGTACGAGTTCCTCGATCGCCTGGTGAACATCGCGCTGCCGCGCGTGCGCGATTTCCGCGGCGTGTCGGGCAAGAGCTTCGACGGCCATGGCAACTACGCCATGGGCCTCAAGGAGCAGCTCGTGTTCCCGGAGATCGACTACGACCAGATCGACGCGGTGCGCGGCATGGACATCATCATCTGCACGACGGCACGGACCGACGAGGAGGCAAAGGCGCTCCTCAAGGGGTTCAACATGCCCTTCGTGAACTGAAGGGGCTGGAGCTAAGCATGGCCAAGAAGAGTTCTGTCGAGAAGAACGAGCGCCGGCGGCGCATGGCGAAGCGTTTCGCGGCGAAGCGGGCGCGGCTCAAGGCGCAGGCGGAGGACGAGACGCTGCCGCCGGAGGAGCGGTTCGCGGCCCGGCTCAAGCTGGCGGAGGTTCCGCGCAATGCGGCGCCCTCGCGCATTCGAAACCGCTGCGAGGTGACGGGGCGCCCGCGCGCTTTCTACCGCAAGCTGCGTATGTCGCGTCTGTCGCTGCGCGATCTTGCCTCGCGCGGGCAGATCCCCGGCATGGTCAAGTCGAGCTGGTAAGGAGACACAGGATATGGCACTGAGCGATCCCCTTGGGGACATGCTGACGCGTATCCGCAATGGCCAGCGCGCCAGGAAGTCGAGCGTTTCGGCGCCCGCCTCCAAGCTGCGCCAGAACGTGCTGGAAGTGCTGAAGCGGGAAGGTTACATCCGCGGCTACGAGCGCACGGAGCGGGAAGGCAAGAGCGAGCTGACGATCGAGCTGAAGTACTACGAGGGCGAGCCGGTCATCAAGGCGATCAGCCGCATCTCGACGCCGGGCCGGCGGGTCTATTCCTCGATCCGCGATCTGCCGCGCGTGCGCAACGGCCTCGGCATCTCTATCCTGTCGACGCCGCGCGGCGTCATGTCGGACGTGGATGCGCGCGCCGCCAATGTCGGCGGCGAAGT
>JAHCJR010000154.1 GCA_026126165.1 Alphaproteobacteria bacterium
GCGGTGCGCGATAACAACGTCCCCGGGCGCCATGAGCCGGCGCCCGCGGCGCTGCTCGCCGCCATCGGCCTGAAGCGGGGCGACCCGATCCTCTTTTTCGATGCCGAGGAAGCGCGCCGGCGCATCGAACGCATCGCCTGGGTCGAGCGGGCCAGCGTGCAGCGCATCCTGCCCGACACCATTCTCATCAACATCGTCGAGCGCAGTCCCCATGCGCGCTGGCAGATCGATGGCCGCGTGCTGCTGGTCGACCGCGAGGGCAAGGTGCTTTCCTCGGCCGACCCGGCGCGCTTCGGCGAATTGCGCCGCGTCGTCGGGCCGGGTGCGGAGCGGCGTGCCCGCGCGCTCTTCGAGATGCTGGAGCGCGAGCCCGAACTCGCGGCACGGGTGCGCGATGCGGTGCGCGTGCGCGACCGGCGCTGGGACCTCGAATTCGACAATGGCATCACCGTGCAGCTTCCCGAACACAACGCGGAAGCCGCCTGGGCGCAGCTCGCGCTGATGCAGCGCGAACGCCAGGTGCTCGAGCGCGCGGTGAGCGCGATCGACCTGCGCCTGCCCGGTCGGGTCGTGGTCCGGCTGACGCCGGAGGCGATGGAGTATCTCAATCCGCCCAAGGCCGGCAGGCGGCCGGGCGGCAGTTCGTGAGGGGGGTCGGCGTGCGGCACGGTGGCATGGGCTTGCGGCGACGGAGAGGCGGACATGGCGGTCGGGCGTAACGGCGGCCTCATCGCGGGACTGGATGTCGGCAGCACCAAGGTCTGCTGCTTCATCGCGCGCGCCGACCAGAACGGCATCCGCTTGGTCGGCATCGGCCACCAGGTCTCGCGCGGGCTGCGCTCGGGCAGCGTCATCGACATGGATGCCGCGGAGGAATCGATCCGCGCGGCGGTGGACGCGGCCGAACGCATGGCCGGCGAGACGATCCGCGAGGTGCATGTGAACCTCTCGGGCGGCAACCCGACCTCGCACACGGTCGGCGTCGAGGTCTCGATCGCCGGCCACGAGGTGGGCGACAGCGACATCCGCAAGGTGCTCGAACATGGCCGCGCGCGCAACGAGCCGGGCGAGCGCTACGTGGTGCATGCGCTCCCCGTCGGCTACACGATCGACGGCTCGCGCGGCATCCGCGATCCGCGCGGCATGTTCGGCGAGCGCCTCGGCGTGAACATGCACATCATTGCCGCCGCCACCGGTCCGGTGCGCAACCTCGCCACCTGCGTCGAGCGCTGCCATCTGCGGATCGCCGGCCTGGTGGTCTCGCCCTATGCCTCCGGGCTCGCCAGCCTGGTGGAGGACGAGATGGATCTCGGCGTGACCCTGATCGATTGCGGCGGCGGGGCCACCACCATCGCTGTCTTCTACGACGGCTCGCTGGTCTTTACCGACTGCATCCCGGTCGGCGGCGCGCATGTCACCAACGACGTGGCGCGCGGCCTCTCGACGCCGATGGCGCATGCGGAGCGCATGAAGACGCTCTATGGCAGCGCGATTCCGAGCGCCTCCGACGAGAACGAGATCATCGACGTGCCGCAGGTCGGCGAGACGGAGCGCCATTCGGCCAATCACGTGCCGCGCTCCGTGCTGGTCGGCATCATCAAGCCGCGCGTCGAGGAGACGCTCGAGCTGGTGCGCGAGCGGCTCGCCAATTCCGGTTTCGAGAAGGTGGCGGGGCGGCGCGTCGTGCTCACCGGTGGCGCAAGCCAGCTCCAGGGCATGCGCGAGCTTGCCGCGCGCGTGCTCGACAAGCAGGTGCGGCTTGGCCGCCCGATCCGCGTCGCCGGCCTCGCCGAGGCGACGGGCGGGCCGGCCTTCGCCACCTGCGCAGGCCTGCTCTCCTACGCGCAGCGCATGCAGGCGGAGCAGGTGGAACATGCGCCGGAGCCGGCGCAGCAGGCGGGCGGCAGGCTGGCGCGCATCGGCCAGTGGCTGCGCATGAATTTCTGAATGGTCGAGAGACGACGGGTACCAGGTCAGGGGCAACGAGAGATCACGGAGGTACGAGCCATGGGTATCAATCTGAGCGTTCCGGCGACGAAGGAACTGAAGCCGCGCATCCTCGTCTTTGGCGTCGGCGGCGCCGGCGGCAACGCGGTCAACAACATGATCAACTCGGCGCTGGAAGGCGTCGAGTTCGTGGTGGCGAACACCGACGCGCAGGCGCTCACCAATTCGCTCTGCGAGCGGCGCATCCAGCTTGGCGTCGGCCTGACCCAGGGCCTGGGCGCCGGCGCCCGCCCGGATGTGGGGCGCGCCGCGGCGGAAGAGGCGATCGACCAGATCCTCGACCACATGCAGGGCAGCCACATGTGCTTCATCACCGCCGGCATGGGCGGGGGCACCGGCACCGGCGCCGGACCGGTGATCGCGCGTGCCGCGCGCGAGCTTGGCATCCTCACGGTCGGCGTGGTCACCAAGCCGTTCCAGTTCGAGGGCTCGCGGCGCATGTCGATGGCCGAGGCCGGCATCGAGGAGCTGCAGCAGTATGTCGACACCCTGATCATCATTCCGAACCAGAACCTTTTCCGCGTCGCCAACGAGAAGACGACCTTCGCCGAAGCCTTCAAGATGGCGGACAACGTGCTCCATCAGGGCGTGCGCGGCGTCACCGACCTGATGGTCATGCCGGGCCTGATCAATCTCGACTTCGCCGATGTCCGCACGGTGATGAGCGAGATGGGCAAGGCG
>JAHCJR010000155.1 GCA_026126165.1 Alphaproteobacteria bacterium
GCGAGGTGGCCATCCTGCCGGGCAGTCAGGTCGATGTGCGCCCGGTGCGCGACATCACGCCGCTGATGGGCATTCCGCAGCCCTTCCAGATCCTCAAGATGGATCGCAGGCGCGGCAATATCGTCGTCTCGCGCCGCGCCGTGCTCGAGGAGAGCCGGGCCGAGGCGCGCAGCGAACTGGTCGCCAACCTGCGCGAGGGCCAGGTGCTCGAAGGCGTGGTCAAGAACATCACCGATTACGGCGCCTTCGTCGATCTTGGCGGCGTCGATGGCCTGCTGCATGTCACCGACATCGCCTGGCGGCGCATCAACCATCCCTCCGAGGCGCTCGGCGTCGGCCAGTCGGTCAAGGTCCAGGTCATCCGTCTCAACCCGGAGACCCAGCGCATCTCGCTCGGCATGAAGCAGCTCGAGGCCGATCCCTGGGAGGGCGTCGAGGCCAAGTATCCGGTCGGCGCCAAGTTCGTCGGCCGCGTCACCAACATCACCGATTACGGCGCCTTCGTCGAGCTGGAGCCGGGCGTCGAGGGCCTGGTCCATGTCTCGGAGATGAGCTGGACCAAGAAGAACGTGCATCCGGGCAAGATCGTCTCCACCAGCCAGAGCGTCGAGGTCATGGTCCTCGAGGTCGATTCGCAGAAGCGGCGCATCAGCCTCGGCCTCAAGCAGTGCCTGGCCAATCCGTGGGAGACCTTCGCCGAGAAGTTCCCGCCCGGCACGCAGATCGAGGGCGAGATCAAGAACATCACCGAATTCGGCCTCTTCATCGGCCTGGATGGCGGTGTGGACGGCATGGTGCACATGTCCGACATCTCCTGGGACATGCCCGGCGAGCAGGCCATGCAGAACCACAAGAAGGGTGACGTGGTGAAGGCGGTGGTGCTCGATGTCGACGTGGAGAAGGAGCGCATCTCGCTCGGCATCAAGCAGCTCCAGAACGATCCCTTCGCCAAGTCTCAGGCGCTGCGCAAGGGCGACGTGGTCACCTGCACGGTGGCGGCGATCAACGATGGCGGCGTCGAGGTGGCACTCGAAGGCGGCCTGACCGGCTTCATCCGCAAGGCGGAGCTGGCCCGCGACCGCGCCGAACAGCGCCCGGAGCGGTTCGCCGTCGGCGACAAGATCGACGCCAAGATCACCAACATCGACTCCAAGACGCGCAAGATCTCCCTCTCCATCAAGGCCCGCGAGGTCGCGGAGGAGAAGGAGGCGGTCGCCGCCTATGGCTCTTCCGACAGCGGCGCCTCGCTCGGCGACATCCTCGGCGCGGCCATCAGCCGCGCCCGCGCCCAGCGCGAGGCGGAGGAAGGCGAGAAGAAATGATCGCCGGCGCCATGCCGGCGAAGTGAGGTGCGGGCCGGATCGGGTGACTGATCCGGCCCGTTCGCTATGATTGGCTGGGTCCGGCCCTTTGCGGAGTGATACCCTTGCCCCTCGACACCGACGCCCTGTTCGAACGCCGCAAGCTCAAGCGCCACCTTTCGCTCTGGCGGCTGCTGGCGGTGCTTGCGGTTCTCGCTCTCGGCTTCTACCTGCTTGGCGGGGACGAGCTGCTCGACGAGGGCGCCGGCGTCTTCGCCAAGCCGCATGTGGCGCGCATCCATCTGGACGAAGTGATCGTCGAGGATCGCGCCCGCCAGGAAGCCCTGGAGCGCATCGCCGACAACGACAACGTCCAGGCGCTGATCGTCCATGTCAGCACGCCCGGCGGCTCCACCTACGGCGCCGAGGAAATCTATCTTGCCTTGCGCCGCATCGCGGAGAAGCGCCCGGTGGTGGCCGTCATCGGCACCATCGGAACCTCGGGCGGCTACCTCGCCGCGCTGGCGGCCGACCGGATCTTCGCGCGGGAAAGCTCGATCACCGGCTCGGTCGGCGTCCTCTTCCAGGCGACCGAAGTATCCGGCCTGATGGAAAAAGTCGGCGTGCGCGCCGAAACCATCACCTCGGGCCCGCTCAAGGCGGAGCCCTCGCCTTTCAAGCCGCTGTCGGAAAAGGCCCGGGACGCCACCCAGGCCATGGTGAACGAAACCCATGCCTGGTTCGCCGGACTGGTGGCGGAACGCCGCGGCCTCAAGGAGGAGCCGCTCCGCCTGGTCTCCGAGGGCGGCATCTTCATCGGCCGCCGCGCGCTGGGCCTTGGCCTGGTGGACGAATTGGGTGGAGAAGCCGAGGCCAGGGCCTGGCTCGCCCGTCAGAAGGGCGTGAGCGACGGGCTGCCGGCGCGCACCCTGGACTGGCGGCGCCCGCGCGATGACTGGCGCGGCATGCTGCTTGGCAGCCTCGCCGGGCTG
>JAHCJR010000156.1 GCA_026126165.1 Alphaproteobacteria bacterium
CGGTGAAGCCGCCCTTGACGCGGCCGAAGATGACGCCATCCACCCGCATGTTGGCGTTGAAGGACTGCTCCAGCTTCTCCCAGGCTTCCTCGCGGCGCGCCTTGTCGCGCGAGAGGACCGCCTCGCCATTGGCGTTCTCCATGCGCTCGAGGAAGACCTCGACGGTATCGCCGACCTTGACTTCTGCCGCCTTGCCGGCCTGCGCGAATTCCTTGAGCGGCACGCGGCCTTCCGACTTCAGCCCGACATCGATCAGGGCGAAATCGTTCTCGACCGCGATGACCCGGCCGCGCACGACGCTGCCCTCGGGGCTGGCGGCGCCGCCATAGATTTCATCGAGCAGTTCGGCGAAATTCTCGTTGCTGGCCGGCGCGGAGGCGCGGGCCGTGGATGCTTTAGCCATGAGTTCCTTCTTTCATCGGACCCGTATCAGATCTGCCGGCTTCCATGTCGCCGGGGGTCGCCAGACCGCCATCCCCGCGGGTTCGCGCGCGGCGGGGAAACACTGCCATCCTCGCTCCCGCGCGGAGGGAGCCTCTACATCCTGCCGGCAATGATGGCCTTGGCCCGGGCAAGGGCGGCATCTATAGCCAAATCCGAGGTGTCCAGCAAGTGGGCATCCGGTGCCGGGCGCAGCGGGGCGGCGGCCCGCGCCTGGTCGCGGCGGTCGCGCTCGTTCAGGTCGGCCAGCACCTGCGCGAAAGGAACATCTTCCCCGCGACCGGAAAGCTCCAGGTGGCGCCGGCGGGCGCGCACCTCCGGCGCGGCGGTGACGAAAAGCTTCACCGTCGCGTCCGGGCAGACGACCGTGCCGATATCGCGCCCGTCGAGAACGGCGCCGCGCGCCCCGCCCGGCGGTCGCCTTGCAAATTCCCGCTGATAGTCCAGCAGCGCGGCACGCACCGCCGGCATGGCGGCGACGCGCGAAGCGGCATTGCCGGTCGCCTCGTCCCGGAGGCCGGGATCGGTGAGCAGGTCGCTGCCGAGGCTGCGGGCGGCCGCCACCGCCGCCGCCTCGTCGTCCGGCGAGTGTCCGGTGCGCAGCAGGGCAAGGCCGACCGCGCGATAGAGCGAGCCGGTATCGAGATAGGCAAAGCCGAGATCGCGGGCGAGCAGGCGCGCCAGCGTGCCCTTGCCGGCGGCGGTCGGTCCGTCGATGGCGACGATCACGCGGCCGCCCCCATGCGCGCGCCAAGCCCGTTCATCATGGCGACGAAGCCTGGGAACGAGGTGTCGATCATCCGCGCATCGTCGATTTCGACGGGCGCGCGCGCGCGCAGGCCGAGCACGAGAAACGACATGGCGATACGGTGATCCATGTTCGTGGCGACCATCCCGCCGCCGCCGGGCGGCGTCCCGTCGCCGCGCACGACGAGACGATCCTCGCCCTCCTGGTGCGGCACGCCGCAGGCCGCGAGCCCGGCGGCCACCGCGCTCAGACGGTCGCTCTCCTTGACCCGCAACTCGCCCAGCCCCAGCATGCGCGTCTCGCCGCGGGCGCAGGCGGCGGCGATGGCGAGAACGGGGTATTCGTCGATCATCGAGGGCGCGCGTCCGGCCGGAACTTCCACCCCGCGCAGTTCCGCCCCGCGCACCAGCAGGTCGGCGACCGGTTCCCCGCCGGCCTCGCGGCGGTCGAGAAAGGCGATGTCGGCGCCCATCTCCAGCAGCGTGGTGAACAGCCCGGTGCGCAGCGGATTGATACCGACATTGCGGATCAGCACTTCCGAGCCCGGCAGGATGCTGGCGGCGACCACGGCGAAGGCGGCGGAGGACGGATCGGCCGGCACGATCACCGGCGCGGCGCGCAGTTCCGGCTGGCCGCGCAGGCGGATGGCGCGTCCATCCGCCCCGTCGTCCACCGAGATCGTCGCCCCGAAATGGCGCAGCATGTTCTCTGTGTGGTCGCGCGTCGGCTCCGGCTCGATCACGCAGGTCTCGCCGGGCGCGTTCAGCCCGGCCAGCAGGATCGCCGACTTGACCTGGGCACTGGCCACCGGCGGCTTGCAGCGGATGCCGCGCAAACGCCGGCCGCCGCGGACATGCAGCGGCGGCAGACCACCGTCGCCGGCCTCGATCCTCGCGCCCATCTCGACCAGCGGTTCGATCACGCGGCGCATCGGTCGTCGCGACAGCGATTCGTCGCCAACCAGCACGGAATCGAATGCCTGCCCGGCCAGCAGGCCGGCGAGCAGGCGCATGCCGGTACCGGCATTGCCGCAGTCGATCGGCGCCGCGCTGCCGGCGAGGCCATGCAGGCCGACGCCGTGCACGACC
>JAHCJR010000157.1 GCA_026126165.1 Alphaproteobacteria bacterium
GCCTGCCAATACGGGTCCGGCGGAAATCCCCGGGCATGGCGGGCGCGGAACAGGTCGGTGGTGACGTGCTGCGAAACGCTTGCGGCCACCTCCGCGTCGGCGGGCCAGATGTCCTGCAGAAAGACCGGGCTTCCGTCGCTGCCCGTGCCCAGCGGCTCGTTCTCCAGGTCCACCAGCACCGATCCGGCCAGCGCATAGGCGATGACCAGCGGCGGCGAGCCGATATAGGCGGACTTGGCGAGCGGGTGGATGCGCCCCTCGAAATTGCGGTTGGAGGAGAGCGCGATCGCGACCACCAGCTCGTCCCTGCCCACCGCCTGCTCGATTTCGGGTGCCACGGCGCCGGAGCCGCCGGCGCAGGTCATGCAGCCGTAGCCCACGATGGCGAAGCCCAGCGCATCCAGCGGCGCCTGAAGGCCGGCCGCGGCGAGATAGTCGGCGACCACGCGCGACCCGGGCGACAGCGAGGTCTTCACCCACGGCTTCGGCTTCAGCCCCCGCGCCAGCGCATTGCGCGCCAGCAGTCCCGCCGCCATCAGCACCGAGGGGTTGGAGGTGTTGGTGCAGGAGGTGATGGCGGCGATCACCACGTCGCCATGGCCGAGATCGTAGTTGGCGCCCGAGACCGCCACGCGCCGGCCGCTATCGGTCTTGCCGAAGCCCTCGCCGACCGCCTTGCGGAATTCCTCGGCCGCCCTGGACAGCAGCACCCTGTCCTGCGGGCGCTTCGGTCCGGCGAGCGAGGGCTCGACCGTGCCGATATCGAGTTCGAGCGCGTCGGTGAAGACCGGATCCGGGGTCTTCGCCGTCCGCCACATGCCCTGCTTCTTGGCGTAGGCCTCGACCAGCGCCACCCGCGCAGCGCTGCGTCCTGTCGCCTTGAGGTAGCGTATCGTCTCCGCATCGATCGGGAAAAAGCCGCAGGTCGCGCCATATTCCGGCGCCATGTTCGCGATGGTGGCGCGATCGGCGAGCGAGAGATCGTCGAGGCCCGACCCGTAGAACTCGACGAACTTGTTGACGACACCCTTCTTGCGCAGCATCTGCGTGACGGTGAGCACGAGATCGGTGGCCGTAGCACCCTCCTTAAGCCGGCCGGTCAGCTTGAAACCCACCACTTCAGGGATGAGCATGGAGACCGGCTGGCCGAGCATGGCCGCTTCAGCCTCGATGCCGCCCACGCCCCAGCCGAGCACGGCAAGGCCGTTCACCATGGTCGTGTGGCTGTCGGTGCCGACCAGCGTGTCCGGATAGGCCACCGTCTTCGCGCCGTTCTTGGAGGTCCAGACGACCTGCGCCAGATGCTCGAGATTGACCTGGTGGCAGATGCCCGTGCCCGGCGGCACGACGCTGAAATCGTCGAACGCCCCCTGGCCCCAGCGCAGGAAGGCATAGCGCTCGCCATTGCGCTCATACTCGAGCGCGGTGTTCTGCTTGAACGACTGGCGGGTGCCGAAATGGTCGACCATCACCGAATGGTCGATCACGAGATCGACCGGGGAGAGCGGATTGATCTTCGTCGCATCGCCGCCCTGGCGGCGCATCGCATCGCGCATGGCGGCAAGATCGACCACCGCCGGCACGCCGGTGAAGTCCTGCATCAGAACGCGCGCCGGCCGGTAGGCGATCTCGCGGTCCGAACGCCGCGCCTTGAGCCATTGTCCGATCGCCTTGATGTCGTCGACCCTGACCGTGCGGCCATCCTCGTGGCGCAGCAGATTCTCCAGCAGGACCTTGAGCGAGAAGGGCAGGCGCGAGAGATCCCCCAGGGTCTTCTCCGCCGCCTTCAGGCTGTAATATTCATAGCTCTTGGTGCCCACCTTCATGCTGCGGCGGGTTTTCAGCGTGTCCTGGCCGACGGTTGTCACTTTTCTTTCCTCCTGGGCGCTAGGGCCGTGGTCGAGATTCGTGACGGAATTTACGAAACTTGCCAAGCTATTTCAGGCTTTACAGCAACCCTGCCAAGCGGATTTGATCGAATGAAAGCAACTGCTTCGGAGGAAAAGGGGCGATGACGGTCCGGGTCGAGCGCAATGGCGCGGTCATGACTGTAATCCTCAGCCGCCCCGAAGTCCGCAATGCGGTGGACGGGCCCACCGCTGCCGCCCTGCGGGACGCCTTC
>JAHCJR010000158.1 GCA_026126165.1 Alphaproteobacteria bacterium
GGCCGGCGCCAGACCCGCGCCCGGCCAATCCGGACCGGCATGCTATCCTGACCCGACCATGCCCGGAGACCGCCAATGACCGAGTCCGACGGCGGCGCGCGCCACGCGCCGGCCACGCTGCGCAACCGCGCGCCGATCCTTGCCGTACTCGAACGCATCCTGCCGCGACCGGCCAGCGTGCTCGAGATCGCCAGCGGCACCGGCGAGCATGCGGCCTACTTCGCGGGCGAACTCGGCCCGGAGGTGACCTGGTGGCCCAGCGATTGCGACGAGGAGGCGCTGGCGTCGATCGCCGCCCATGGCCGGGGCCCGGCGAACCTGCGCCTGCCCGCGCTCCGTCTCGACGTGACGCAGCCCGGCCCGGTGCCGGCGCCATGCCGCCCGGATGCCATCGTCTGCATCAACATGATCCATATCGCGCCCTGGAGTGCCACGCTCGGCCTGATGCAGCTCGCCGGCGCATGGCTGCAGGCGGGCGGCCAGCTCTACCTTTATGGGCCCTTTCGCGTGGCGGGAACCCCGCTCGCGCCGTCGAACGAGACGTTCGACCGCTCCCTGAAGGCCCGCGACCCCGCCTGGGGCCTGCGCGAGCTTGGCGAGGTGGCCAAGGCGGCCGGCGACCATCGGCTCGACCTGACCGAGACGATTGACATGCCCGCCAACAATCTCTCGGTCATATTCCGCAAGCGGGCCGGTCAGTCGCCGCCCTGCTGACCGGGTGGCTTCTGGCGCGGAGCCCTGGTCTCGACCGGAAAGCCGGCCTCTTTCCAGCGGCCGAAGCCGCCATCGATATGCGCGACATCTTCAAGGCCCATCGCGCGCGCCGTCTGCGCGGCCAGCGCCGAGCGCCAGCCGCCGGCACAATAGAACACGAACTTCTTCTTCTCCGCGAAGACCGGCTTGTGATAGGGGCTCTCCGGGTCGATCCAGAATTCCAGCATGCCGCGGGTGGCATGGAACGAACCCGGGATCAGCCCCTCGCGCTCCAGCTCGCGCGGATCGCGCAGATCGACGAAGACCACGGCCGGATCGCCATGGAGCGCCTTTGCCTCCTCGACAGGAAGAGTGACGATTTCCGCCAGGGCCTCGTCGAGCATCTGCCGGAAACCCTTGCGCTGCGCCATCGTTCAACTCCGCTGGATTGCCTGTCCCGATCCCGGCCCATGCTCGCCTCCGGGCGGCGCGGCGTCAACCGCCCTGCATTTGGCGCGCGGAGCGCCGGCATGCTAGATGTGGGGAGCTGAAGGGAGGCAGGGGATGAACCGCATCGATCTGGAGGGCCGTACCGCCATCGTCACCGGTGGAGCGCGCGGCATAGGCCATGCCATTGCGCGGCGCTTTCTCGCCTCCGGCGCCCGCGTGGCAATCTGGGACATGGACCGCGATGCCCTGGCGAAGGCGGTGTCGGAACTGGCCGATGCGGGCAAGGTGATCGGCGAGCCCTGCGACGTGACCCGGGAGGATGCCATCAGCCGGGCACTCGAAAATACGGCACGGCGCCTCGGCGAGCCGGACATCCTGGTCAATAACGCAGGCATAGCCGGCGCCAATGCCACGACCTGGAACTACGACATTGCCGAGTTCCGCCGCGTGCTCGAGATCGACCTCGTTGGCGTGTTCCTCTGCTGTCGCGCCGTGGTGCCGCGCATGCTGGCGCGCGATCAGGGCCGGATCGTCAGCATCGCCTCCGTCGCCGGCAAGGAAGGCAATCCGAACGCCTCCGCCTATTCCGCGGCCAAGGCCGGGGTCATCGCCCTGACCAAGTCACTTGGCAAGGAACTGGCCAAGACCGGGATTCGCGTCAACTGCGTCACACCGGCAGCGGCGAAGACGGACATCTTCGCGCAGATGAGCGAGGAGCATATCGGCTACATGCTCTCGAAAATCCCGATGAACCGCTTCGTCGAGCTGGAGGAGATCGCAAGCCTCGTCGCCTGGCTCTCCTCCGCCGAATGCTCCTTCTCGACCGGTGCGGTGTTCGACATCACCGGCGGCCGCGCGACCTACTAGAGCCTTTCACCGCGGGATGGAAACGGTTCTGTTGGCCG
>JAHCJR010000159.1 GCA_026126165.1 Alphaproteobacteria bacterium
CCGAACTGCACGCTGGGATCGGCGAAGGATGTCATCGCGGCATAGGGAATGGTCAGCCGCTCCGGCGTGCGGTTGAAGGAGAGGGTGACGGAGAAATCTTCCGCCCCGACCTCGAGCCCGTGGAACTGGTGCTGCAGGACGATGGTCATTTCCTCCGGGTAGCGTTCGCGCAGATAGGCCGGAATCTGCACGCCCGGCGCGCCGGTGCGGAAGGAAATGTAGAAATGGTGGTTGCCGGGCAGGCCGAGCGCGGCGACGCGCTCCAGCGCCTCGCGCGCCACCAGGCGGAGCGCGTCCTCCACCATCTTCGAATAGTTCATGTAGTCGGTGCTCATCGCGATCATCCTATCGCGCGGCCGCGCGGCCAGCAATCATGGCGCCGCCTCGGGCGTGACCGGCATGGGTCGGGATGGCTTGCGAAGATCAGTGGCGGGGCTTCTGTTGCCAGGTGCCCCGCCGAACCCCGAATTAGGCTGCTAGTTAGGCAGCCGCCTTCATGTCAACGGTGTTATCGTTGGCATTTGTGTTTTTGACCCGATAACGGCGGTATCATGCCGGGCGAAAACCGATCCTTTACTGCGCACGTCGATCCTGATTCGCCCCCATCAGCAGCGCGGCCGCCGCATCTTCCTGCGGCCTGCCGCGTTCCTGGTGGAGGCGCCGGGCTCTGCCCCCGGGTCCGCAACGCCTATTCCGAACGGCGTTTATCGCCATAGCCGGTTACCCGGCTCCTCCAATATAGGGGGTCGGCCCCGCTTTTTGAAGGGACCTTCGGCGCTGGACCGGGACCTCGAATCCAGCAATAACCGGCGCATGACGATCAGCGACAAGGAAGCCGGCGAGATCGCCGAATTGCGGGCCGCCCGCAGCGAGACGCGGCGCGCCTGCGTGCCGGCGCTCGAGGAGATCCTCTACGAGCCGGTGCGCCTGCTCGATCATGGTTTCCTGCGGGTGATCGACTATATGGGCGACGATGGCGCGGTGGTGCAGGCGGCGCGCGTCTCCTACGGGCGCGGCACGCGCCGGGTCAGCGAGGATCGCGGCCTGATCAACTACCTGATGCGCCACCGCCATACGACGCCCTTCGAGATGTGCGAGATCAAGTTTCACGTGAAACTGCCGATCTTCGTGGCAAGGCAATGGATCCGCCATCGCACCGCCAACGTGAACGAATATTCGGCGCGCTATTCGATCCTCGACAAGGAATTCTACATCCCGGCACCCGACCAGCTCGCCGCCCAGTCGGCGGCTAACCGCCAGGGGCGGGGCGAGATCCTCGAGGGCGCGGAGGCCGAGCGCGTGCTCGAACTGCTGCGCCGCGACTCCGAGCAGGCCTATGCCGATTATGCCTGGATGCTGAACGAGGGCGAGGGCGAGGCAAAGGCCGCCGCCGATCCGGAGCGCAAGGGCCTGGCGCGGGAACTGGCGCGCATGAACCTCTCGCTCAACTTCTATACGCAATGGTACTGGAAGACGAACCTGCACAACCTGCTGCATTTCGTCAGCCTGCGCGCCGACCCGCACGCCCAGTACGAGATCCGCGTCTATGCCGATGCCATGCTGGATATCCTTTCGCGCTGGGTGCCGCTCACCCATGCCGCCTTCATGGAATACCGCATGGGCGGCGCGCAGCTTTCGGCGAGCGCGCTCGCCGTGGTGCGCCGCATGCTGGCGGGCGAGCGCGTGAGCCGCGAGGAAAGCGGCATCAGCCCGCGCGAATGGCGCGAATTGATGACGGTGCTGGGTCGCGAATCGGCGTAAAGTGCCGATTCGTGCGGGGGTGGGGGAACCGACGCAACCGAGCCTTGAGGTAGTCAGATGCCGATCCTGTCCCGAACCCTGGCGCCTTTCCTGGCGCTTCTTCTCGCCTTTGCCCTGGCGGGCTGTGCCTCGACCAGCGAGGAGGCCTCGGCCC
>JAHCJR010000016.1 GCA_026126165.1 Alphaproteobacteria bacterium
GTTCCAGTTCGTCCCCAGCGAACAGGACGCCCTGCAGCAGGTCGTGCGCGGGCGCCTTCAGGTCGGCATCCTGTCGACGATCGCCCTGGCATCGGTTATCCCCGAGGCGGCGGTGTTCGTCACGCCCTACCTCTGGGCCAGCCCGGCCGAGGCCGACTGGGTGATCGACAATCACGCGCGGGCACCGCTTGCAGCTCTGGCGGATGCCAAGGGACTGGTTCTGATCGGCCTGACCGAAACCGGCTGGACCGATGTGGTGGGCAAGTCACCGTTTCTGGCGCCGGCCGACGTCAAGGGGCGCAAGATCCGGGTTTCACCCGCGCCTGCCTCGCAATTCTTCTGGTCGAGCCTCGGCGCCAACGGCGTTCAGCTACCGCTTGGCGAACTCTTCCCGGGGCTCGAGCAGGGACTGGTCGAGGGCGCGGATCTGCCGTTCGTTTACTATATCACCACGCCCGCGGCGAAGAGCGCGCCTCACTACACGCTGACGCGCCATACGCACATCTTCAATGGGGTAGTCGCCAACAAGGCAGCCTGGGGCAAGCTCACGCCCGCACAGCAGGAGGCCATCATGAAGGGCGTGCCTGCCTATCCCGAATTGAGAAAGGAAGTGCGTGCCGCCGAGCAGCCCCTGATGGCCAAGTTCGAAAGTGAAGGCGGCAAGGTCCATCCTCTGACCGACGCTCAGCGCAAGGCCTGGTACGATATCGTGGCACCCGGCCAGCGCGCCTACGTGGAAAAGATGGGTCCAGGCGCCGTGCAGCTCTTTGAAACGCTGCAGAAAGGTCGTAAGGCCTACGCCGAGCGCCGTCAGTGAGTCAAGCGGCAGGCGGCGGACCCGAACGCGACAGGGTCGGCCGCCTCCTTGACCTTTTACTGCGCTTCGAAACGGCGGCTGCCGTTTTCGCCATGCTGTCCATCGCCGTCGCACTCGGCGCGGACCTGATCGGGCGGGAACTGTTCGGCAGCGGAATTTTCGGTGCGCAGCGGGTCGCCGTGTACGCCACGATCGTCGCCGGACTTCTCGGCTTTGCCCTCGCCACCGCACGCAACATGCACCTGCGCGTGAAGGCGCTCGAGAAACTGGCACCGGCCGCATGGAACGGGCCGCTCGAGCGTATCGGCAGCGCCGTCTCGGCCGCAATCTGCCTCGGACTTGCCTGGTATGCTCTTCTCTTCGTGCGCGAAACCTTTTCTGTCGGCGAACGATCTGTGACGCTGCAGATAGCCATCTGGCCCATCCAGGCGGTGCTCCCCTATACGTTCGCTTCGGCGGCATTGCGGCACGCCGCCTTCGCGATCTGGCCGCACCTCAAACCCAGTACGGCCGGACCGGAATGACTACGCTCATTCTCGTGGCGCTCGTCGTCATCCTGCTTCTGCTTCGCCAGAGCATCCTTCTCGTGCTCGCGGTGGGCACCGCCTACACCCACCTGTTCCTGTCGAACAGCAAGATCGTCTTCATGATGCAGGATGTCTGGGCGGCGATCGACAAGGAGATCCTGCTCGCCGTCCCGATGTTCATTCTCGCCGGAGCCGTGATGACGCGGGGCAGCATCGCCGCCCGCCTCATCCGGCTCGTATCGGCGCTGACCGCGCCCATACCGGGCGGACTGGGCGTCGCCGCGATCCTCTCCTGCACGGTCTTCGCGGCGATATCCGGCTCGTCGATCGTGACCATGCTCGCCATCAGCACGATCATGTACCCTGCATTGCTTGCCGCCGGATACGACCGCCGGTTCTCGATCGGCATGCTATGCGCGGGGGGCACGCTCGGCATCATCATTCCGCCGTCGATCCCCATGATTCTTTACGGGATCATGACCGAAGTCTCGATCACCCGCCTCTTCCTCGCCGGCATCCTGCCCGGACTTCTGCTCGCGAGCATGCTCTCCGCCTATGCCATCGGCATGAACTACAACCGCGAGCGGAGCCGCTGGAACGTGCACGAGATCCTGGCATCGGCAAAAGAGGGCCTGCTCGCCCTTTTCCTGCCGGTCCTGCTGCTTGGCGGGATTTATTCGGGACATTTCACGCCGACCGAATCCGCGGCCATCGCGCTGATCTATGCGCTGCTTGTGGAAAGCCTCGTCTACAGGGAGCTTTCGCTCCGCGACTTTCATGCCATCGTCGCCGAGACGGCGGCGCTGCTTGGCATGCTGCTGCCCCTCCTTGCCCTTGCGACCAGCCTGAACGTCATCATGGATTACGAGCGGGTGCCGCAGGCGCTGGTGGCCCTGATGCAAGGGTTCATCGACAGCCGCTTCACCTTTCTCCTCGCCAGCAACATCCTTCTCATCGTGGCCGGCTGCTTCATGGAAGTCGGGTCGGCCATCGTCATCCTCGGTCCGCTGCTCGCACCGATCGCCGCCAGCTACGGCGTCGATCCGGTGCATTTCGGCATCATCATGACGGTCAACCTCGAGATCGGCTACATCACGCCGCCGGTCGGCCTCAACCTGTTCGTCGCCATGGTGGCCTTCAAGGAATCCTTTGGCGCCATCTGCCGTGCCGTCGTCCCTTTCATCCTGATCATGCTGGCCGGCCTGGTCGTGATCTGTGCCTTTCCCGGACTGTCCCTCTGGCTGGGCGGATGACCGGGAACTTGAGAGGGGAATTCCGGCCGGTTCTGGGGTAGAATTTCGCCATGTCGACGACACAGGCCGCCAGGGCCGCGCTGGGGGCGCGGCAGGAGGACAAGGAGAGGCTGCTCCGGCGCAGCGTGATCTTCCGCGACATCGCGCCCGACCTGCTGCGCCGCGTCGCGGAGGTGAGCCAGATCCGGCCGCTCCGCAAGGGCGCGGTGCTATTCCACCAGGGCGACGAGGGGGACGCGCTGTTCGGCGTCATGGAGGGCGTCGTCCGCATCTACATCTCAGGACGCGGCGGACGCCAGCTCATCCTCGCCTTCATGGAGCCGGGCGACATATTTGGCGAGATCGCGCTGCTCGACGGCCTGCCCCGGACCGCCAGCGCCGACGCGGCGGAAGACACACGGCTGCTCGTCATCGAGAGGACGCAGTTCCGTGCCCTGCTCGAACAGGAGCCGCGACTCAGCTTGCACATCATCGAACTGCTCTGCGAAAGGCTGCGCTCCAATACCGATCGGCTTGGCGAGTATGCCTTTCTCGACCTCCGGAGCCGCCTCGCCAAGAAGCTGCACGAACTGGCCATGGCCTATGGCGAGCAGCAGGAGGACGGCGTTCGCATCGCGCTACACTTGTCGCAGACCGATCTCGCGCAGACCCTCGGCGTCACGCGCGAGTCGATCAACAAGCAGATCAAGGCATGGACGCGAGAGAAAGTCCTTCTGCACAAGAGCGGCCATGTGGTGGTGACGGACATGGAACGCCTCAAGGCGCACTTTGCCTTCGCCGACGAGGACACACCGGGCAGCGAAAGATAGGGCAGGACCACCGCTAGCTCTGGCGCAGGATCCAGACGTCCAGACGGCCGCTTCGGCCCCGGATCGGCTGCGCGGGCAGGCGCTCGAAGCCTTCCAGCAAGTCCTCCCGTCCCGCCTCCCGCACGGCGCCGATGACGGCGGCCGAGGCGACCACGCTGGCGCCCAGGATGCGCGTCAGCGCCTCCAGCCGGCTCGCCACATTCACCGTATCGCCGGCCGCCGTCAGGTGCTGCTGCTCGCGGCCGCCGAGCCGGGCGATGACGACAGGCCCGAAATGCACGCCAATTCCGATTCTGACCGGATCCTTGCCCTGCCGTTCCAGCTCGCCGCTATAGTCGCGGATATCCGCGACCAGACGGATGGCGCAGGCGATGGCGCGCGCGGAATCGTCCGGACCGGCGCGCGGAACGCCGAAGATGACCATGGCGCCATCGCCAGTGAACTGTTCGAGAAAACCGCCATGGGCGAGCACCGCCTGCTCGATCCGGGCGTGGAAGTTGCGCAGGAAGGTCACCATCTCGTCGGCCGGCATCGTCTCCATGCGTCCGGTGAACCCGGCCATATCGACAAACAGGATCGCGGCGTCCTGGCGGGATTCCGCCAGGCGCTGCCCTTCGTTCGCGAGCAGATCGGCGATCAGTGGCGAGTGGTAGCGCGACAGATTGCGCCGCTCCCGCTCTATCCGCCGCCGGAGCCGGCGCTCCGCGACCGACCGCCGCGCGCCCACCAGCGCAGCATTGGCGAGCAGGGAGAGCGTCGGAAAGGTCATGTTGATCCACATGGTCCATTCGGTGAAGGCAAGCTGGGCCAGGAAAAACCAGACCGAGGCAAGGCCGAGGATCGCGGCTAGCGCACCGAGAGGCGATGGCAGGCGGCCGAGGATCGCGGCACCCAGCCCCAGCAGGATGATCGCCAGCAGGCCGAGCAGGACCGGCTCTCCCGCGCTCCGCAGCGCGGTTCCGGCGATGAGGTTGTGTGCGGCCGTCGCCAGCACCTCGACGCCGGCCAGGGCGCCGCTGAACGGCGTCGCGAAACTGTCGCCCACGCCGAGCGCGATGGCGCCGAGCATCACCGCCTTGCCGGCAAAAGCATCGGCGGGAAACCGGTTCTGGAGGACATCGATCAGCGAATAGGTCGGCACCGTGCCAGGGGGGCCAAGATAGTTGACCGGCAGGCGGGAGAGACGGTCGATGGCAAACCGCGCCTCGCCCAGCCTGAGCTGGTGGCCAAGAACCAGGACGAGCTGATCCTCGGCCAGGTCGCGGTGAAGCCGCGCCAGTTCCAGCGGCAGCGCCCGGACGTAGTGTTCGCCGAGCTTGATCGCGAGGTTGATGTGCCGCAGCCCGCCATCATCCTCGAGCAGCACGTTCACATGCCCGACATTGGTGACCTCGCGCAGGCTGGAAAGTGGCGCCAGCGCGCCCTGCGCAACGACCGCCCCCTCTCCCGCCAGGTCGCGCGGACGCTGCACGACGCGCAGCGCGGCATGCCCTGCCCCGACCTGGGCATCATCGGTGCGCGCGCGCGTGTCGCCGAAAGTCAGGGCAAGCGAAAGCACCGTGCGCCGATGGCGTTCGAGTGCATCGCGCAGCAGCGCATCGCCCGGCGTGAGCGTCAGTCCGTCAGAGGGCTGTTCGCGGTCGAGCAGCAGGAAATCAAGTGCCACGGCCCGGGCGCCGGCGCGGTTGAGCGTCTCGATTGCATCCGCGAAATGCCGCCGCGCCAGGGGCCAGCCACGGAGCGCCGCGATGCTCCGATCGTCGACCGCGACGATGGCCACGTCCGGCGGCGGCGGCATGGGGCCACGCAGGCGGAAACGCCAGGTCAGCGTCTGGCCTTCCAATGTGGAGAATGGCGGCAGGTCGCGCAGGAACAGAAAGCCGCCCATTACACCAAGCGTGGCGATGAACGCCATCAGCGCCGGCCAGATTCTGGACAGCCGCCGAGCCCGTCCCGGCACCATCGCCCTTCGCGCCTAGTCGAACTTCAGCCTGGCGAGCGAGGCATCGATGCGCGGCTGGCCCCATTCGACCGGACGGGTCGGCAACTGTCCCCGGACGACATCGCTGCCCTGGCGTGGCTGGAGAAGCACGCCTCCTGCGCCGGACGGGTCGGTCACGCCGACCCCGCCCGAGAATACGAACACGCCGGTTCGGTTGCCGTCGAAGTCCACGAGCCAGTCGGTCGAACGCACGGAGGCGATGGCTGTCGCGGTGCGGATCTCGAAGCGGTCCCAGTTGCCGGCCGGGACGACTGCCCTGACGATGCCCTTCAGGAGTTCGATGACCGCGGCGCGCGCGCCGCGCTGCTGCGTCAGAAAGCTGGCAACCACCACCTCGCTCTCCTCGCCCACCGTCACCCTGGAACCATCCGCCAATGTCATCTCTGCCCGGCCGCCGCTTCCGGTGGCGATCCGGTCGCCCCGCCGCAGGCGCATGCCGGTCGCTCCCTGCGACAGGACGACGCCCCGGTGCACCGTGACCAGACCGCTGATGCGCGTGAGCTGGCCGACCTCCTCGAGTTCGCTGGCGCGCGAATGCGAAACTTCCATCAAGGCCAGGGCGCATGCGCCGGCGGCCAGCGCCGACAGCAGTGCGAGCACATGCCGCCGCGACGGCGTTCCCCGACCGAGCATTCTCTGTTCTTCGCCCATGGAGGTGCTCCCTCCCTTCCCCGAACGCATGGT
Organism: Alphaproteobacteria bacterium; assembly: GCA_026126165.1. GTDB lineage: Bacteria > Pseudomonadota > Alphaproteobacteria > Ferrovibrionales > Ferrovibrionaceae > JAHCJQ01. The sequence continues at coordinate 6,093 of JAHCJR010000016.1, forward strand.
AACTTCCCCCGAAAGCTTGCTCAACCAGTGATACTTGCCAACACTGGGGGTAGACTGTTCCAACCCTGAGTGTTGCGTATGTGCCCGGCGTCACAGCCGCTGTGAGGCGGCTCACAGCGGCCGGGCCGCCCTCTTGTCCCTGTTAATGTCTTCACAGCGGACCTGTTCTTCCGCGCCTAACGTCGCCGGCACGTCGATGCGGTATCGACGGTATCGAAGAAAAAGAGGTGCATGATGACCCTGAAGGACAAACGCGGAGTCGAGCTTTCGACCGGCCAACGGCAGAGCGTCGAAGGCTACGAGGAGGCGGTCGAGCTGATGCTGGGATACTACGGAGATCCCCTGGCGCGGATCGACCTGGCCATCGCCGGGGAACCGGATTTCGTCATGGGGCACTGCTTCCGCGCCGGCCTGATCGCCACCACGACCGACCAGGCGCTCGACCCCGAACTGCGCGCCAGCGCCGCGGCCGCGGCCCGGCTGGCCGGCAAAGCCAACGATCGCGAACGGGCGCATATTGCCGCGGTCAGTGCCTGGGCGGATGGCGACATGGCCGGGGCGGTGCGGCGCTATGGGACGATCGCCATGAAGGATCCCGGCGACATATTCGCGATCCAGATGGCGCATCTGGGGGACTTCTTCCTCGGACAGTCGGGCATGCTGCGAGACCGGATCGCAGGCATCCTGCCCGGCTGGAGCGAGCAGCGCCCCGGATACGGCTATATCCTCGGCATGTATGCCTTCGGGCTCGAGGAGAGTGCCGATTATGACCGGGCGGAAGAAACCGGCCGGCGGGCGCTCGATCTCAACCGGCGCGACCCCTGGGCCGTGCATGCGGTGGCGCATGTCATGGAGATGCAGGGTCGTCAGCGCGACGGCATTTCCTGGCTGACGACGCGCGCCGACGACTGGTCGCCCGACAATGCCTTCGCCTATCACAACTGGTGGCACCTCGCCCTGTATCATCTGGACCTCGGCGAGACCGAAACGGTGCTGCGGCTCTATGACGAGCGCATCCGCCCGCAGCCCAGCAAGGTGCCGCTGGAGATGATCGATGCTTCGGCGATGCTGTGGCGGCTGGCGCTGCGCGGCGTCGATGTCGGCGGGCGCTGGCGCGAGCTGGCGGAATGCTGGAAGGCTGCCGGGGAAGGTGGCTACTACGCCTTCAACGACTGCCACGCCATGCTGAGCTTTGTCGCCGCCGGCATGCGGGAGGAAGCGGCGGCACTGCTGGCAACCATGCGCGCCGCGGCTTCGGGAACCGGCACCAACGCCCGCATGACCCGCGAGGTCGGGCTGCCCCTGGCGGAGGCGGTGATTGCCTTCGCCAACGGCGATCATGGACGGGCGGTCGATCTGCTGCAGGACGTGCGGCTGATCGCACACAGGTTTGGCGGCAGCCATGCCCAGCGTGATCTGATCGGCCTCACCTTGCTGGAGTCGGCCCTGCGTTCCGGTCAGGGGGCCGTGGCCCGGGCGCTGGCCGCAGAGCGGACAGCCCTGAAATCCACCAGTCCCTTCAACTGGCGACTTGCCGCCCGGGCGGCGGAAATGACGGGTGAAGCGGCACGGGCGGAGGCGGCATTACGGCGGGCGGGCGCCCTCGCCGCCTGAGGGATGCGTCAGCAGAGGAGGCGGCGGGCAGGTGCCAGGCGGCGCCTGTCCGTCAGCCTTTTCAGCCGAGCCGCACCGCCGTGCCGTTGGCCGAGACCATCAGCAACGTGCGCTTGTCGCCGCCGATGATCTCATAGTCCAGATCGACCCCGATCACGGCATCGGCACCCAATTCCAGCGCCCGCGCGGCCAGATCGGCAAGCGCCTGCTGCTTGGCGTCGGCAAAGACCTTTTCATAGGCGGCGGCGCGACCGCCCACGACATCGCGGACGCTCGCAAAAAAGTCACGAAACACGTTCGTTCCCATGACCACATCGGCTGAGACGATGCCGAGATAGGCCTTGATCCGGCGCCCCTCGACGCCATCGGTGGTGGTGACGATCATGGCTCGCTCCTACCTGAAATCCGGCTCTTCCCACCAGGGGAAGAAATCGGGCATGTCGCGACTTGGCTTCATGGTGAAGCGCGGCGCCCGCTTCTCCAGGAAGGAGGCCACGCCCTCATAGGCATCTGCCGAGCGGCCCATCGCGAAGATGCCGCGCGAATCGATCCTGTGCGCCGCCATGGGATGATCCGCGCCGAGCATGCGCCACATCATCTGCCGGGCCAGCGCCACCGACACGGCCGATGTGTTTTCCGCGATCTCGCGCGCCAGGGTTCGCGCTGCATCGAGCAGGGCCGCCTGCGGCAGGACGCGGCGGACCAGACCGCCCGAAAGTGCCTCCTCGGCATCGAAGACGCGACCGGAATAGACCCATTCGAGCGCCCGCGAGATGCCGACCAGCCTGGGCAGGAACCAGCTCGAACAGGCTTCCGGCACCACGCCCCGTCGGGTGAACACGAAGCCGAACCGCGCCTCGCTCGCCGCCAGGCGGATATCCATCGGCAGAAGCATCGTGGCGCCGACGCCGACCGCCGGCCCATTGATCGCCGCGATCACCGGTTTCAGGCAGGAGAAGATCCTGAGCGAGACCTGACCCCCGCCATCGCGGCGGATGCCGCCCTGCTCGACCGCGCCGCGGGCCTCGTAATCGAAGGTCTTGCCGCCTGCCGACAGGTCGGCACCGGCACAGAAGGCCCGGCCCGCGCCGGTGACGATCGCCGCCCGCACCGAATCGTCGGCGTCGATACGGTCCAACGCATCGATGATTTCCTTGCGCATGCGCTCCGTGAATGCATTGAGGCGCTCCGGCCGATGCAGCGTGATGAGGGCGATATCGTCTTCCGTCTCGTACTTGATGTCCTGGTACATGCGCGACCCTCAAAAAAACCCGCCTTGAACGACGGAATGAGTGTCGCAGCTTGCCGGCGCGACTGGCAAGCCGGCGCAAGGCACGATAGAGTACCGGCAGGGGAGATTCCGGACGTGCATCAGAACCCGCCGTGACGCCAGTTCCGCCCAGCGAGAGCGACCTAGCCGCCCTGCGGGCCATGGTCTCCGCACTTGCGACCGCCACCATGGGCTTCGTGAGCTCGCCCTCCGGAGCGAACTGCCCCTGGGTCGCGCTTGCCTGTGGGGCGGAGGAGATGGAGCGCCTTTGGCATCATCAGGGCCTGGGCCTCGGTGGCGTCATGGCCCTGAAGCATGCGCGCCTGAAACAGGCTCCGGATCTTTCCCTCAGGGTCGGCGTGCACAAGTTTCGGCGGGCCTTTTTCGCCTACCACTGGATCGGCAATGTGGAATTCATCAGCCCGGCGCAGGACATCGCTGTCTATGTCGGCACGATACGCGGCAGGACCCAGCCCGAGATGTGGAAGCATCTCGAAGGTTTCCGCGCCTGCACGACCACCATATTTCGCGACGCAACATCGGCGATGACCCGCCCGTAGCCTCGGGAATCGCTGTCCAGGAGAAAGCCGCCATGGCGCAAGACCTCGGCCCCCATCTCGATCCGCGCCGCGCCCTGCCGGTGGAACGGACCGGCGCCCTTCTGGTCGGACGAGCGTGGCTGCCCGAGGCCGGCGGCCATGCCGTGGTCGCGGTGCGCGGCGAGGAACTCGTGGACCTCACCGCTGCCGCGCCCACCGTGAGCATGCTGCTGAACGAGATGGATGTGGCGGAAGTGAAGCGCAGGATGGGGTCGGCCCGGCCTCTGGCCGGCGTTGCGGAGGCACTGGCCAACAGCGACCCCCTGAACCGCCGGGCGGATCGGCCATGGCTGCTCGCGCCCTGCGATCTCCAGGCGGTCAAGGCGAGTGGCGTCACCTTCGCCGCAAGCCTTCTGGAACGCCTGATCGAGGAGCGGGCGAAGGGCGATCCGGCAGAAGCCGGCGCCATCCGCGCGCGCATGCGCGCGATGCTGGGCGGCGAACTCGACAGGATAAAGCCCGGCTCGCCCGCCGCCATGCGATTGAAGGACATGCTGATGCGCGAAGGATACTGGTCGCAGTATCTCGAAGTCGGCATCGGACCCGACGCGGAGATTTTCACCAAGTGCCCGCCGATGGCTGCGGTCGGCACGGGCGCCGAGATCGGCATCCATCCCACATCGTCCTGGAACAACCCCGAACCCGAGATCGTCCTCGCGGTGAATGCCATGGGCGTTGCCGTCGGGGCCACGCTTGGCAACGATGTCAATCTGCGCGACGTGGAGGGCCGCAGCGCCCTGCTCCTTGGCAAAGCGAAGGACAACAACGCGAGCGCGGCCATCGGCCCCTTCATACGCCTGTTCGACGAGACCTTCGACATCGACGCCGTGCGCCGGGCGGAGATCGCGCTGGAAGTGCGGGGCGAGGACGGCTTCGTCATGACCGGGCGGAGTTCCATGAGCGCGATCAGCCGCGACCCGCTCGAAATCGTCGCGCAGACGATTGGCCGGCACCATCAATACCCGGACGGACTGATGCTCTATCTTGGCACCATGTTCGCCCCGACCGACGACCGGCTTGGCGAGGGAAAGGGCTTCACGCACCGGGACGGCGATACCGTCCTAATCTCGACGCCGGCACTGGGCTGCCTCGCCAATCGGGTGCGCGCCTGCGACCAGGTGCAGCCATGGTCGTTCGGGACAGGCGCGCTCATGCGCAACCTGGCGCAGCGAGGGCTTCTCTAGCGAGATCCGGAGGCATGGCGTGGACGATCTTCTGGCACGGCTGGGCGAGATTCTGGGGCCCGGCGGCCTTCTGACCGGCGCGGAGGTCACCGGGCGGCGCGCCGGTCCCTGGGCCGGCTCGGGCACCATCTTGGCAAAAGCCATCGCGCGCCCGCGCGAAACCGCCCAGGTGGCGGCGGTGATGAAACTCTGTCACGAGGCGCGTCAACCGGTCATCCCGTTCGGCGGCCTGACCGGCCTGGTCCACGGCACGGCTTCCGGACCGGACGATCTTTTGCTTTCGCTCGAACTCATGAACCAAATCGAGCATGTCGATCCGGTCGGCCGCACCATGCAGGTACAGGCCGGTTGTCTCCTGCAGCGGATCCAGGAAGCGGCGGAACACGAGGGCCTCCTGTTCCCCCTTGACCTCGGCGCCCGCGGTTCCTGCACGATCGGTGGCAATGTTTCGACCAATGCGGGCGGCAACCGTGTCATCCGCTTTGGCATGACACGCGAACTCGTGCTCGGTCTCGAGGCGGTACTGGCCGATGGAACGGTGATCAGCTCGATGAACAGCATGCTCAAGAACAATGCGGGCTTCGATCTGAAGCAGCTCTTTATCGGCACGGAAGGCGTGCTTGGCATCGTCACCCGCCTCGTGCTGCGGCTGCGCGAGGCGCCAGCCAGCCAGAATACGGCCTTTGTCGCGTTCGCCGATTTCCCGTCGGTCACCGCCTTCCTCAAACATGTCGACCGGCGGCTGGGGGGCAACCTGTCCGCCTTCGAGGTTCTTTGGCGGGATGTCTATGACCTGCTGACCTCGCCGCCGGCCACCGGACGGCCGCCGCTCGAGCGCGGCGCGCCATTCTACGCACTGGTCGAGTCCCTGGGCGGCGACCAGGAAAGCGACGATATCCGTTTCACGGCCGCTCTCGAAGCCGCGCTGGAATCCGGCCTGATCGTCGATGCGGCGATCGCGCGCAATCTTGCCGAGCGCAACGCCATGTGGGGCATCCGCGACGATGTCGGTCAGTTCCAGAGATTCGCACCCGTAACCGGCTTCGATGTCAGCCTGCCGATCCGCGACATGGACGCATACGGGGAGACGCTCGCCCGGGGCATACGTGCCCGCTGGCCGGAAGGACGCGTCTGGATCTTCGGGCATCTCGGCGACGGCAACCTGCATGTGGTCGTCGGCGTCGGCTCGGCCGATGAGGAGACGAAACGCGCCGTCGACGAGATCGTCTACCGGCCGCTCGCGGCGCTTGGCGGTTCGGTTTCGGCGGAACACGGGATCGGACTGGACAAGAAGCCGCATCTTGGCCTCAGCCGCAATGCGGAGGAGATCACCCTGATGCGCCGGCTCAAGGCCATGCTCGATCCGCGCAACATCCTCAATCCGGGCAAGGTTCTGGAAATGCCATGAGCATGCGCGGCACCGCAACGATCAGGAGAAAGTATTCATGAACAGGCCCGTGCAACGCGTCGGCATTGCCGGCATCGGAGCTATCGGTCTCGGGCTCGCCCGGCACCTCGCCGCGGGGAGCGTGCCCGGGCTCGCACTCGGCGCCATTGCCGGACGCGACATGACCCGCACCAGATCGCAGGCGGCGGAAATTCTGCCCGGGCTGACCGTGGTCGCCGCCGCCGCACTCGGCGAGCATGCGGAGATCGTCGTCGATTGCGCCCCCTCGGCCGCATTGCGCGAGATTGCCGTACCGGCGCTCGCCCTGGGCAGGACGCTGGTCACGGTCAATGCCGGCGCGCTCCTCTCGCACCTGGATCTGGTCGACATGGCCAGACGGACGGGCGGCCGGATCCTGGTCCCGACCGGCGCCCTGCTCGGCCTGGACGCGGTCCGCGCCGCGGCCGAGGGCCGCATCGAACGGGTCACGATGGTGACGCGCAAACCGCCGCGCGGCCTGGAGGGCGCGCCGTATCTGTTGGAGAACAGGATCTCCCTCGCCGGCCTGCGGGAGCCGCTGCTGGTGTTCGAGGGAAGTGCGGGCGACGGCGCGAAGGCATTTCCCGCCAATGTCAATGTCGCCGCCGCGCTCAGCCTCGCGGGCATAGGTCCGGAGAGAACCCGGCTCCAGGTCTGGGCCGATCCGGCACTTGACCGCAATCGCCACACGATCGAAGTGGAAGCCGACAGCGCGCGCTTTACGATGACCATCGAGAACATCCCATCTGACGAGAATCCCCGCACCGGCCGGATCACAGGCTTGAGCGTGCTTGCTTGCCTGCGCGGCCTCGTCGAAACGCTGCATGTGGGCACCTGAAGAACCGGGACGATCAGAATATGAGCAGGAAGATCTTCACCGCCTGTCTTGGCACCGAGACCAATTCCTTTTCGCCGATCCCGACCGGCATGGCGCTCTTCGAGCAGACCATGCTTGTGCGCGGCGCGCGGCACGGCGAACGTCCGAACCTCTTCGCCCTGCCGCTCATCGCCTGGCGACGGCGGGCGGAGGCGCTTGGCTGGCAGGTGGTCGAGAGCCTTGCCGCCTTCGCCATGCCGGCCGGCGACACGACGCGACATGCCTATCAGACGTTGCGGGACGAGATCCTGTCCGATCTTCGGAACGCGCTGCCAGTGGATGCCGTGCTGCTGAACCTGCATGGAGCGATGATCGCGGAGGGCTATCCTGACGCGGAAGGCGACCTTCTGGCCCGGGCACGCGACATCGTCGGGCCGGCGGTGCCGATCGGCGTCGAACTGGACCTGCATTGTCATCTCACCGAACTCAAGGTGCGCTCCGCCACGGCCATCGTCATCTACAAGGAGTATCCGCACGTCGACGTGGTCGAGCGGGCAGAGGAACTGTTCACGATCGTGGAGGGCACCTTGGCCGGCAGGATCTGGCCGGTGATGGCCATGCATGATTGCCGGATGCTCGGCATCTACCCGACCACGCGCGAGCCCCTCGAAAGTTTCGTCGCCCGCATGAAGGCCCTCGAAGGCAAGGACGACATCCTCTCGGTGTCTCTGGCCCATGGCTTTCCCTGGGGCGATACGCCGGAGGTGGGTACGCGCGTTCTGGTGGTGGCGCATGGCGACGGGCAGAAAGCCGATGCCCTGGCAAAGGAACTGGGCCGCGAGGTGTGGGCACGACGCGACGAGATGATGCCGCCATTCAAGTCAATCGACGAGGCGCTGGCGCGGGCCGCCGGCCATAACGGCTATCGCCCGCTGGTGCTGGCGGATACCGCGGACAATCCGGGCATTGGTGCCGCCGGCGATTCGACCTTCCTGCTGCGTCAGGTGATCGATCAGAAGATCGGCGGCGTCGCCATCTCCCCGCTCTGGGATCCATCCGTCACGGCACTGGCGTTCGATGCAGGCCTGGGGGCGAAACTCAGAGTGCGCATCGGCGGCAAGCTCGGCCCGGCCTCCGGCACGCCGATCGATGCCGAAGTCACCGTGAAGGGCCTGACGGGCAACGCATTCCAGCCCTTTGGCGGGGCGCTGGCGCCGCTCGGCAACATGGCCTGGCTGCGGATTGGAGAGAACGACACGGATGCCATCGATATCGCGGTCAACGACCATCGGGTGCAGAGCTTCCACCCGGACTGCTTCTCCGCGGTCGGTATCGATCCGGCGCGCTGCCGGGCGCTGATCGTCAAATCCACGCAGCATTTCTTTGCCGGCTTCGCGCCGATCGCGGAGGAAATCCTCTATGTCGCGGCGCCGGGCACCGGTGCGATGGACATGCGGACGCTGCCGCACCGGCACGTGACGCGCGCCCTCTGGCCCCGGGTGGCCGATCCTCACGCTTAGGATACTTCTCCAATGGGCCTGCTGCCGATAATCTCCCCTCGTCGCGCGGGGCGAGGGCGCGCATGATTTACATTGCGTCAGGTCAGGAGAGTTGAATGAACGACAGTAAGGCCCAGATGGCCTCGCCGAGCTATCTGCTGCCGGTCGAGGACCGCGAGTTCCTGCTGAGCGACGAACTGCGCGGTCTCCGCTTCGCGCTCGAATATTCCAAGGCGGAGATCCTGCTTCGGCAATGGGGGATACGCTCCACCGTCGTGGTGTTCGGCAGCGCCCGCATCCCCTCACCCGAACAGGCGGAGGCGATGCTCTCCGCCGCGAGGGGTCCGGACGAGCGCGCCAGCGCGGAAAGACGGGCGCGGCATGTGCATTACTACGAGACTGCCCGCCTGTTCGCCCGGATCGTCTCCGAACGCGGCGGCGCGATGCATGCGCCTGACGGGCACCATAACAACGTCATCGCTACCGGCGGGGGACCCGGCATCATGGAAGCAGCCAACCGCGGCGCGGTCGAGGTGGGCGCGCCGAGCATCGGCTTCAACATTACCCTGCCGATGGAGCAGCGGCCGAACAGCTATTCGACACCGGCCCTCACCTTCCGGTTCCACTACTTCGCCATGCGCAAGATGCATCTCGCCATGCGAGCCAACGCCCTGGCCGTGTTCCCCGGCGGCTTCGGCACCATGGATGAGCTCTTCGAGATGCTGACACTGACGCAGACGAGAAAGGCGCCCCCGCTGCCGATCGTGCTGGTGGGCACGGAATACTGGCGCAAGGCGGTCAATTTCCAGCACTTGCTGGATCAGGACATGATCGCTGCCCATGACCTGGAACTGTTCGACATCGTCGACACCGCGGAGGAGGCCTGGCAGGCCATGCTGGCGCGGGGCCTCAAGGCCCATTCTCCGCCGCCGGTCGACTGAGGTCTTCCTCCGCGGAACCTAGGGCAGGCGGCCCGTCGGGCGTTTCGGCGCCTCGGCCGATCGGCAGGGTGAAATGCACGGTCGTGCCCATGCCCTTCTCGCTTTCGACCCAAATCTCCCCGCCATGCAATTCGACCAGCCGGCGCGTGATGGCGAGGCCGAGACCCGCGCCCTCATAGCGTTTCACATGCGCGCGCTCGCCATGCCAGAAGGGCTCGAATATGTGGGGAAGCTGGCCGCGGTCGATGCCGATGCCGGTATCGGCCACCGCCACTTCGACCACGGCTTCATCCGACAGGGCCGCCACGGTTATCGATCCGCCGGAAGGCGTGAACTTGAGCGCGTTCGAGAGCAGATTGAGCAGGATCTGCTTGAGCGCCGGCGCATCCGCGTGGATGACCGGCAGGAAGGTCGGAAGCTCCCGACGCAGGCTCACGCCTTTCTCGCCGGCGCGCACTGAAACAAGACGCAGGGTCTCTTCCACCAGTGTCGGCAGGTGGACCTTGCGCAGTTCGAGATTCTTCTGGCCGGACTCGATCTTGGCCACGTCGAGCACGTCGTTGATCACATAGAGCAGATGATGGCTGCTCTGCAGTATGTCGCGGATATACTCCTCCTGTTTCGGGGTCAGGTCGCCGAAGTACTTGGCCTGCAGCATTTCCGAGAAACCGATGATCGCGTTGAGCGGCGTGCGCAGTTCGTGGCTCATGTTTGCGAGAAACTCGGTCTTCGCCCGGTTGGCGAGTTCCGCCTGCTGCTTCTGCAGCCGGTAATCCTCGACCATGCGCTCGAACTCGGTCGCCTGGCGCGCGAGCTGGCTGTTCGTCTCCCGCAGCCGGTCTGCCAGATACTCGACCTGGATCTGCGCCTCGCGCTGGCTGATGACGAGCAGCACGAAGCCAAGGGCGAGATCGGTCATGATCGCAATGACGAACCCCGGCACGACGGCGCCATCGGCCAGATGCAGGAACGGTCCGGCGAGGAAATAGGCCGCGCGCAGCAGCAGTAGCGCAGCGAGGAAGCGATAGGGCATCCCCAGCCGGGCACGATCGCCTTGCAGGAAATCCGCCGCCATGACGGAGAAGATGGCAGCCGAGGCCCAGTAGGACGGGAGGCTGTGGATGACGGGATCGAAAGCATGCCACGCTGCTGCGGCGATCCATCCGCCGACCAGGACGGCGAGCGCCCCCAGCAGGCGCCAATGGGCCGGACGGCCGGCGAAGCGACGTGTCCCGAACCAGAACAGGATGACTGCCGTCCAGCCGAAGATCCGCCCCAGATCGGAGAGGTCGGCGGCGAGCACGCGATCGGCGAGACCGATCGCATGCTCCAGTGCGATCCCGAGATAGGCCACGGCCCAGAAGGCGAACTGGCGGTGGCGCAGGGTCGCGAACAGGTACAGGAACGTGCCTGCCAGAACGAGGGTGGCTATGCAGGCGCCGCCTATCGCAGTCGGCAGGGAAAATGCCATTCACTGGCCCAGGTTAGCGTCGATCCTGAAAGCTAGGCGCACCTGCCAGCGCCTTGCAACCCGCAATTCCGCCGTCCGCACGCCCGAGCGTCATTAACCGGGAAATTGTATAATCCCCGGGCAAGGCACCGTTAACGACTCGACGCTATCGTTTCCCGAATAGGCCCTGCCCCGCTTCTCAACCAGAGATTCAATTGCCGCAAGTCTTCTACACGGCAGAGATGCCAGACCTGGATAAACGCCAAGCGGCACTGGAGACGCGTCGCGCTGCCCTGCGGCCGCGGCTGGCGGCTGTCAATATCAACCCGGTGACGTTTCTCGCCACCGACTATCTCAACCACTTCAACGAGGCGGTGATGCTGGTCGAGATGCTGCCCGACGCCCCGGAACTGATCGAGGAATTGATCGCCTGGCGGCCGAAGGATTATGTCGGCCATTTCAGCGCGGGCAGCATGGCAATGCGGGAAATCGCTCGCATCGCCTATGAGCTCGCACCGGAGCGCTACCGGATACCGTTCGACTTCGTGACCCGGGTCGCTTCGCGCAGGCTGCGCCGCGACATTGCCCTGCTGACCGGCGTGGCGGGAGGACGGCTTGCGCACGAGGCAAATCAGACAGCCCTGGCGGTTCGCCCGCTCATCGCCCTGGCCGCGGCCATCGTAAATGGCCGCGAAGTCGAGATGCATTCTGGCAGGATTGTCGAAGGGACGGCCGCGACACAGGCATGCGCGACCATGGTCCAGGGAGAGATCGACGAACTGTTCGCCCCGCGCGACTGAACGCCTTTCATCCGGCGCGGCGCAGGGTCATCATGGCAGCCCCGCCCTCAGGCTGTTCGCCGCCTCCCGCCTCTTTCAGGCGCGAATTCCGCGCCCAGACTGCCTCGAAATGCCGCTGCCAGCGTCCGTACGGCGCGGCCTCGCCATCCTTCGCAACGAGGGCCGGCTGGGCCGTGGCAACGCTTGCACGCCGGTCATGGGCATGGTGAAGAAGCGTGACGGCGATCCTGGTGAGGTCGGCATTCGCTCGCATCATTGCAGCACCCAACTCCTGCTGGCGATCCGGCAGGCCCGCGTCTGCGTCCGCGAGACTTGCCCTTCGACCGCGTGATCCAGCCAGAACTCCCGGCAATGCAGTCCACTCCGGTCCCGGTACGACCGGTTTGGCGTCAGCCGGACTTCCCGTCCCTGCCCACCCCAGCTAATCTCTTCGCCATCACGTGCATATTCGAGCGCCAGCGCGGCGCAGTAGCCGTCCGCGTCGGCGACCGCGCCCATCGTGCGCTTCGCACCCGGTCCGGTTCGCGCCGCGCCGCGCCGATCTGGCGCCGCGAGAAGCTTCGCATCGTTGTTTCCCGCCTTCACGGGTCGGCAACGACCTTCGGCGATCGAGGCGGGCAACCCGAAAAGCGCGAAGGAGGGCGATCCGGAATTTGTCGTGCCGGCACCATCGAAGGAACGCTGTCCCTTGGTCGGACCCGGTTCCTCGGCTCCGAGGGAAGCGCTGCCAGCGACCGCGACGCAAACCAGGGCCGCCGCCGCGAGGAAAGCTGTCCGCATGTCCCGGCCGGCCAATATCGCCGATTGCATCGCCGCGTCCGCCAGTTGCATAATCGATTCGCCTCGCTTGTGCGGTGATTGAACCTGGAGTAGCGATCAATCGCCGATGCCCATTATGGCGGCGGCTCGGGAATCGGCCTGTGAGAAGTTGGGCACAAGCCGTGGCGGCGCGGCGAACCGGCCAGCGGGAGCCCAACGGGCTGTCACAACAAGATCACACGCCGATGTCACGCCATTAACGAATTGTTAGCGTTGCTTGGAGAAGTTGGTTAATCGACGCAACAGGTTTCGGCTCCGGGCCGGATGCACGCAATGGCGGCGGAAAAGTCTCCGAAGGGCCAATCGACGATGCGACGGGCATGAAAGCAGGACTGGCCGGCATAGGGATCGCGTTCGCGACCATCACGCTTCTCTCCGGCTGCGCCGGAGATGGCATCGGTGCCTTCGCGCCAGGGGCTGATCCACGCGCGGCCCTGCCGGAACCGGAGATCTCGCCCGCGCTGCAGGCGCCGCCGAAACCGCTGCGCAAGCCGCGCCGGACCGAAATCGCGGCACGCCCGCCGGCAGATAGCGACGCACAGCAATCGCCGGTCGAAGAACAACCTGCCGATGGCGCCCCGGCGCCACGGCTGGTCGGGCTCAGCGAGAGCGAGGCCCTTGGCCTGCTCGGCGAGCCGGAAGCGCGGCAGGATGCCCGGCCTGCGAAGCTTTGGGTCTACAAGGGACACGACTGCGAACTCGAACTCTCCTTCTTCTTCGATGTTTCCCGCAATGCCTTCTTCATTCTCGACTATGCAGCGCGCGATGCCCGCGGCGAGGGAGATAGCCGTGAACGTTGCCTGAGGAGTCTGGACAGTGTCCGCGCCGCTCCTTAAGGCGCAACCGACGCCGGTCGTCGCGGTGGACGACGATCCATGGTTCCTGCGGGCGCTTGTCGGCAATCTGGAAGATGCCGGCTACAGCGCCCGCGGCTTCCCCGACGGCGATTCGCTGCTCGCGTATCTCGCGCAGGGCCACCAGGTATCGGCCATCCTGCTGGACTGGCAGATGCCGCCTCCCGACGGGCCCGAGGTGCTTCGGCGCTTGCGTGCCGCCGGCCATGGCCACCGGGTCCTGTTCCTCACCGGCATGAACCAGCCGATCTACGAGGAGGCGGGCCTCGCGCTCGGCGCGCTCGACTTCGTCGACAAGAGCAAGAGCTTCAGCATCATCCTGCATCGGCTGCGAATCGCACTGGAGCGAAAAGGCGGGTGGATTGAAGCCGCGGCGCGCCATGGCGCCGACGATGGAGCATCGTTCATCCAGGAGGCGGCACCGGCCAACGACGGGCCGGCACGGAAGGACAGTGACCGTCTTGTCCTCGGGCCGCTCCGGATCGAGGGCGCGCGTGCCTACTGGCGTGACAGCGAAGTGCCGCTGACCCATTCCGAATTCGTCATCGTGCGCCACCTCGCCGGCCGTCCCGGCAGGGACGTCTCGTACCGGGAAATCTACAGCCTGCTGCGCGGCCCCGGATTCCGCGCCGGTGCCGGCGAGGAAGGTTATCGGACGAACGTGCGCGCCATCGTCATGCGGCTGCGCCAGAAGTTTCGCGGGCTCGACGCCTCTTTCTCGGCGCTCGAGAACTACGCCGGCTACGGCTACAGGTGGCGCGAGGGAGAGCCCTGATTGGACGCCGCTACACGCCTGTCCTGGATCGCGAGATCCTTCAGTGCACGGCTGCTGCTTGTGGTCGCGGTCTTCGTTTCCGTGCCCGTCATCCTCTATCAATACCTGAACAACGAACATGACCGCCGGCAGGAAATGCTGCTCAGCCTCGTGCGGGAACATGGTCTTGCCATCGGCCGCGCGCTCGAGCCTGTCTTGGCGCGCGCCGACGAGGCACCTTATTACCAGCTCGGACGGGAACTCGCTCCCTACGCGTCGGACTATCTCACGCTGAAACTCCTCTACAAGCCGGCGGCGCCCGAAGCAGGTGGCGGCTTCTTCTACGTCGCTTCGGCGCCGGCGGTGAGCTCATCCGACGTCGCGGCCGAGCGCGCGCTGCTCGCCTCCAGCGGCGTGCTTCAGCGGCTCGGCCTCTCCTGTGACGGCAACCTGCCGCTGGCCCTGCGGGTCGACATGCCCGACAGTCCGTCCGAGATGATCACCGCGGTAACGCCCGTGCATACGCAACGCGGATGCTGGGCGCTCGTGCTGTCCAGCCGGCTTGGCCCGCGCGGCATCGAGGGACTGGGCGAGCCGTTCTGGACGTCCGGTGCGGTCCGTTTCTCGGCCATCATCTACGTTCTCTCGCTGCTGATCATCGTCGGTCTCGTCCTGAGCATGGCGCGAAACCTCAGGGGCTTCGCCGCGCTGGCGCGGCTGATCCGCGAGGAGCGTCGCACTTCGGTCAAGTTTGCCGGCAACACGACGGTGCCGGAACTCGAGCAAGTGGCGAACGACCTGGACAGCATGGTGCAGACACTCGCCAGCGCCGCGGCCGTCATCCGCTCCAATGCGGAGGACGTGCTGCACGCTTTCAAGAACCAGATCGGCGTCCTGCGCCAGTGGCTCGAGCCGATCGAGCGAAGGATCGACCCGACCGACACGCGCGCGATGCAGGCCGCCGCCGGCGTGCATGTCGCACTCGACCGCCTGATGGAACTGATCCAGGCGGCGCGCCAGCTCGACCGCAATACCGCCGACATGCTCGACCCGCCGCGCGATCCGGTGGATGTCACGCGGATATGCTGCGAGGTGGTGGAGCGTTTTCACGAGGTCGCGCGCGAACATGGCTGCCGCATCGAGAGCCAGATAGAGGAACGCCTCGCGGCGGAAGGGCGTGCCGGAGCGGTCGAAAGCATCGTCGAAAACCTCATCGACAACGCCCTTGGCTTCTCGCCGGAGGACGGCATGGTCCGCGTCGTCGCCAGTCACGACCGCGGTTCCGGCAGGCTGGTAATCTCGGTCGAGGACGATGGACCGGGGGTGTCCGAGGACCGGATCGCCCATATCTTCGACCGCTATTACAGCTACCGGCCCTCCGAGGCGGCCGATGAGCTCCATTTCGGCCTCGGCCTCTGGCTGGTCCGTCAGAACGCGCGCGCCATGGGTGGCGATGCGCGGGCGGAAAACCGCGAGAGCGGCGGCCTGCGGGTCCGCGTGGAGATCCCCCATGCGCGACGCGCGATCGCCGCGCCGCTTGCCATCCCGGCTCCCTCCACCGCCATCGGAACCGGACTCGCCCCGGGAGATTGAGGGCCTTCAGTAGTCGATCTTGAAATTGACGCCGACCTCAGACGTCGCGTCCGGCCCCACCTTGGTCTCGAGACTGATATTGGGCGTCAGTTCGACCTCCACGCCGACACGCGAGCTCGCCGCAGTCAATCCCTGCTCCACCTTGAGCAGGACGTCCTCGGTCAGATATTTTCCGGCGCTGACCCTCGCATCCTGCACGCCTTCCTCGCCCGACTGCACGTCGAGCATGTCGAGACCGACCGCCTGCCGCAGGCGCCCAAGTACGCCCGTGCCGCCACCGCGGCCGGTCAGCGTTGCCGCCGAATCCGCGACCTGAAGGGCCTGAAGCGGAGTGAGCTGACCGGTTCCCCGCCCGAACATGACGCGCGCCAGGATCTCGTCCTGTGGCAGTTCCGGTCGCGAAGAGATGGCGATCTGCGGTTCCTCCACACTCCCCGTGATGCTCAGGATGGCCGTGACGTCGCGCCCCGCCACCTCCGCCAGGGCATCGATCAGCGGGTCGATGGTCGAACCCCCGGGGAACTGGATCGTGCCGCGCTGAAGCACGAAGCGTTTCCCGAGTAGATCGACATGGCCGCGCACGACGCCGAGCCGGCCGGTCACGGCCGGCTGCGCAGCGGTACCCGTCAATGCCAGATCCCCGCCCCATTCCGATTCGAGACCGCGGCCACGGACGAAGACCCGGTTCTGGGCCTTTACGCCAACCGCGAATTCCAGGGCGAGCGGGGGCGCGACCGACCGGCCGGCGTCCGCCTGACCCATCCGGCCGGGACGATTGATCTCGATCACCTCCACCGTCGCGACGGAGGGTGGCAGCCTTTCCGGCACCGAGATGTCGGCTTGCAGGACCCGCAGTTCCCCCGCCAGCCGCAACCGTTCGAGATCACCGGCGAGCGTAAGGTCGGCAGCGGCCTTGACGAGCGCATCGTCGCGCCGCGCCAGCCAGAACTCCTCGGTGCGCAGCATCAGGCTGAGAGGCATGCCCGGGCGGTGGGGATCAAGCGATCCTTCCAGGTTAAGTCTGCCGCCCGTGCCATCCTCTGCCGATGCGCTCGCGCGCAGGCTCTCGCCATCGCCCGTCAGATCGAGGGTGATGTTCGACAGGCTGCTTGCCGTGACGATACTCTCATAAGTCCCTTCGCGCAGGCGCAGACGGCCAAAGAAGCGCGGCCGCTCGAGGCTGCCCTGCAAGGCGAGATCGGCTTCGGCCCTGCCCGTCAGCCGATCCTCGCCCGGCGCGAGCAGCGGCGATAGCAGGGCGAGATCGAGCGGACCGCGCAGACGTCCCCGGACCGCCGCCTCCCGCACCAGCCCGGCATCGTAAGGAAGGAGCGAGAGACGCAGCGGTATTGCGAAATCCAGTTCCAGCGGCCGGTCGGCCAGACCCTCGACCCTGCCATCGGCGTCCAGACGGCCATTGGCCAGCATGCTCCGCACGACGATCTCGAGCGGGGGCATGTCGTTCCGGGCGCGGAGCGCGGCGAGGCGCAGATCGGCGGTCGCGCCCGGCGCCCGCGGTGACCCGTCGATGCGCAGCGACAGATGGCCGGCCCCGCTCATCTCCGGCAGTCCAAGGAGATCGGCAAGAACGGCCATAGGCAGATCCGTGAGTTCGGCCCTGGCCGAAACCTGATCCGGGGAGATCGCGCCCTCGATCGCCAAACGACCGCCGGCCACCGCCAGATCGGTCCTGGCCAGGCGCTGCGATCCCGGCGCGATCTCGACCGTGGTCGGCTGCTCAAGGCGCGCCTCCAGCTTTCCGAAACTCCCCGACAGGCTCGACAGTCGCAGCGTGAGCGTGTTCTCGGCGAGCGATCCCGCCCCGGCGAGTTGCGCCGCAAAGGGCTCGCCGGCAGCGCCCAGCGTCTCGATGCGGAAATCCATCTCCCGCAGCGTGCCCGCGACCAGGACGGCCGCTTCGTCAATACCGATCTCGCCCGTCTGGAACTCCGTCAGAGCGGCCTCGATCCGCCCCTCCGGCTGGCGTAACAGATCGGTCGCGCTCGCGGTGAGTTCGATCCGCCCCAGTCTCGTCGTCGCGCCATCGACCATGCGCAGTGCAAGGGCCCGACCCGCCAGCAGGGCATTCGCTCGTTGCCTGGTAGCATCGCGCATCAACTCGACCTCGAGACGCAGCTCACCCGCCAGCGCCTGCCCCCCCGGCAGGGGCAACCACTGTCCCGCAGGCATCTCGAGCAGGAACTTCCCGTCGGTCAGACCATCGGCCAGTGCCGTGCGGCCCTGCCCGCTCACGCGCAAGGCCGCAAGGCTCGCCTGGGCGAGCCGGAATACCATATCGCCGCCGTCATCGCGGCGCGCCGATGCCGCAAGCGCGAGCGGCAGGCCCTGCACCGATGCATCCAGGTCGATCTCGGCCGTCGCGCGATCGAAGGGTCCCTGGACCCTGGTCCGCAGTCGCGGCCGCTCGATACTCGCCCCTCGAATGTCGAGATCGCGCCCGGTCAGAACAGCATCCACGCGCGGCGCTTCCAGCGGGCCCGCGATCGCAAGCTCCATGGTGGCGGCGCCGGACACCTGCTGCTCCGCGAGAGCCGGAAGGCTGTTCAGCCGCGGCAGGTCGATCCGCGCGGAGAGCCGGGCAATGCCTGCGGCATCGACACTGCCGGAACCTGAGAGCGTTGCTTCGGCGAGGTCGGCGCCGAGCCTCTCGATGGTCAGTCCGGCCGCCTCGTCGAAGCGGCCCCGCGCGCGCAAGGCCGGGCTCTTTCCCGCGAGCGCCGCCAGCGTCGGCTCGGCGGGGGCAAACTCGCCAAGATCGACTTCCAGATCCAGATCCAGGGCCAGCGGCGTCAGGGTCCCCGCGAGGTTGATCCGCACATCGGCGCGCCCTCGCGCCGTCATCCCGGTCGTCCGGTTCAGCCTGGACAGTTCAGGGACCGTCGCCTTCAGCCCCATCGCCAACTGTCCGCTCCGCCGATCGAGCAGGCCATCGCCCTCCGCCGACAATCCCGATGTCACGATGCCTAGGCGGGGAAGAGCCAGGGTTTCGAAACCAGCGTCCGTCTGCAACAGCGCACGCAGCCGCAGCTCATCGCCAACGAGCACGCCAAGCGCCGGCGGCAGGCCCTGAACCTGGCGTAGAGAAGCCTCCAGGGCAATCTCATGACCATCGCCCGAGGTGAGCGCGCGCGTGGCCGACAACGTCAGGTCCATATCGACTTCGCCACCGATGCCGCTCTCCCTGTCGAGGGACCAGCCCTGAATGCGCGCCCGTGCCGCAGGGCGCAAAAGCGCGCCTTCGAGCGTGAAATCGATGTCCAGCGCGCCGGAAAGGCCGGGCCGGTGCACGGCAAGCGACGCACCGAGATCGAGAAGGCGCGCCTGTCCCTTCATGTCGATGGTCTGCGCGTCGGGCGCGAGACTGCCTTGAATGCCAAGATCGAAGGTCCGGGCGCCGACGATCAGCCGTGGCACCTCAAGACGCCGGTCCCGCCAGACCAATTCGCCCTCATGGTCGATACGCGGCCCAAGAATTTCCGCCAGTTCCTTCGGGATATCGCCAAGCAGGAACGTTCTGCCGTTCAGGGTCATCCGCGGCGCCGCGACCAGCGAAAGTCCGATATCGGTCTCGACGCGGAACAGGCCGCCGGCCTCCCCCGCAAGCCGCCCTCGCCAGTCCGAAGCCGTTCCTTCGCCCGCGAGCCCTGCCGAAAGGCCGTGGGCTTGCGGCAGCCCGGCAAGCCGGGCGAGCAGGCCCCCTTTGGCCTCCTTGAGTTCGAGCATCAGGGCCAGATGGTCCGTGTCCGGGTGCAGTTTCACTTCCAGACGAAGGCGGTCGGCCGCCGTCTCGACGGGCAGCAGGTTCAGCGCGAGCGTCCATTCGCCGCGCTGCCCGGCCATCTCCGTCGCATCCAGCCGGTAGATCATTTCCCTTTCGACGACCGGCGGCCGGACTTCCAGGCGCTCGATGACGACCGCCCGCACCGGCAGAAGTGGCGGGCGCGGTAGCGCGAGAGGGCCGGCAATCCCGCCATCGTCCTCCCCCTCGGGCAGACCGAGGACTGCCACGGTGCCGATACCCACATGCTCGAGCCGCACCGGGCCGAAAAGAAGCTCCCGCAGGTTCCATCGCGCGTCCAGCCGCAAAAGCCGGGCGAGAGGCCGCTCGCCCTCGTCGATCCGGATCATGCCGATCCGCAGGCGATGCAGCGAGATTTCCTCGATGCCGGCCAGGCTGATGCGGAAACCACCGACATCGGCGAGCACGCGGTTTGCCAGATCCGCCACGCGGGCGCGGCCCCAGTCGCTCGCCGCAAGCCCGAACACGATGGCAAGCAGCGTCGGCGTCAGCAGCAGCACAGCCAGTCCAGACCGCAGAATGATTCGCCAGCGCCCGCTCATGGCTCAGAACGCCTGACCAAGGCTGACATAGAACTGGAACGCATCGTCGATGCCGCGGCGCCGGTTCAGGGGAAAGGCGATGTCGGCGCGGATCGGCCCGATAGGCGTCGTATAGCGCAGGCCGATCCCGGTGGCGACGCGGACGCCCTGATCCAGGTCGGGACGCTCATCGTCATAGGCATTTCCGATATCGAGAAAGGGCACGATGCCGAAACCGCCGAACAGCCGGATTCGCGCCTCGATGCCGGCTTCCACGATCGACCGGCCACCGACCGGATCGCCATCGGCATCGAGCGGACCGAGCGACTGGAATTCATAGCCCCGTACCGACCCGCCGCCGCCGGCATAAAGGCGCCGGTTGGCGGGAATGTCCGCGGTCGGTGGACCGAAGATGAAGCCAAGCTGCGCGCGCGCCGCAAGGACTACGCGGTTCCCCTCGAAAAATCCCTGATAGGCCGAACCCGCGAGGATTACGCGATGGAAATTGAGGTCGGGATCGTCCGGCTGAAAGAACGGCGTGTATTCCAGCCGCAGGCGATGTCCGCGCGTCGGATCGAGAAGATTGTCGGTCGTGTCCCGGCGTAGCCGCGCCGGGAGGGACACCAGCACGAAACGGTCCGTCTCGCCGGCCTGGCGCACGTTCAGCGCTTCCAGCGTCACGCCGAGGCTGCCGGCGAAACCATTGCCGAGATCGCGCTCCAGTGCCGCGCCCGTGGCCACGGAACGGGCACGATAGGCTTCGAAACGTTCCTCGCTCGTTTCCAGGTCGAGAAGCAGTGTATTGCGGCGCGACAGAAAACCCCGTTCGCGATAGCGCGCCGCGCCGCCATACAGGCGCTGCGTGGCGCGCGCTTCGAGATTGAGGCTCTCGCCTTCGCCGAAGAGGTTGCGATGCTCCCAGAAGACCTTGCCGCCGAAGCCGAGGTCGGTCGAGTAACCGAGACCGAAACCGATCGATCGGTGCTCGCGTTCCCGCACCTCTATTTCAACCGGCAGCGAGCCGTCCGGCGCCGCCGTTTCGGCCGGTGAGACGCGCACGGTCTCGAAGAGATTGGAGCGCACCAGATCGCGACGGGTATCGTCCACATGGCGGTTGTCGAACAGCGCGCCCTCTCGCCAGGCGAGTTGCCGGCGGATATAGCTCGGTCTGACATCCCGCGTACCGGAGATCAGCGGCGGACCGAACGTGACCGGCTCGCCGGCATCTATCTCCAGGCGTATATCGGCGGCGGCGCGCGCATGATCGACCACCACCTTGCGCTCGGTCCGCCGTGCCTTCGGATGGCCGTTTCGACCCAGCAGAACGATGATGCCGCGCTCGACATCGATGATACTTGCGGCCCGCGCCGGCTCGCCAATGCGGACGCGTGCCTGCCTTTCGGCCTCTTGCCGCAGTCCAGCGGCCACGCTATCGGGTGCGAGCACGAGCGTGAAGGATGCAATGCCGAAGCGCGGCCCCGGGACCACTCGCAGCTCCACAAGCTGCGTCCCGTCCGCTTCGCGCCGGTCGACCTCGATCGAAGCGCCGTAATATCCCTCCGAGCGCAGAACCTCGAGAAGCCGGTCGCGATCGCCGGCGATGCGTCGCTGTAGCGCCAGCATGGTTGCGGGCAGTCGCCCGGCCGACTGGACGAGGTCCGAGACCTCTTCCAGAAGTTTCGCCAACTGGACATCCTCGACGCCTGAGATACCGGCGCGGTAAACGATGCCCTCCGCCCGGGCCATGGAGGGTGTCAGGCACGAACAGATGGTGATCGCCAGAAATACGGCAAGCAGGCCCCGGCTGCATGTCATCGGAGCAATATAGGGCCATGGGGAGGATTGTCGAACCTCTCGCGGCCGCAGACCTCCGCCTGCCAATGTCTGAATTTGGCCGGTCGGTCAGTTCGGCGGCGGGTTCGCCGCGCCCGCCTTCTCCACTTCTCTCCCGCCCGGCGCGGCCTGCGCGGCGCGCGCGGCGAGCAAAGGCCGGAGCCGCGCGGCGGCGCGGTTTGCGCGATCGGCTGCCCGGCGCATTTGCCCGATGGTGCGCATCATCTCGTCCATGCGCATCACGTCGAGGCGCCGATCCGCAGCTTCCTGGAGCAGAAGCGCCTTGCACCGCTGATAGGCTTTCTCCAGGGCTGCCACGGCCTGTTCCCGAACATCATCCTCGTATGAAGCCGCCGCGGTATCGGCGCAGCGCGCCAGCCCGGTCAGCGCCCCGCGGAACTCGTCGATCGCGGCGTGCAGGGCCGCATCCTCCATCCCCGGTCGTTCCAGCACGCCGGGATCGAGGCCGAGCACCAGGTCGGCCACCGCCTCGTAATGCTGGGTCGCCCGCAGAATGCCAGGCATCGCCGCCGCGACTTCTTGAGGCAGGGTCTCCCGGTTAAGCCGGATCGCAAAGGCCCTGATGGCCTTTGCGAGGGCATGAATGGTCTCGCTCCGCGACAGTCGCTCCCTATGCCCGGCACGATCCGGCGGCCGGGCCGGATCGACCAGATCGAGCGACAACCGTCCAAGACGCTGGGTCTCGAGCAGCAGTCCGTCCGCCGCGAGAACCGGCACCGCCAGCACGTTGTCGTCCAGGTGCCGGGGCTGCATGGCGCGTTCCTCCGCCGACACGAAACGCGACCGCAGGAACACGACCAGTCTTGGCGCCAGCGGCCAGGCGAGGGCCACACCCAGAAGATTGAAAATGGTGTGGAATGCGGCCAAGGTCGTCGCCGGTCCATCGGGCACCCCGGCGATGTGGCGCAGCATTTCGATGGCCGATAGCAGGATCGGCAAGGTCAGCACGCCGATAATGCCGCTGCCGAGATTGAAGACCACGTGGGCCATCGCAACCCGCTTGGCATTGGCCGTGGCGCCGATCACCGCCATGAGGGCCGTCGTCGTCGTGCCGATATTGGCGCCGATGACGATGGCAGCCGCCGGCTCCAGCGGCAGCGCGCCGCCGGCTGCCGCCGTCAGTGCAATCGCCATCACGGCCGCGGATGCCTGCGTCAGGAAAGTCAGGACCACGCCGGCTGCAACGAAAAGCAGGATCGCCGGCAACCCCGTTTGCGGCAGTACGGCGACATCGAAGCGCGCACCGATATCGGCGAAGGCGTCCTGCAGGACGCCGATTCCGAGGAAGAAGGCGCCGAAGCCGGCGATTGCCTGGCCGATCGCGCCCGCGCGGCGGCCCGGCGCACCAAGCCGCAGCAGCATTCCCATGCCGATGAACGGCAAGGCCAGCGGTTCGATCTGCAACTTGATGCCGATCAGCGCCACCAGCCAGCCGGTCATGGTCGTGCCGATATTGCTGCCGAAGATCACCCAGACGGCGCGGGCAAGGCTGAGCAGTCCCGCATTGACGAAACCAATGGTGGCGACCGTCACGGCGCTCGAAGACTGCACCATCGCCGTGACCACGATCCCCGACAGCAGGCCGGCAAGTGGCGAGCCGGTGCCGCGCCGCAGGATGCGCTGCAGCGCGCCGCCGGCCGCAAATTTCAGCCCGTCGGTCATCAGCCAGATGCCGAGCAGGAACAGCCCGAGCCCGCCGGCGAAGGCACCGATCTGGCGTGCGACTTCCATCAGCGGATGATAACGCAGGTGCCGCGCGAACTCAGCGATAGAGGTCGACGTAGCGGCAATAGGTATCCAGATTGATGTGGATCGTCGCTGCCTCGCCGCTGACCCCGACCCAGGCGATATAGGAATCGATCCGCCCGGCCATGCCGCCGCCCGAAGTGCCGGAGTAGACCAGGCTCTGCACCCGCGCCGGGTCGATGCGATTGGCCTCGAGCACCGAAGCTGTCGTCGCGTTGCAAGGATGCTGGGCGAGCGACTGAACCTTACGCAGCATTTCCGGTCCGGCCGGCGCCAGGGCCGGCGGCATCGCCGTGCAGGCCGCGAGGCTGGCGAGGGCAGGCGCAAGGACCACCACCGCCTTGATACTCGATCGGGCTTTCATCCTCTTGCTCCGTTTGCGGTTTCGCTCGGGCAATCCTGACAAATCGCGGGACCGGCGTCTGTGAACCTGCTCTCAGTCGCCGGCGCGCGCGATCACAGGCCGGTTCACGCCCCTGCCACCCCCGCCCCAAACCCTACCATAGACATGCAGGGACACGGCGACCTCGCGAGCCGGATTCCCCAGCCGGTGAACATGACCATCGGCGGCCTCGGTGAAATCCGCGCAGAACGGAGCAAGCGGCAGCGTATGCTGCGGCACCGCCAGTCCATCTGCCTCGCAGATTGCATAATGGGTTTCGAGCAGGCGGCCGCAGGAGAGCGCGAAAGCGCACCAGGCATGGTGTCCATGGACAGGGCTGAACTGCCCGCGACGCCAGACCAGGGCAAGGATCGAGAAGCGCTCCGCCGGGTCGGCATGGAGCAGATGGCGGGCGTAACAGCGCTGGCTGCCGAAGCGGCGCAGTTCCCGCAGCTCGGGCGCGCGGCTCGCCTCCGCGACTGCCTCGGCGATCAGCGCGCGCCGCGCCACGCCGCCCTGCCGAAGCGCTTCCTCCACCGTCCTGGCAAGCCGCCCGAGCCAGGCAGCCTGTCGGCTCGCGGCGCCAGATCGGCTCGGGAGAGCCGGAGAAATGTCCATCCTTGTTTCCCATAGAATTTGGCGATATCCACTGTATACTATGAATTACAAGGAAGATTTTTCCGATCTTGATGGCATGCGGGAGTATGCGGGGAAGAATTTTCCCGGACCAGGGCAGCATGGACGCAATCGATCTCAGGATCCTTCGACTGCTTCAGGACGACGCGAGCCTCCCGGTGGCGGAGATCGCCCGCCAGGTCAACCTGTCCCAGACCCCCTGCTGGAACCGGATCCAGAAACTCCGGGAAGCCGGCGTCATCCGGGCGCAGGTAACGCTCTGCGACGCTGCCAGTCTGAATGTCGGGGTCACCGTTTTCGTCTCCATCCGCACGAGCCAGCATAACGAACGCTGGCTGCGGGACTTCTCCCGTGCGGTCGGCGGCATGGAGGAAATCGTCGGCGCCTATCGCATGTCGGGGGAGACCGACTATCTGCTCAAGATCGTCGTTCCGGACATTCAGGCCTATGACAGCGTCTACCGGCGGCTGGTCAAGGCCATCGACCTGTCCGATGTCAGCGCCGCCTTCGTTATGGAGCCAATCAAGGAGACCACCGCGCTGCCGCTGACCTTCGCCCGGATCTGAACATGGCGCCGATGCCTCATCCGAAGTTGAGCATGACGTGGCGGACGGAGGTGTAGTCCTCGAGGCTGTAGACCGACATGTCCTTGCCGTAGCCCGACATTTTCAGACCGCCATGGGGCATCTCCGAGGTCAGGGTGAAATGCTGGTTCACCCACACGCAGCCATATTGCAGGCGGCTTGCAACCTTCATCGCCGTCTTCACGCTGCCGGTCCAGACCGAGGAGGCGAGGCCATAATCGCTGTCGTTCGCCCAGGCGATGGCCTGCTCCTCGTCCTCGAAGCGCGTCACCGACACCACGGGACCGAAGACCTCGCGCCGCACGATCTCGTCGGACTGGAGGGCTCCGGCGACCAGGGTCGGCTCATAGAAGAAGCCGCCTCCCGCCACCTTGCCGCCACCGGTCACGATCTCGGTATGGCGCAACTGCGCTGCCCGCTCGACGAAGCTCGCGACACGGCTTCGCTGACGTTCGCTGATCAGCGGTCCAAGCTCGGTCGCCTCGTCCTCGGGTTTGCCATGCCTGAGCGAGGAGATCGCCGAACCCAGGTCGGCCACCAGCTTGTCGTACATCCTGGCGGAGGCATAGACACGGCAGGCGGCCGTGCAATCCTGGCCGGCATTGTAGAAGCCGCCCATGCGAATGCCGGCAACCACTGCCTCGCGGTCTGCGTCGTCGAAAACGATGACGGGTGCCTTGCCGCCCAGTTCCAGATGCGTCCGCTTGAGGGTTTTGGCGGCGGACTGCAGGATCTTCTGGCCGGTCGTGACGTCCCCGGTCAGCGAGACCATCCTCACCTTCTGATGGGTCGTCAGGGGAACGCCGACCGACTCGCCCCGCCCGGCCACGATGTTGACCACGCCCTTGGGAAAGATCTCGGCAAGGATCGCCGCAAGTTTCAGGGTGGTCAGCGGCGTCTGCTCCGAGGGCTTGAGGATGACCGTATTGCCGGCAGCCAGCGCCGGGCCCAGCTTCCAGGCCGCCATCATGAGCGGGTAGTTCCATGGCGCGATCGAGGCGACCACGCCGACGGGATCGCGCCGGATCATGCTTGTATGGTTGGCGACATATTCCGTCGCGGCACTGCCGGACAGGATGCGCGCCGCGCCGGCGAAGAAACGGAAGACATCGATCACCGCCGGCAGCTCGTCGGCGGCCGCCCTGACGAGCGGCTTCCCGCAATTGAGCGATTCCAGTGCCGCGAAGCCGCCTGCTTCCGCCTCGATCCGTTCCGCCAGGCGCAGCAGCAGCAGCGCCCGTTCAGCCGGCGTCGTGCGGCTCCAACCCTCGAAGGCGCGTTCGGCTGCCAGCACTGCCTGGTCCACCTGTCCGGTCGAGGCCTCATTCACCGAGGCGATCGTCTGGCCCGTCGCCGGATTGAGGATGGTCTCTGCCGCGCCATCGCCGGCAACAAGGTCGCCGTCGATCAGGAGCTTGGTCTGCATATGCTCTCTCCTTTCCCGGTGCCCACTGACACCTTCATCTGCCGCTGCCCGCCGCGTCCTGACCATGCCGGGTCAGGTAGAAGGCAAGCAGGATCGGCACCAGCGTTATTGCAATGACGAAGACCGCCACCACATTGGTGACCGGCCGCTGCCGTGGCCTGACCAGTTCGTTCAGCATCCAGATCGGCAAGGTCGCCTGCTGGCCGGCCGTGAAGGTCGTCACGATGACTTCGTCGAAGGACAGTGCGAATGCCAGCATGCCTCCCGCGAGCAGCGCCGTGGCGAGCTGCGGAAAGATCACGTGCCTGAAGGTCTGGAAGCCATTGGCGCCCAGATCCATCGAGGCTTCGATCAGCGACGGCGAGGTGCGCCGGAGGCGGGCCAACGCGTTGTTGTAGACGACGACGATGCAGAAGGTCGCGTGGCCGATCACGATCGTCCAGAAACTGAAAGGCAGGCCACCGAGATTGAGCGCGGAGCGCAGGGCGATGCCGGTGATGATGCCGGGCAGGGCGATGGGCAGGATGACGAGCAGCGAGATCGCCTCGCGGCCGAAGAAACTGCTGCGCCACACCGCCGCCGCGGCCATGGTGCCGAGAAAGAGGGCCAGCACTGTGGCGACCGAGGCCACTTGCAGGGAGAGCAGCAGGGCGGCGCGCACATCCTCGCGTTCGAGCGCGACCGCGAACCAGCGCGTGGTCAGCGCGGGCGGCGGAAAGACAAAGCTCTTGTCCTCGGCGGAGAAGGCATAAAGAACGATGAAGAGCAGCGGCAGGTGCAGAAACAGGATGCCCCCCAGGGCCGCCAGCCTGAGCGCCAGGCCGGGCCTGGTGCCGCCTTCCGGTTTCCCCCTGTGCCGGCGCCGCTCAAAGGGCATTGAACGCCCCCAGCCGCCGCGCGATGGTGAGATAGACCGCCATGACGATCATCGGTACGACGGTGAAAGCCGCTGCCAGCGGCACGTTGCCCGCCACGCCCTGCTGCGCATAGACGACCGTGCCGATATAGGGATGGGAAGTTCCGATCACCTTCGGAATGATGTAATCGCCAAGCGTGAGCGAGAAGGTGAAGATCGATCCGGCCACGACGCCCGGAAAAGCGAGCGGCAGGATGACCCGGCGGAAGGTCGCAATGGGTGCCGCCCCCAGGTCCGCCGAGGCTTCCATCAGCGAGCGCGGTACCCTTTCCAGCGCCGCGACGATCGGCAGGATCATGAACGGCACCCAGATATAGACGAAGACGATGAACGTGCCGAACATCGAGAAGCTGAGCGAGGGCCCACCCAGGACCGGAACCGCCAGGATGGCCTCGAGCAGCCAGAGGGCGCCCAGGTGCTCGGCCAGCCAGGTAATGACCCCCTCCTTGGCGAGGATCAGTTTCCACGAATAGACGCGCACGATATAGCTCGACCAGAGCGGGACCATGACGCCGAGATACATCAGCGCCTTGAGCCGCACCGAGGCGTAGCGCACTATGTAATAGGCGACGGGAAAGGCGATCAGCGCGCAGGCGAGCGTCACGGCGGCTGCCATGGCGACAGTGCGCGCCACCACCAGAAGGTTCGGTTCCGTCAACAGCTCCGCATAGGTGCGCAGCGACAGCTCGCGCACCACCTGGCCGGAGAATTCGTCGATATAGAAGAAGCTCTGCGCCAGCAGGGCAAGAAGAGAACCGAGATAGATCACGCCCAGCCAGAGCAGTGGCGGCGTCAGCAGCAACGCGAGCATGAGACGCGGCCGGGAATGGAGATACCGGGCGAACCGGGCGATCGGGTCGGCGCGACCGGCCTGCCACGCCGCCGCGCTCATGTCTCCACCCCTTCCTCGATCGGGCGCTCGCTCGCCCGGAGCCAGACCAGCCGCACGCGCTCGCCGGCACTCCACGCCGCGCGAAGCCCGCTCGCATCCGAATTCTGCGTGACGACCGTCAGCTCGCTGCCGGCATCGAGCCCGACGAGGTAGCGCGTCTGGGCGCCGTAGTAGAGGACCGAGCGGATCGTCCCGTCGGCACTGCAGCGCCCCTCCGCAGCCGGCTCCGTGGGAGCGGCCATGTGGATGCGTTCGGGCCTGATGGAGAACGAGCGCGATCCGGCGCCGATCCGTTCTGCCACGGCGGCCGGGAGCAGGTTGGAAATGCCGACGAAGCCCGCGACGAAGGCGGTCCGCGGATGATCGTAGATCTCCGCCGGCGTGCCGAGCTGCTCCACCCTTCCGTGATTGAAGACCGCGACACGGTCGCTCATGGAAAGCGCTTCGCCCTGATCGTGCGTGACATAGATGAACGTGATGCCGAGCTGGCGCTGGATCGCCTTGAGCTCGACCTGCATCTCCTCGCGCAGCTTGAGGTCAAGCGCGCCAAGCGGCTCGTCGAGCAGCAGGACCCTGGGCTGTCCGATCAGCGCCCGGGCGAGAGCGACCCGTTGCCGCTGCCCGCCGGAAAGCTGGGCGGGCTTGCGTGCACCGAAACCGGGGAGGCGCACCAGTTCGAGCATTTCGCCGGCCCGCCGGCGACGCTCAGCCGCCGGCAGCTTGCGGATCATCAGCGGATACTCGACATTCTCCTGCACGCTCATGTGCGGAAAGAGCGCATAGTCCTGGAAGACGGTATTGACGTTCCGCTCATAGGGCGGCACGTCGCTCACGTCCTTTCCGCTGAGGAATATGCGGCCCTCGGTCGGATGCTCGAAGCCCGCGACGAGGCGCAGGCACGTGGTCTTGCCCGAACCCGATGGGCCCAGCATGGCAAAGAACTCTCCGTCCGTGACGGAGAAGCTTACCCGATCGACCGCACGCACCTCGCCGAACAGGCGGCTCACGCCATCGAAGCGTACCGCAACGTCACTGGAATCCATCATTCCGCCGGCAGCAGGCGCGGGCGGCCTCGCCGCCCGCGCATTCCCGATTTCAGCGACCGCCAAGGACGGCGATATAGTCGCTCACCCACTTGTAGTAGGGCACGCAGGTCCTGCCGCCGCCGCAATTGGCGACCGGCGTCCGCCAGAACGCGATCCGCTCGAACTCGTTCAGGCCGTTATTCTCGCAGCCCTTGTCGCCAAGCAGCGCATTGCCCTTGCAGGCGGAGAGCACCACGGGAACCGACCCGAACCAGGCGGAGAGATCGCCCTGGAGCTTTGGATTGATCGAGTGCTCGAGCCACATATAGGCGCAGTTCGGGTGCTTGGAATCGACATGCATCATCGTCGTGTCCGCCCATCCGGTCGCGCCTTCCTTCGGCACGACACTGGCGATCGGCTGCCCCTTGGACTTGAGCACGTTGACCTGGAAGCCCCAGGACGACGAGGCCGCGAGGCCCTCGTTGGTGAAATCGTCGATCTGCACGAAGGCATCATGCCAGTAGCGGGCGACGATCTTGCGCTGCTGGCGCAGCAGGTCGAGAGCCGCCTTGTACTGCTTCTCGTCGAGCGAGTATGGGTCGGTGATGCCGAGGGCCGGCTGCGTCGCCTTGAGATAGAGCGCCGCATCGGCGATGTAGATCGGTCCGTCGAATGCCTGGACCCGCCCCTTGTTGGACTTGCCGTCGGGCAGGTTCATCTCCTTGAACACGACCTCCCAGCTATTCGGCGGCGTGGTGAAGACCTTCGTGTTGTAGGCCAGAACGTTGTAGCCCCACTGATAGGGCACGCCATAGTGCTTGCCATCGACGTAATGCCAGGCCGCCTTCTGCAGGCGCGGATCGATCTTGCCGTATGAAGGCACCAGGCCGACATTGACTTCCTGCACGCGCTTGCCGGCAATGAGGCGCAGGCTGGCATCACCGGACGCCGTCACCAGATCGAAGCCGCCCTCGTTCATCAGCGCGACCATTTCGTCGGAGGTGCCGGCCGTCTTCACGTTCACCTTGCAGCCGGTCTTCTTTTCGAAATCCGTCACCCAGTCGAACTTGGCATCGGTCTGGCCGCGCTCGATATAGCCGGGCCAGGCGACGATATCGACCCGGCCCTCGCCGGCACCAAGCCGCTGCAGCGGCGCGGCGCCAACCGATCCGACCGCAAGGGCCGTTGCCGCCGCGGCGCCGATCGCACGCGCCGCCATCCGCTTGAAGGGCTTGCGCCTCGCAGAATGGCACTTGGCAGAATGGGTTTTCATGGTCTCCTCCTCCGCTATCCCTGTTTGTCGTCGGCTCTTGGCTTCTGATTGGAAAAAACGCTATCGCGGGGAGTTTTTCGTATCAAATAGTGAAATCTGCTGTCATATTATCGGAAAAACCTATATTACCCTCGGCGTGCCCTGCCGTGGCCATGTTCGCGCGAGAGTTCGACGAAGGTCCTGGCCGGGAGGGAAAGCGGCGAGCCCCGGCGCCAGACCAGGCCGACATCGACGCTGGGCAGCAGGTCCGCGAGGATTCGCGCATCCAGACGGTCGCCCTCCAGCGACCAGGGACGGAAAGCCATGTCGGGCATGACGGCGATGCCCGCCCCGGTGGCGACCAGCGAGCGGACCGCCTCGACCGAGCCGGTCTTGAGCATGGTTCGCGGCGCCAGTCCGGCCGCCTGCCACCAGCCGCGCGCCGTTTCCGCCATCTCGTCGATATCAAGCTGGATCAGCGGCTCGGCGACGATATCGGCAAGCGCGATCCGCTCGGCCGCAGCCAGCGGATGATTGGGCGCAAGCCAGAGCCGGTTGCGCGAGCGCACCACGACTTCGCAGTCGAGCGCGTCGCGATCGGTCATGTTCGAGACGAGGATCAGCCCGAGATCGAGTTCGCCATTGACCAGCAGATGCTCGACATAGTCCCGGACATCCTCATGCACCTCGACCGCGACATTGGGAAAGACCCGCCGGAAGCGCGCCAGCAGATCGGCCAGGAAATAGCCGGCGACCAGCGATGTCACCCCGAGATGGACCGTACCGGAAAGGCTCGGCGCCGCCGTCTGCAGGGCGCGCTGCGCATCGGCGACCGCCGCAAGAATATTGTGCGCATGGTGCAGGAACTGGTGTCCATGGTGGGTGAGCGCAAGTCCGCGCGCCCGCCGCTCGAACAGCGCCACGCCGGTGAAGTCTTCAAGCTGTTTCAACGCCTCGGTGACCGCCGATTGCGAGATCCCGACCGCCGCCGCCGCCGCGGTCACGGACCCTGCCTCCGCCACGGCGACGAAATACCGGACCTGCCGCAAAGTCATCATCGGAAAAATTGAACACTGCCGCCTGATCGCGGTCAATCGGCCATCAGGCGGCGGCGCGGCGGCGCCGGTTGCGGCCCTCGAAACGGCCAAGCTCCTGCCTGATCGCGGCAACGATCCGCCGATGGCCCCGCGCTGTCAGCGGTTCGAGCAGATCGCGATAGCAGGCAGCCTGGAACGGGCTCTCGATCTGGACGCCGGCCGCAATCGCCTCTGGCGGTACGAGGCTCGCACCGAGCGCCTCTGTCCCCTCGATCCCAATGGCCAAAAGTTCCAGCCGGGTGCGGATGCACTTCTCGCAATCTCCGCAATTCAGTTCCTCGGAGTAGGCGGAAGGACAGACCCGAAGATGGCGGAATGCAGTCGGCCATGCCTGCAACTCGCGCAGCTTGTCGAGGCGGCTGAACCGCAGGCCCCAGTGACGGATCTGCACTCCCTCGCTGGAATAGCAGGGATCGAGCAGGGGATGGGATCCGTTCGGCCGCAGGCTGCGCGCATCCTGGGTTGCCGCCAGGCTGACCTGCAAGTTACCGGTCGATGCGAGATGCGCGATGGCCGCGAGAGCCGCGCCATGTTGCTGGTAGAGCCAGAAATCGGGCCGGACGGGAATCCGCCGGATATCGCTCGCAGCACTCACCAGCTCGAGACCGGTTTCTGCCGCGACGACAAGAAGGGCCGCGCGCGCGCGCGCGAACCGCTCCCGCTGCAGCCGACCGGGCTTCTTGCCGATATCGAAACCATGCACGACATAGCCGTGGCTGAAGCGGCCGGGATCGCCCTGGGCAAAATCCTGCCGGTTACGCCAAAGCATGTGCAGCGAGTCGACCCCGCCCGAGAGAAAGCATCCCTGGCGCGGCTGGGGCGCCGGAAGCCGCCGGCCTGCGCCACCGCGCCTTGCCTCGATCGCCGGAGCGGCAGATCCGGCAAGCGACCAGCAGCGCCACAGCGCATGGATCTCGGCCAGCCCGTCGCGCAGCCTGGGACACACCTCGGCATCGATCTGCATGCGCTTCTCGCCGTGATGCACCGCAAGCGGAAAGCAGGCTGCGGCCAACACATCGCCTGCTGCGGCACTGTAGCCGGGCGCCTGGTGGATGGAGAACTCCAGGTCATGCACCCCGGTTGGGCCGTCCTCGAAAGCCACGCGCGCGGCAAGTCGCCGCCCGAACGTTCCATCGCTGCAGGAGATCGCATCCACAAGCATGCCAGCGTGCCTTCCCCTCGGCATCGCACCAGCCCACGCGAGCGCCCCCGCGCTCCGGGCCTGCCTCATCATAAGTCTTTTCCGCTAATCCGAAATGCCTCACATGCCACTCGGCTTCAGGAAACCGCCGCCGGCAGCGAGAGGAACCCGCGAAACCTGGCGCGACCGCCGCGAACCGGATCGCCGTCCAGACGAAGCCGGGGAAGGCGCCGGATCATCCGCCCGATGGCGATCTGCCCCTCCAGCCGCGCCAGTGCCAGACCGGCGCAGACATGAGGGCCGCCTCCGAAGGCAAGGTGGCGGTTCGCCTGCCGGCCGATATCGAAGCGTTCGGGATCGGCAAACTCCGCCGGGTCGCGGTTCGCGGCGCCGATGCAAAGCGTGAGGTAGGTTCCGGCCGGCAACGGGATACCGCCCAGCTCCACCGGCTCCGCCACGGTCCGGTTGCCAAGCTGGTTGGAGCTCTCGTAGCGAAGGCACTCCTCCACCGCGCTTCGGATGAGCGCGGGATCGGCACGCAGGCGCGCCAGCTCCGCATCGTGCGTCAGAAGCAGATGCAAGCCATTTCCGATCAGATTAGTCGTCGTCTCATGCCCGGCATTGAGCAGGAAGATGCAGTTCTGCAGCAGTTCCTCCTCGGTCAGCCGTTCGCCGTCCTGCTCGCCGCGAATCAGCCGGCTGAGCACGTCGCTCTCATCGCCGAGATTGCGCCGACGATCGGCGACCAGGATCTTAAGGTAGTCGGTGAATTCCTCGACCGCGCGATGCCCGCGCGCGAGCTGCTCGGGTGTCAGCGTCGCCTCGAGCGCGCCTAGAATGGCGAGCGACCAGCCGCGCAGGGGCGCGCGGTCGGCATGCGGCACTCGCAACAGGTTACCGATCACCTCGACCGGGATGGCCGAGGCGAAATCGTCGATCAGATCGAAATGACGCTTGTCCTCGATCCGATCCAGCAGGTCGTCGACCAGCCGGACCAGGTCCGGTTCCATGGACCGGATGGCACGCGGCGTCAGCGCGCCGGCGATCAGCCGTCTGACCCGCGTATGCAAGGGCGGATCGTTGAAGACCAGACTCGTCGTGTGATGGCGGTAGAGAGGCGTATCGAGGCCGTATTTCGGAGCGAATTCCCGGCGCTTGTCGGAACGAAAGCGCCGTGTATCCCGGTAGATCAGGTCGAGATCGGCATAGCGCGTGAGGAAGAAGGACCCGTCCGCGCAGCGATGCACCGGGGAATAGCGCCGCAGCGCGCGATAGGTCGGATAGGGATCGCGGTAGAATTCCGCGGTCGGGCGCGTGACGTCGAACCCGCGTGCCAGCATCTCGGCTTCGGCTTCCGTCACGGACTTCACGTTCATGCGCGCCCCCGACCCAGCTGCCGCATTTCCGCCCCAACCTGCGGACAGGATAATCCCGGCTTTCGCGCGAGGCTGTCAACGGAAGCCTCGATCTGCTAGAGAATGCGGCAGCGCAGATGCACCGATAGAGGGCCTGCCTCGTGCCTGCCTGCCGCAACTCGGGACGATCTCCGCATGATCCGTCGCGACGACATACTTTCGACCACATGGAAGGCGCTCGAAGCCGGCGGGTCCCGCCTCGGCCATGCGCTGCTCGATCGCCGGCTCAGGCTCGGCATCACCGGCCTCAGGGGGGCAGGAAAGACCGTCTTCTGCACCTCCCTGATCGAGCTGATCACCGGCGGACGGGACTGGGACGAGCGCTTCCCGCTCCTCTCCCGGGAACGCCGCCCCATTGCCGGACGGATCCTTCCCGTGCCGGGCTGGAAACCGTTTCCGATCGAGGAGATGCGCGCACGGCTGCAGGCCGCGACACCTGACTGGCCGCCGCCCACCGCAGAGCCGACGGCGACACGGATCGAATTCGATATCCCGGCGGACGGGCTATGGCGCAGGCTGGGCCTGTCGGGCAGGCGCATCGACATCGAGCTCGTCGACTATCCCGGCGAGTGGCTGCTCGACCTCGCATTGCTGAAAGCCGATTTCGCGAGCTGGTCACGCGAGACACTGCGCCTCATCGATCTGTCGCCGACACGCACCGCGCTAAGCCGGGAATGGCGCGCCGAAGTGGCAGCCCATGATCTCTCCGCCCACCTGCCCGACGATACCCTCTTCAGCCTGCATCGCGGCTATGTGGAGTTCCTGCGCCGCTGCAGGTTCTCCGATCCGCCGCTCTATCTGCTGGCGCCGGGCCAGTTCATCCGCCCGCCTGCCGACATTCGCGCGGAAACGGACTTTCACTTCTTCCCCGCAAGCCCGGCGGGCGAGAGAAAAGCCGCCAGAGGCAGCGCGTTTGCCGAACTGGAGGCGCGCTACCAGCGCTACCGGCGGCGGGTGCGGGAATTCTACGAACGCAGCTTCCAGGGCATCGATGCGCAGGTCGTCCTGGTCGACGTGCTGGAAGCGCTCAACCAGGGACCCGAAAGCTTCGCCGACCTGCAGAGGGCCTTGCGCCTGTGCATGGAGAGTTTCGACTATGGTCCGTCCAATCCGATCCTTCGCTGGTTCCGTCCAAGCATCGCGCGGATCGCCTTTGCCGCGACCAAGGCCGACCAGGTCACGCGCAACCAGTGGAACAATCATCGCCTCCTGCTCGAGAAGCTGCTCTCCGAACAGGTCCGGCGCGCCAGGGCCGGGCGCGTCGAGATCGAGTTCTTCTCCGTGGCTTCCGTGCGCGGCACGCGCGAGGTGAAGCGGATGTTTCGGGATCGCCCGATATCCATGCTGCAGGGGCGCAAGAAAGGAGCGCCGGAGGACATCATCGAAATCTATCCTGGCGAAGTTCCCGCCGATCTGCCGGGGCCGGACTACTGGCAGCGGCCGCACCGCTTCGTCGACTTTCTGCCCTGGCGCGACGGAGCGGCCAGAAGCGAGGCCGCCGCGCCGGCGGAGCAGATCGGCCTGGACGAACTGCTGGACTTTCTCCTGAGGAGATGAGCCATGCGCCCGGATGATTCTGACAGGACGCAAGACGGGCTCGAGCAGATCGCCGGGCGCGAATTCCGCATCGCCGAACTGGCGCCAGCGCCGGACCGGCTGGATACGCCCGACATCGATCCGCCGCCCGATGCCGGGCTTCCCCGTCGTCCTCACCCTGCGCGCCGCGTGTTCCTCTGGAGCCTTGCGGCAAGCGTTCTCGCGATTCTTGGCCTTCAGGTCTACGATTTTCTCGCCGCGCTGTATCGAGAGAACCTGATCACCGGCGGTGTCGTCTCGGCATTGCTGGCGCTGACCCTGGGAAGCGGCCTGCTCTGGGCGCGAGCGGAACTGCGCGGCATTTTCCGCCTCGAGGCCGTCGATGCCGTCCGCGAGAAGGCATTGCGCATCGCCACAGGGGCCAGCGTCGACGAGGCCGACGGGCTGATCGAGGATCTGATCCGCGTTCAGGCGCACCGGCCGGGGATCGCGCACGCGCTGCACCGTTTGCGCCGGCTGCACGGTGGCAAGCTCGCGGATCGCGAACTTCTGCGCGTTCTGGATGCACGCATCCTGGGGCCATGCGACGAGGAAGCGGTCGCCACCGTCGACCGTCATGCGCGCCGCGCCGCCATTGCCGTCGCCGCCTCCCCGGTCGCCATTCTTGATGCGGTCATCCTGGTGGCACTGGCGCTGTCCATGATCCGCGAGGTCGCCGAGGTCTATGGCATGCGGCCCGGCCGGCTGGCGAGTGTCCGTATTGCCCGGAGGCTGCTTGGCGGAACCGCGATGGTGATGGGCGCCGATATTGCCGGAACCATGATCCTGGAACAGTTCGGCAAAACGATCGGTACCGTGGTCGCGGTGAAAGGCGGCGAAGCGGCCATCGCGGGCTTGCGCATGCTCCGCCTCGGGCAGATGGTGATCCAGGAAGTGCGGCCGGTGCCCGCCCTGGAGGCCGAGCGCAACCGGATCGGCCGGTCCATCGCACGCGCCATGCAGCTCTTCGCCGGTTCGCCCCGGCGCGAAGAGGTGCCGCCGGCGCGCGAACCCTGAGCCCGATCCTCAGGGCTCGCCCAGCAGCGCCAGCCGGAAGCGTTCTTTGAGGTGCGCCCCATCCCGGGGCGGAAGCACCAGCGGCAGCCGTTCCACCAGCACCTTGGCGACACGGAAAACCGGCCCCTCGCCCTGCAGCAGGTCTTGGCGCAAGCGCGCCGTCCCTTTCGGTCCACGGACGGTGTCGCTGTCAGCGATACCCGCGCCGCGCGCCATGAGCGCGAGGTCGGTGCCGGCACCCCGCTCCTCCTGTGGCGCCTGCACGGGTGCAGTATGCGTCGCCTGGTTTCCGGTCTCGCCGAAACGCTCGTTGTCGAGTACCAGAATGGCAAGGTTGCGCGGACGCTGCACGGCGACGGTAGCGAGCGAGCCGAGCCCCATCAGCATGTCGCCATCTCCGGTAATAACCAGCACGCGCCGTTCCGGCCGCGCCAGCGCCAGTCCAAGCCCGAGGGCGAGCGTCCCGCCCATGGCGCCCCAGAGCGGCAGGTTGAGAGGCCGGTCGCCGGCAGCGGTGACGTCCCAGGCGCTCTGACCAAGACCCGCCACCACCAGCAGCCGGTCGTCCGCACCGGCGAGAACGTCCGCGACCAGCGCGCGGCGGTGAAACCTCTCCTCGTTCATCTTGCCGCCTCGAAGCGCTTGGCGCCGATCAGTCTCTGACGCAACAGCACCGCGACCGCCTGATTACCGGAAAAAGCCATCCCGGCCGCCGCCTCGACCACCTGCCCTACTTCGGCCGGCCGTTCGGCGGAGAAGACGATGCTGCCCATGGCTTGCAACACTGTCCCAGCAGCCTGGCCCATAGGGAGCTGCCATGGATTGCTCTCGCCGAAATCGCCCCGCATGGTGACCAGCATGAGGAGGGGATAACGCATCGTCCGGGCGAGACCGAGCATGTTGACGCAGTTGCCCACACCCGAGGACTGCATCAGCAATACGCCGCGATCGCCGCCAAGCCAGCCGCCCAGCAGCACCGCGACACCTTCTTCTTCGGTCGTCAGCACGATGGGGCGCATCTCCGTGCAGGCATGGCAGAGCGAGATCAGGCGCGCATGGCCCGCATCCGGCAGGTAACAGACCTGGCGCACGCGTTGCGCGCGCAGCACCTCGAAGACATCCGATGGCCAGTCGGGTTGGTTCGCGTCCTGCATGTCCGTCCAGACCCGCGCTTAGCTTGAGGCGAGGCGCGGGCCACGCCGCCCGGCCTGTTCGCAGACATGATCGAGCAGGGCGGAGAAGTCCGAATCGGCGAAGGCCGTTCCATCGCTGCGGCGGCTGCGCGCCGCCTGCCCAAGGCACTCACGCGCCGCAACTCCCATGAAAATCGGCACGCCTGCCCCACGCGCGGCCTCGACGCAAAGCGAGATATCCTTGTGCGCCAGCGATATCCGGAATCCAGGCGCCACGTCGTCGCGTAGCACCTTGGACGGCCACGCATTCAGAAGGTGGCCGTTGCGCGCCGTCGTGCCGTTGACCACATCGAGCGTGGTCCGCAAATCAAGGCCGAACGCTTCCGAAAGCGCCATCGCCTCGGCCGTAAGCTGACAGGTGGCGATCGCGAGATAGTTGTTGACCAGTTTCGTCCGCATACCGCTACCCGGGGGACCACAATGATGGATCGTGGTCCCCATCGCCGCGAGCAAGGGTTCTACACGGGCGAAGTTTTCCGGGGTGGCGCCGACCATGAAAAGGGACTCGCCGCTGACCGCGTGACTGACCAGTCGCCCGACAGGCGCGTCGACGAAGCCCATTCCTCTGGCGGCAAGCGAGGCCGCGAGCCGGTCGCTCATGCGCGGATCGATCGTGCTCATGTCCATCACAATCTGCCCGGAACGGCCCAGTTCCAGAAGACCGCCCGGCCCCGCAACCACCTCTTCGACATCGGGTGAGTCGGGCAGCATGGTAATGACGATATCGCAATTATGCGCCAGTTCGGCTATGCCCTCCGCGCGCCGAGCGCCAAGGGCAAGCAGCGGATCGGCGCGCGAGGGATCCCGGTCATGCACCAGAAGCGCCGTTCCCTTGCGCTGCAGGTTGCTTGCCATCGGCTGCCCCATGGCGCCGAGGCCGACGAATCCCACTCTCTCAGCCATCCTTTCCCCCTCCCCGGACCTGAAAATTGCCAGCCCGCACCAGCGAGTGACCTATCCATCGTAGAGCCAGGCCACGCCGTCATAGTTGCGCGGATCCCGGCCGCCCATGAACTGGTTGCGCAGCTCGCGCACTACACCCGCCGCGTGGTAGACCTCGCCATATATGCGTGCCATCACCTGGACGCGTGCCGTGCGAAGATAACGCTCCTCCTCATAGGCCCGGAAGGCGGCGGCCGGGTCGTCCGGCAGGCCCGCCAGCTTGTCTGCGAGGCAGACCGCGTCCTCGATCGCCATGCAGGCGCCCTGGGCAAGGTATTGCAGCATGGGATGGGCCGCATCGCCGAGCAGGGTGATCGGTCCCTGGCTCCAGGTCCTGACCGGCTCGCGATCGCAGAGCACCCACATGCGCCAGCTTTCGATCTTGTCCAGCAGGCGGAGCACCTCCGGCCGCTGCCCGGCGAAGCGTTCGTTGAGTTCGGCCGGATCGCCATAGCTGTTCCAGCCCTCCTCGTATCGGTTCGAGTGAAACACCGCGACAAGGTTGAAGAGCTCGCCCCGGCGCAGGGGATAATGCACGAGGTGCGTACGCGGACCGGCCCAGAGGGTCACCGCCGGCGAGCGCAGGTCCGCCGGCACCTGGTCCATCGGCAGGACGGCGCGATAGGCGATGTGCCCCGAGACGCGCGGTTTCCCATCGCCGACCACTTGTTGCCGGATGGTGGACCACAGCCCATCGGCCCCGATCAGGGCGATGCCCTCCACCGCCGATCCATCCTCGAAGCGCCCCCGCACCGTGCCGGCCTCGCAGGCGGCATCCGTCATCCGCCGCGAAGTCAGGAGCTCGACGGTCGGGGACGCGCGGCAGGCATCGAGCAGGACCTGATGCAGATCGGCCCTGTGGATGACTGCGTAGGGCTCGCCGAAACGGGCGCGGAATGGATCGCCGAGATCGACCGAAGTCACAACCTCGCCCGTCATGGCATCGCGCATGACCAGTTCCGGCGGGAAGACCGCGACGCGCGAGATCGCATCGGTTAGCCCAAGCCGGGCGAAGCGGCGGAAGACGTTGGGACCAAGCTGGATGCCCGCTCCGATCTCCCGGAACTCGGCCGCCTGCTCGATGACGCGGCTGCGGAAACCCCGCCGCGCCAGTGCCAGCGCCGCGGCCAAGCCGCCGATGCCGCCGCCGACGATCAGTACCGGCGGCCGGCCCGTGACGCCTTCCTTCAATGCCTCCCCCGTTCAACCGACATCCGGTCAAAATCCGCTCTTGCCCGGCTCATCGAATACACCATCATACCTCCCTCCGTAAAATACCAATGTCGCGGACGGTTCATGGATTCGGTCACACAATTCGCACTCGGGGCGACGGTCGGCACACTTGCTCTGGGCGCCCGCATCGGCCCGCGCCGCGCCGCGCTGTTCGGCGGCATTCTGGCCATGCTGCCCGATCTCGACATCCTCTTGCCGGCGGCGGACCCGGTCGAGGCTTTCGTCAACCACCGGGGCTTCAGCCACTCGGTCGTCGTCCTTACCATCGTCGCCCCGGTCGCCGGCGAGGCGCTGCGCCTTGTCGTGCGACGGCTGAGGGACGCACGGCTGCGCTGTTATCTCGCGGTCTGGCTGATTCTCGTCACCCATGCCCTGCTCGACGCCTTCACGACCTATGGCACGCGAATTCTCTGGCCGCTCAGCGACCATCCGGTCAGCTTCTCCACCATCTTCATTATCGATCCGGCCTATACGCTGCCCCTTCTCATCGCCACGATAATCGCGCTGACGGGCGGACGCTGGCGCCCGACCCATGCCTACGGCGCACGACTGGCGCTTCTGCTCAGTTCCCTGTATCTCGCCTGGACCGTGGTCGCCCAGCAGATCGCCGAGCGAAAGGTGCTGGCGGCTTTGGAGCGCCATGGCGTCAGGGCCGAACGGCTGGCGATGATCCCGATGCCATTCAACAGCTTTCTCTGGCGTGGCCTCGCCGTGGAAGGCGACAGATACTACAACGTCTACCGCTCGGTGCTCGATACCGGCGATGCGGGGGGCGTGCATGCGCACGAACGCAGGATGGCCCTTGCCGACGGGCTGCCCGATCAATCCCGTATCGCCGCCATAGCCGATTTCAGCGGCGGCTTCTATGCTTTCCGGCGGGTCGGGGACGAACTCCTGCTGAGCGACCTCCGCCTCGGTGTCGAACCGAACTATGTCTTCACTTTTCGTATCGCCGAGTTCAGGCAGGGCATGGCCGCTGCGGTGTTCCCCGTGCGCATGCCGCGCGGCTATGATCTGACGCAGCTCGGCTGGCTGTGGCGGCGGATCTTCGACGAAACCGCGCCGCGGAAGGAATGAGGGGAATCATGCGCATCGCCGTTCTCGACGACTACCAGGGTGTCGCCTTGCAGATGGCTGACTGGTCCGTCCTCCCTCCGGATGCGATGGTCACGGTCTTCCGCGACACGCTGCACGGCCAGGACGATCTGATCCGCCGGCTGCGCGAGTTCGAGATCGTCTGCCTGATGCGTGAAAGGACGCCGTTTCCGGCCAGCGTCATCGAGGCGTTGCCGGCATTGCGACTGATCGTCACCACCGGCATGCGCAATGCCTCGCTCGACGTGACGGCGGCGCGCGCACGCGGAATCATGGTCTGCGGAACGGAAGGCAGCACCGCCTCGACGGCCGAGCTGACCTGGGGATTGCTGATCGCTTTGGCTCGCCGCATTCCCATGGAGGACCGCGCCATCCGGGCAGGCCGCTGGCAGGAGAGTATCGGCCAGGACCTCGAAGGACTGACCCTGGGGCTGGTCGGCCTCGGCCGCCTGGGCGGACGGGTCGCCGAATATGCCCGTGCCTTCCGCATGCGCATTCTCGCCTGGAGCCAGAACCTCACGCGCGAGACGGCGGAACGCCACGGCGCGACACTGGTCTCGAAGGAGGACCTCTTCGCGGGGTCGGACTTCGTCTCGCTGCATCTCGTCCTGAGCGCGAGAACAAGGGGCATCGTCGGCGCCGCGGAACTGGCCCGCATGAAACCCACGGCCTGCCTGATCAACACCTCGCGCGGCGGTCTGGTCGACCAGGCAGCCCTCCTCGCGGCGCTGCGCGAGCGGCGCATCGCCGGCGCCGGCCTGGATGTCTACGAAACAGAGCCGCTGCCCCGTGAGAACCCTTTCCTCGCGCTCGACAACGCCATCCTGCTGCCCCATCTCGGCTATGTCACCGAGCGGACCTACCGCGCCTTCTATGCGGGGATCGTCGAGAACATCGCCGCCTTCATGGCGGGCTCCCCGATCAGGGTGCTCGGCTAGAAGGCTGTCCGCGGGGGCTCATTCCATGCCGAGCAGGCGGTAGATACGCCTCGCATACTCGCCGAAGCGCGGCTCGGTCTTGACATCGAGCGTTCGAGGGTGCGGCAGGTCGATCTCGAAATGGTCGGCCATGCGCGCCGGTCCGGCGGTGAGGACCGCGACCTGCGTGCCGAGAAAGACCGCTTCCTGCACGCCGTGCGTGACAAAGACGATGGTCTTGCCGCTCTCGCGCCAGATGCGCAGCAGCTCGATGTTCATCTTTTCCCGCGTCAGCGCGTCCAGCGCGCCGAAAGGTTCGTCCATGAGCAGCAGCTTCGGATCGTGCACCAGAGAGCGGGCAATCGCCGCGCGCTGCTGCATGCCGCCGGAGAGTTCATAGGGATACTTGTCTTCGAAGCCGGCGAGCCCGACCAGATCCAGCAGCGCGCGCGCCCTTTCGCGGGCCGCCTTCATCGGCAGGCCAAGAATCTCGGCGGGCAACAACACGTTGTCGATGATGCGTCGCCATTTCAGTAGCAGCGCCTGCTGGAAGACCATTCCGATATCGCGCGCCGGGTCGAAGGGATGCGCGGGATTTCCGATCTGGACCGTGCCCTGGTCGTAGGGATGAAGCCCTGCGAGGATCTTGAGCAGCGTGGTCTTGCCGCAGCCCGACGGACCGACCAGGGAAACCAGTTCGCCGGCCTCGATCGAGAGCGTCACGTCGGAAACGGCAAGAAAATCCTCTCCCCTCGTGCGGTAGGTCTTGCGCAGGCCCTCGATCCGGATGAAGGGTTCACTGGACGCGGGCATCGCGCACCACGAGGAGGCGCTCGAGGCCGAGCACCAGTCCGTAGAGGATCACGCCAAGCAGCGTGATGAGGATCACCGCCATGAACATGGCGGCGGTATCGAGCGTGACCTGCACCTGCAGCATCAGATAGCCGAGACCCTTCTCCGAGCCGAGGAACTCGCCGACGATGGCCCCCGCGACGGCGAGCACGGCGGCGACCTTCATGCCGGAGAATATGTAGGGCAGCGCGCCGGGAAGCTGGATCTTGACGAAGATCTGCCAGCGCGAGCCGCGGATGGAGCGCACGAGATCGAGCAGATCGGGCTCCACCTCGCGCAATCCGCGCGCCGTGGTCAGTACGATGGGAAAGAACGCGATCGAGAACGCGATCAGCGTATTCGGAAAAATACCGTAGGAGAACCAGACGATGATCAGCGGCCCGAGCGCCACCTTGGGCACCATGTTCAGGCTGACCAGCAGCGGCATGAAGAGTTGGTCGAGCAGGCGCGACCAGGAGAAGAAGAGCGCCAGGGTCACGCCGACGCCGACCGCGAGGAAATAGCCGCCGAAAATCTCCACGCCGGTAACCCAGATATTCTCCATCCAGCGATAGTTGCCGGAGAAGAGCGATTCGAGCGTCGCCTTCGGCGTCGGCATGACGAACTTCGGCACCTCGCCCAGCACGACAAAGAAATGCCAGGCGGCCAGCAGAAGCAGATGCACGAGGATCGCAAGCCCGAACCGCCTTGCCCAGCCGCTATCCATCAATCGACCCTGACGAACATCGAATCGTCGTAGGGCAGCGCCGGGTTGGCGAAAACCGTACGCGCATTCACGTAATGCATGGCGCAGGCGCGCCGCCAGCGGGTGGAGAGATTGGGGCCGGACTGATGGAAGACGTTGCCGTTGTGGAAGGAAACTCCGCCCTTCGGCAC
>JAHCJR010000160.1 GCA_026126165.1 Alphaproteobacteria bacterium
GCCTTCAAGAAAGTGGACCCGCCCTTCCAGCCGGTTTTCGCGCGCATTGCGGTTGGCAAGCCCGACCAGTTCACCGTCGATCTCGAGGCCGAGGCCGATCGTGCCCGGGACCCGTGCGGCGAGCGCGAGCAGCGCCGGCCCGCAGCCGGCGCCCAGTTCTGCCACCCGCTCGCCCGGCCGGGCCGGCACCGCGGCCGCGAGGAGGGCCGCATCCGAACCGGCGCGCTGGCCCCGCGCCGGCTGATGCAGCCAGAGCCGCCCGCCGAGAAAGGCGTCCCTTGTCAGTTCCATGGCGATCA
Organism: Alphaproteobacteria bacterium; assembly: GCA_026126165.1. GTDB lineage: Bacteria > Pseudomonadota > Alphaproteobacteria > Ferrovibrionales > Ferrovibrionaceae > JAHCJQ01. The sequence goes on from JAHCJR010000160.1 coordinate 300, forward strand.
CTTTCACGGCGGCAGGATACCGGCCTCCGAGAGGATTCGGCGGGCGCGCTCCCGGTCGTCGTCCCCGACCATGATCCGGCGCTGGATGGCGCCGATCGAGCCTTCGAGGACACTTGTATGCTGGTCGAACAGAATGGCGCCGATCCCGGCTTCGCCGAGCAGCGCCTCTACGTAGGAGAGCAGGACCGGGTCGTTGCTGCGCAGGAGTTCAACCATTCGTCATCACTTGCGGAGCCGGGCAACCCTTGACCCGACCGCTTTGCCCACTATGCTCGCCTTCAACGGGACGCAACGCAAGGTTCGAGGGGTGAGGGGTGGCGATCGTCGTGCCTCTTTCGGGCGGCCGGGGCGGCAGGAAGCGTCCGTCGCTGGACCCGCTCCTGCATTTGATCGAGCAGGATCTCGGCGCCGTCAACCGCGTCATCCTGGAGCGGATGACCAGCCGCGTCGAGCTGATCCCGCAGCTTGCCGGCCATCTGATCGCAAGCGGCGGCAAGCGCCTGCGCCCGATGCTGACCCTGGCCGCCGCAAGGCTCTGCGGCTATCAGGGCGCTCGTCACGTCCTGCTCGCCGCCTGCGTCGAATTCATCCATACCGCGACCCTGCTCCATGACGACGTGGTCGATGAAAGCGATTTGAGGCGCGGCTCGGCCACCGCCAACGTGGTCTGGGGCAACAAGGCGTCCGTCCTGGTCGGCGACTTCCTGTTCAGCCGCGCCTTCCAGCTCATGGTGGAAGACGGCTCGCTCGAAGTGCTGCGCATCCTCTCCGGCGCCTCGGCGGTGATCGCCGAAGGCGAGGTGATGCAGCTCGTCACCTCGAACGATCTCGCGACCTCCGAGGATGCTTACCTGGAGGTGATCAGCGCCAAGACCGCGGCGCTCTTCGCCGCCGCCTGCCGCGTCGGCGCGGTGGTGGCGGAGCGGCCCCGGGTCGAGGCGGACGCGCTGGAGAGCTACGGCCGCAATCTCGGCATCGCCTTCCAGCTCGTCGACGATGCGCTCGATTATTCCGCCCGCCAGGCGACGCTCGGCAAGACCGTGGGCGACGATTTCCGGGAGGGCAAGATCACCCTGCCGGTTCTCCTTGCCTACCGGCGCGGCGACAGCGAGGAACGCGCCTTCTGGCGGCGCACGCTCGAGGACGTGGATCAGAGCGAGGCCGATCTCGCCACCGCGCAGCGACTGCTGGAGCGCCATAACGCGGTGCGGGACACCGTGGAGCGGGCGCGCCATTACGGCGCCATGGCGACCGACGCCCTCGCCCTTTTCGGCGACGGGGAGCTCAAGCGGGCGATGCTCGATGCCATCGAGTTCAGCATCGAGCGCGCCTATTGACCGTCCTGCCGCTACCGGCTTGCAGGCCGCGCGCTAAGGCGCTATACAACCGGCCTCCCGGGTGGCCCGCAGGGTCGCCACCGCCTGGTGTCGGAGTGTAGCTCAGCCTGGTAGAGCACTGTGTTCGGGACGCAGGGGCCGGAGGTTCGAATCCTCTCACTCCGACCAATCTTTTCAGGAACTTAGCGAGCAAAGATACAGCGGCCGCCCGGTGCAAGTGAACCGGTTGTCCTTGGCT
>JAHCJR010000161.1 GCA_026126165.1 Alphaproteobacteria bacterium
GCGCGCTCGCCAATATCCCGCTCGAGGTCCGCATGGGCGCGGTGCTGGTCGGCTTCGCGGCCTTCCTGCTGATCCGCCGCTCGGCGCTGGCCGGCGTCGTCGCCGGCGAGGCGACCTTGCTGCTGGGCGGCTACCTGTTCACGCCGTAACGGCGGCGCTCAAGCCAGCGCCGCGGACAGCTTCTTGGCCATCTCGGCGAGCGCCTCCGGCTTTTCCTTTTCGGCGGCGGGCGGCTTCATTGGCACGCCGGTCTTGCGCGGAATGACGTGGACGTGGAGGTGGAACACCACCTGGCCGCCGGCGCTTTCGTTGAACTGCTGCACCGTGACGCCGTCGGCGCCGAGCGCCGTCATCGCGGCCTGCGCGATCTTCTGCGCCACCCTGGCGACATGGGCGAGGTCCTCGGCCGGGCAGTCGAGGAGGTTGCGGGCCGGCGCCTTCGGCAGCACCAGGGTATGGCCCGGCGCGCGCGGCATGATGTCGAGGAAAGCCAGCGCCTTGTCGTCCTCGTAGACTTTGTAGCAGGGCAGTTCGCCGCGCATGATCTTGGCGAAGATGTTGTTCGGATCGTAGCTCGGCATCGGCAAATCCCCAGCGGTTGACGTCATTCCTGCTCGGCCAAATCCTTGCGGAATGGCGCGGCCGCCGCAAGCTCTTCGGAGGCGGCTTCGACATAAGCGCGCTCGCGCTCGAGGTAGTCGGCGATGGCGCGGCGCAGGCCCGGATTGGCGATGTAGTGGGCGGAGTAGGTGGTGTGCGGCAGGTAGCCCCGCGCCAGCTTGTGTTTGCCCTGTGCTCCAGCCTCGACCCAGCGCAGCTTGTGCCGGATGGCATAATCGATGGCCTGGTAGTAGCAGACCTCGAAATGCAGAAACGGGTGGTGCTCGATGGCGCCCCAGTTGCGCCCGTACAGCGTGTCGGCGCCGAGAAAGTTGATGGCGCCGGCGATGTAGCGCCCGGCGCGCCGGGCCATGATGAGGACGATGCGATCGGCCATGCGCTCGCCGATCAGCGAGAAGAATTCGCGCGTGAGGTACGGGCTGCCCCATTTGCGCGACCCGGTGTCCATGTAGAAGGCGAAAAAGGCGTCCCAGGCGTCCTCGGTCAGGTCCTTGCCGGTCAGACAGACGATGTCGATTCCGGGCGGATGGGCTTCCTTGCGCTCGCGACGAATGGTCTTGCGCTTGCGCGAGGACAACTGGGCGAGGAAGTCGTCGAAGTTGGCGTAGCCCGGGTTCTCAAAATGGAACTGCTGGTCGGTGCGTTGCAGATAGCCGCGCTCTCCGAGCATCCGCCATTCCGGCTCGGTGCAGAAGGTGACATGGGCCGAGGAGAGATCGTTGGCGTCGGTCAGCTTGGCCAGCGCCTCGGCCAGCGCATCGCGGATGTGGCCCGCCTGAGGGCCGGGGCGGGCGAGCAGCCGCGGTCCGGTCACCGGCGTGAAGGGCACCGAGACCTGGAGCTTGGGGTAATACTGGCCCCCGGCGCGCTCGTAGGCCTCGGCCCAGCCGCGGTCGAAGACGTATTCCCCGCGCGAATGGGACTTGAGGTAGCAGGGCGCGGCTCCCAGGGCCCGGCCGGTCTCGTCTTCCAGGATCAGGTGCTGCGGCTGCCATCCGGTCCGTGCGGTTGTCGAACCGGACACTTCCAGGGCATTCAGAAACTCGTATGAAATAAATGGGTTATAAGAGATTACCTGATCTGAATTTTGAGCATCC
>JAHCJR010000017.1 GCA_026126165.1 Alphaproteobacteria bacterium
CCGCGCCCGCCAGCTCGAACAACGTTATCGCACTCATGGAAACAGCACCTCCCGGCGGCCGAACGCCCCCGCTTATCCTAGGCGGCCGGCATGTCCCGGCCAAGGCCGGGCGAACTCACGTATCGGGGAGGTCGGGGGCGTGAGGGCCGCCGGGCATCGAGGGGGTGATGCCCGGCGGCCGCTGCGGGGTCATCCCGGACCCGGCCGCGCCGGTGGGGGGCGGAGGGGGGCTACGCCTTGCCGGACGCGACCGGGGGGCCAGGAGCCCTAGGATGGGACTCTTGTGCTCTAATGCGGCCTCAGCACGGCCCAATTGGGGCGATTTCGCGGCGTCGGCGCCGCATCGCGAGAACGGGAGAGGACGGCTTTGAGCAGTTTCAGCATCGGACTTGGACAGGACATCAAGGACTATCTTCTGCGTATGGGCAGCCGGGAGCCGGCGAGCCTGCAGGCACTGCGCGAGGAAACCCGCTCCCTGCCCGAGGGACGGATGCAGATCTCGCCCGAACAGGGCGCCTTCATGCGCCTGCTGGTGGAACTGCTCGATGTCCGGCGCTATCTCGAGATCGGCGTCTTCACCGGCTACAGCACCCTCGGCGTGGCGCTTGCCATGCCGCCGGACGGGCGCATCCTCGCCTGCGATGTCAGCGCGGAATGGACCGCCATCGCCCGCCGCCACTGGGCCGAAGCGGGGGTCGCGGAAAAGATCGAGCTGCGCCTGGCACCCGCGATCGAGACCCTGGACGGCATGATCGAGGCCGGCGAGACGGACTGTTTCGACCTGGCCTTCATCGACGCCGACAAGGAGAACTATCCGGCCTATTACGAACGTGCCCTGCGCCTGGTCCGCCCCGGCGGCCTGATCGCCATCGACAATACGCTCTGGGGCGGGCGGGTGGCCGACCCGGCGGCTGGCGATGAAGCGACCCTGGCGCTGAAGCGGCTGAACCGGGCCCTTGCGGAGGACCGGCGTGTCAGCCTCGCCATGACGCCGATCGGCGATGGACTGACCCTGGCTCGCCGCAGGCCCTGAAGCGGAAGTCGCCGCATTGACCGGACCGGACCGGACCGCTAGCGTCGCCTGCCTGTTCCCAGTCGCACCCGGCCGGCCCGAATGAGCGTTTTCCTGTTCAAGCGCTTCCTTACCTTCGTCGCGACCCTGCTCGGCGCCTCCATCGTCGTCTTCCTGGCGCTGGAGATCCTGCCCGGCGACCCGGCGCAGGTCATGTCCGGGACCGATGCGCCGCCGGAGGTGGTGGAGAATCTGCGGCGCAAGCTCGGCCTCGACCGGCCGCCGCTCGAGCGTTATTTCGCCTGGGTCGGCGGCCTGCTGCAGGGCGATCTCGGCATCTCCTACGCCTATTCGACGCCGGTCGGCGAACTGATCGCCGAGCGCATGAAGGTGACCCTGCCGCTCGCCCTCATCGCCATGGCCCTGACCACCGTTGCCGCGCTGGCGCTAGGGCTGTTCGCGGCGCAGCGCCATGGCCGCCTTGGCGATGTCGGTATCATGGGCGTGAGCCAGCTCGGCATCGCCATCCCCAACTTCTGGTTCGGGATCCTGCTGATCCTGCTCTTTGCGGTGAAGCTGCAATGGGTGGCGGCCGGCGGCTTCCCCGGTTGGGAGGAAGGCGTCTGGCCCGCGATCCGCGCGCTGCTGCTGCCGGCGATCGCCCTGGCGACGGTGCAGGCGGCGATCCTCGCGCGCATCACGCGCTCGGCCGTGCTCGAGGTCCTGCGCGAGGATTTCGTGCGCACCGCCCGCGCCAAGGGCCTGAGCCGCCGGCGCGCGCTCTGGACGCACGTGCTGCGCAATGCCCTGATCCCGGTGATCACGATCATGGGGCTGCAATTCTCCAACCTGCTGGCCGGCACCATCGTCGTCGAAAACGTCTTCTACCTGCCGGGCCTGGGCCGCCTGATCTTCCAGGCCATCTCGAACCGCGACCTGATCGTGGTCAAGGATGCCGTGCTGCTGCTCGCCGCCATGGTGGTGGCGGTCAACTTCGTCGTCGACCTGCTCTATGCGGTGATCGATCCGCGGCTCAAGGCGCACGACGTATGACCGCGGCCGGCGTCACCATCGGCCGCGCGCTGCGGCACCGCTCCTTCGCCATCGGCACGGCGCTGACGCTGCTGCTCGTGCTGGTGGCGGCGCTCTCGCTCGCCTGGACGCCGCATTCCCCCTACGAACTCGACGTGCCGAACCGGCTGCGCGCGCCACAGGCGGCCAATTGGCTCGGCACGGACGCTTTCGGCCGCGACGTGCTCTCCCTGCTCATGGTCGGCGCGCAGGCATCCATCATCGTCGGCGTGGTGGCGGTCGGCATCGGCATGGCCTTCGGCGTGGCGCTCGGCGCGCTCGCCTCGGCCCGACGCGGCTGGGCGGAGGAGATGGTCATGCGCTTCTCCGACTTCGCCTTCGCTTTCCCGGCGATCCTCTCCGCCATCATGCTGACCGCCATTCTCGGCCCCGGCATGGTGAACGCCATCATCGCCATCGGCATTTTCAACATTCCGGTCTTCGCCCGCGTGACGCGCGCCTCGGCCAATGCCATCTGGGCACGCGAGTTCGTGCTTGCCGCCCGCGCCTCCGGCAAGGGCGCGCTGCACATCACGCTCGAGCATGTCCTGCCAAACATCACCTCCGTCATCGTCGTGCAGGGCACCATCCAGTTCGCCACGGCGATCCTGGCCGAGGCGGCGCTCTCCTATCTCGGCCTCGGCACCCAGCCGCCGCAGCCATCCTGGGGCCGCATGCTGGCCGAGGCGCAAACCATGATGTTTACGCGGCCGGAACTCGCCATCTTCCCAGGCGTTGCCATCGCGCTGGCCGTGCTCGGCCTCAACCTGCTGGGCGATGGCATGCGCGACCTGCTCGATCCCCGCCTCAGGCGGAGCCGATGAGCATGGCGCTGCTCGAAGTGGAGAACCTGACGGTGACGCTCGATACCCAGCGCGGCCCGGGCCAGGCGGTGCGCGAGTTGAGCTTCTCCCTCGAACGCGGCCAGACGCTCGGCATCGTCGGCGAAAGCGGTTGCGGCAAGTCGATGACGGCGCTGGCGCTGATGGGACTGCTGCCGGAGCGGGCGCGGACAACGGGCGCCGTGCGGCTCGATGGCCGCGACATCCTTCACCTGCCCGAGCAGGAACTCTGCCGGCTGCGCGGCAACCGCCTCGCCATGATCTTCCAGGAGCCAATGACCTCGCTCAATCCGCTGCATCCGATCGGCCGCCAGGTGGCGGAGCCGCTGATGCTTCATCGCGGCCTCGGGCAGGCGGCGGCGCGGAAGGAAGCCCTGCGGCTGCTCGATCGGGTCGGCATCCCGAACGCGGCGCGCCGGCTCGATTCCTATCCGCACCAGATGTCGGGCGGCCAGCGCCAGAGGGTGATGATCGCCATGGCGCTGGCCTGCGGGCCGGACCTGCTCATCGCCGACGAGCCGACCACGGCGCTCGACGTCACCATCCAGGGCCAGATACTCGACCTGATCCGCGAGCTGGTGGAGGAATCGGGCATGGCGCTGATCCTCATCTCGCACGATCTCGGCGTCATCGCCGAGAGCGTCGCCCAGATGCTCGTCATGTATGGCGGCATGGCGGTGGAAAGCGGCCCGACGGCCAAGGTCTTCGCGCGCCTTGCCCATCCCTACGCGCGCGGCCTGTTCGCCGCCCGCCCGCGCGTCGGCCGCGGCCGGGGCGAACGGCTCTACAACATCGCGGGCACGGTGCCGGAACTGGTCGACCTGCCGAAAGGCTGCCCCTTCCTGGATCGCTGCGCCTACGCCATCGCCGATTGCGCCGCCACCCCGCCGCCGCCGCGCGAGATCGATACCGGTCATTCCGCGCGCTGCATCCGTCTCGGCGAACTGCCGGAGGGACCATGAGCGGCGAGGCGGTGCTCAAAGTCGAGGCGCTGGTCCGCCATTACACCTTGCCGCGCGAGAGCCTGTTCCGGCCGCCAGGCAAGGTACACGCGCTGAACGGTGTCTCGTTTCGCATCGAACGGGGCCGCAGCCTCGGCATCGTCGGCGAGAGCGGCTGCGGCAAGTCGACACTCGCACGCGCCGTCATGGCCCTTGAACGCCCGACCGCGGGCCGCGTGCTGCTGCTTGGCCGCGACCTCAATGCCCTCGGCCGGGAAGAGTTGCGGCGCATGCGCCGGCATTTCCAGATGGTCTTCCAGGACCCCTATGGCTCGCTCGATCCGCGTCACACCGTGGTCCGCATCGTCACCGAGCCGCTCGGGCGCACGCTCGGAACCGCAGAGCGACGACGTGCTGGCGCCGAAGTCCTCGAGTCGGTCGGCCTGCGCGCGAGCGACCTCGACAAGTTCCCGCACGAATTCTCCGGCGGCCAGCGCCAGCGCATCGCCATCGCCCGGGCGCTGGTGACCAGGCCCGAGCTGATCGTGCTCGACGAGCCGGTCTCCGCGCTAGATGTCTCTGTCCAGGCGCAGGTCCTCAACCTGCTGGCCGACCTGCAGCAGCACTTCGGCCTCACCTACATGATGATTTCGCACGATCTCGGCGTCATCGACTATGTCTGCGACGAGGTGGCGGTGATGTATCTCGGCCGCATTGTCGAGGCCGGCCCCTGCGCCAGGGTATTCGCCGCGCCGGCCCATCCCTATACCCGCGCCCTGCTCGATGCCGTGCCCCGCCCGGTGCCCGGCCGGCGCGTGCGCCAGCGCCTGGCGGGCAACGTGGCGACGCAGACCGGCGAGATCGAAGGCTGTCCCTTCGCCGATCGCTGTCCGCGCGTCGAGGCGCGCTGCCGGCTCGAGGCGCCGCCGCTCCGCCCGCTCGGCGAGGCACGGCTCGCCGCCTGCCACTTCGCCGAGGCAGTCCGCGCGGAAGCGCCCTGACCATGACCTGGCCTCGGCCGGTCCGGTGGGTGGCACTTGGGCTTGGCGCCTTCGCCCTTCTCCAGTTCGCCAGCCGCGGCTATTACTGGTTCTGGCCTGACAACCCCGACGCCTTATGGAACGAGGCGCTGCTCTTGCTGTTCGCGCTGCTCGCAGGCGCGCTCGCCCTGCCCTGGAGCGCAGCACGAGCGGGCGGCCCGGCCGGCCTCGCCCTGCTTGCAGCGCCGCTCTACCTGGTCGCATCGGGCCTCTGGCTGGCGATCTGGCCCTGGCAGGAGGCCGGCCTCGAAAGTCACCGCCACTACATCTTTTCCGCAAGCTTCTGCGAGTTCACCGCGCGGTTTCCGCGCCCGCCGCAGGCCGGGCGACTACCGGCCGCAGGCGCGGGCGAGCCGGACGGGCGGGTGGCGCTGCTCAGCGATCTCGAACGGCTGATTGCCTTCCGCGCGGACTGCATCGCCGCCCCGGCTGCCGAGCGCGAGACTTTGCGCGGCTTCGCCCGGGCCGGACTTGCCCGCTGGGCGCAGGCGGCGAGCATGCGGGAATCCGTGGAAAGCGGCGAGGACGACGTGCTCATGATCCGCGGGGAAATCCGGGGCTCGCTCGTGCGCGGCGCCGATCAGGGCGGGAAAACTCTTGGCGAGGCAAGGGCTTATCTGGGCCGGCACTCGGTCATGACCCTGAGCGTCCTGCAATCGGAAGCCGAGGTGCTGACCGGCCCGGCGCGCGACTTCCTCGCCTCCGGCACATGGAAGGGCGGTGTTGACCTGGGCGACCGGTCGGGGGTGAAATGAAACCGCAACCATGACCGGGAGGGGCGATGAGCGACGTCATCAGCCTGGAAGACTATCAACGCAAGGCCCGGACGGATGGGGCGGTCCGTTCGGGCAAGGAGCCGGACATCTTCTTCGACCGGCAGGAACTTGACGCCATACTCAATCTTTACGGTTTCATGGTGGCGCGGGGCGAATGGCGGGACTATGCCATTTCCCACGACCGCGAGAGCTGCTGCTTCGCCGTCTTCCGGCGTAGCGCCGACGAGCCGGTCTACCGCATCGTCAAGACGCCGAAGCTCGCCCGTCGGCAGGGTGCCTATGCGGTGGTCGCGCCGGGCGGACGGGTGCTCCGGCGCGGCAAGACGCTGGCCGGCGCCATCGCCGACCTCGAGCGCCAGCGTCTCAAGCTGATCGACGCGGCGGACTGATCCTCAGGCGGCGCGCTCCAGCCAGCGCCGGCAGACGGCGATTTCGGGCCGATCGCGCAGGCGCTGCTCGAGCACCGGGCGCACGCGCGCGCCCTCGCCCGCGCGCAGTGCCGCATCTAGCCATGTCTGGATGAAAAGATCGCGCTGCGCGTGGCTGCCGCCGATTTCCTGCCAGCGCTCGCGCAGCGGATCGAGCAGGCGGAACGCCGCGGCATGATCACCTTTGGCATGCGCGACGACGCCTTCGGCCCCCGGCAGGGCCACATCTCGCCACGGCGAAGCCGGCCGGCTGGCGCGCATCGATTGCAGCAGCGATGCCAGTTCCCGGTCATGGCCGCCACGCGCCAGGGCATAGACATAATGCAGGTCGTGGAAGGGCTCGACATGCTCGGGCCCGCGCCTCGCTACGTGCTGCGACACATCCGCCCAGCGCTCGCCGACATCGACGCCGCGCAGTTCGAGCCGCCAGAGCAGGCTCGCCGCGTTGATCTGATCCTGCGAATACGCCTTGAACACGCCCCAGATGCGCCGGTCGTAGAGATCGAGAACGGCATCGTGCCGATCGAGATCCATGTAAAACAGCGCGAGGTGCCAGTAATTGTGCGTGAGCATGAAGGAGTTGCGTCCCTCCCAGCTCGGTGCATGGCCCTCCATCCAGGCTATGCCTTCCTTCACGCGGCCCTGCGTCTCCATCACGTGCGCCACCGCATGATGCGCCCAAGGCTCGGCCGGCATGATCTCGACCGCCCGGCGGCCGGCGGCCTCCGCCTCCTGCAGGCGGTGGTTCTGTTCGTAGCCGAAGGCCATCATGCCGTGCATGTAGGCAAGGTCGGTGTTCGCGGCGAAAACCTTCTCGGCGATGCGCAGCATGCCGGCGAGGTCGCCGCGATTGAAGGCATGGTACTGGCCGAACTTGGCCGAGAGAATGTCGCGCGGATAGGCGCTGGCGATCTCTTCCTGGATCTGCTGCGCCCGTGCCGTGTCGCGTGCCGCCCAGGACCTGACGGCGGCGAGCAGCATGCGTTCCCGCTCGCTGGCGCCGGCGCCCAGTCCGGCTTCCGCCCGGGTCAGGAACGCCTCCGCATTGCGCGCGGACTTGCCGTCCTCCAGAAAGAGGCAGAGCGCGGCGGCGAGCGTGTTCACCAGCACGCCGTCCGGGTCCGCTTCGGCCGCGCCGAGAATGGCGCCGGCGCCGTTGCCATAGCTCAGGATCTGTTCGGAGAATCGGTCGATGGCGGCGAGGGTGTCCTCGCGCGAGGTACTCACCGGGTTGCCGCGCCAGTCCTCGAGCATGGCAATCAGCTCCGTTCGTTGATGCGGTCCAGCGGATAGATCGGCCGCCGGACGTTCCGGAACTCGAGGATCGAGTTGTCGGACGTGGTCACGCCGACCCCGTCCAGGGTGAGCGTCGCCTTGCCCAATGCCGCGAAACCGGCGCGGTAGTGGATCCGCGACTTGAGCAGGAGATACTTCTTGTACTCGGGCTCGATCCCGACCGAACGGAAGACGCCGCTGTCCCAGGGCTCGTGATGACGGGAGGTGATGACGATCTGGACCTTGCCGGTGTCAAGAACCGCGGTCGGGCCCATCGTCACCTTGACGCCGGTATACATGGGTCCATGCACGACCCACTCGCCGTCGGTGAGCGCCTTGACCCGGCCAGTGATCTCGAGCGGACGTCCGACCTCGCCGATCGCAGGCATGTCGATCTTGCCGCCCAGCCGCAGCGTCACGGTGCTGCCGACCCCGGCCTTCTGCATTGCCTGCACCGCCGCCGGATCCCAGACGGCGGCCACCGCCACGTCATCGAGACCCTGGCGGATCACCTCGGCGATCACCGTCATGACGTCCTGGGTGCCGCCCGAGCCGGTATTGTCCGCATGGTCGAGCAGGATGATGGGACCATCGGCCCGCATCGAGCGGGCACGCGCCACGGCCTGTTCCAGCGGCTCGTGCCGGTAGACGAAGGCTTCCCGGCTCTTCCAGGCAAGATCGAGCAGGCGGTCGCGCCAGCCCTCGGCGCGCGTCAGGTCGCCATCGCCGACGATGATGGCCGAAGTCCCGGCATCCTCCATGTCCGCCATGGGAAAGCCGCCGAAGACGGTCGCCGCCAGCGCGCCCTCCGCCTCGATCTCGCGCGCCATGCGGATCAGGCTCCGCATCGGCTCGTCGTCCGTTCCCTGCTTCAGGGTCTGGGAGAGCAGCGGCACGTTGCCCCACGCCATGACCGGCCGGACCTCGCCCTTCATGGCGCGCAGCAGGATGCGCCCCACCTGTGTTCCCACCTCGTGCATGTCCACATGGGGATAGGTCTTGTAGCCGATCAGCGCCGTGCAGTTCTCGACCATGCGCCGGGTCAGGTTGCAATGCAGGTCGAGGGTCACGGCGATGGGCAGGTCGGGGCGGATCCGGCGCATGCGTTCGAGCAGCGTCCCCTCGCCATCGGGCGTCGCCTCGCTCACCATGGCCCCGTGCAGGTCGAGCATGGCGCAGTCGATACCGCGATCGACCGCCTCCAGGATCGCTCCCGAAAGCCGCTCATAGGCTTCGCGCGTGACCGGCCCGCCCGGCATCGCCTCGGCCGCCACGGGGGTCACGACCTCGGCGCCGATCTCGCCGGCGAGCCGGAGATAGGCGCCGAAGGGCATCCCGGTCCCCTCATAGGCCCGCCGCGCCTCGGCGCCGAAGAAGCAGCCCCATTCCTCGAAGCGCCGCATGTCGGTGACGATGGGCGAGAAGGTATTGGTCTCGTGCTTCATCATGGCGATGAGGATGCGCATGTCGGTGGTTCCCTGCGGCGCCCGGGTCATTGTTCGCCGGCGAACGATAGCGCAGCACCGCCGCAAAACAAAGAACCCGGCGGGTCGCCCCGCCGGGTCCTGAAGGAACGTCCTGTCGCGAGCGGACTATTCGCGGTTGCCGAGGAACGCCAGCATGAGCTGGAACAGGTTGATGAAGTTCAGGTAGAGCGCCACCGCGCCGAAGATCGCCCGCTTGTTCTGCAACTCCGCCGGATCGGCCTCGTCGAACTCCGACTTGATGCGCTGCGTGTCGTAGGCGGTGAGGCCGGTGAAGACCAGCACGCCCACCGCCGAGATCACGAAATGCATCATGGCCGAAGCCAGGAACATGTTTACGACGGCAGCGATGATGATGCCGATCAGGCCCATCAGCAGGAACGAGCCCCAGCCGGTCAGGTTGCGCTTCGTGGTATAGCCATAGAGGCTCATCGCGCCGAAGGTCGCGGCGGTGACGAAGAAGGCCCGCGCCACCGAGGCGCCGGTATAGCGATGCAACAGCACCGCCATGGAGATGCCGAACAGCGCCGTGAAGACCCAGTAGAGCCCCTGCAGGAAACCGGAACTCATCCGGTTAATGCCGAAGCTCATCCACAGCAGCAGGCCGAGCGGCGAGAGCATCGCCACCAGTCCGAGGCCGGTCGGAGCGAGCCGCTCGGTGAAGAAGAGGCTCATCAGGCCCGGCGACTGGGCAATCACCACGGCCACGATCCCGCTGAGCAGCAGGCCCGACCCCATGATGTTGTAAACCTTCAGCATGTAGGCGCGCAGCGCCTGGTCGACCACGACCTGATCGACCGTGCCGGCGCGACCCATGCCGAGGTAACGCTTGTCCAAGTCCATCGCCATCGATTGGGCTCCTATGAGAAACGGAAGTTTCGCCGGCTTCATATTGGATGAGGGCCGTGCAAAATCAAGGGATAACCCAGCCGCTTCCACGCCCCGGTAAGGGGTTACCGGGCCGGTTTTAGGCATTCCAGACTAGGCATCTCCACCGATCGGCGCGGCAGGTCAGAATTCCCGCAGTACCGGCGCCGGCCGCTCCGAAAGCGCCCGCCAGGTTCCGGCCAGCCCCAGCAGCACCGTCGCCGTCACCGAAAGAAGTGCGGTCAGCACCAGCGTTCCGGGAAGCGGCGTCCAGGCGGCCTTCATCACGGTGGTGATCACGACCTCCGCCGCCACCCAGCCGAGCAGGCCGGCAACCAGCGCTGTCGAGAGGCCGAGCATGGCATATTCGAGCAGGTAGGCGCGCAGGACATCGGCCCGGCTCGCCCCCAGCACCTTGAGCACGACCGCGTCATAGACCCGCCGACGATGCCCCGCCGCCATGGCGCCCGCCAGCACCAGGACGCCGGCGACCAGCGTCACCGCGGCGGCGGCCCGCGCCGCCCGGCCGATATCGCCGAGGATCTTGTTCACTGACTCGAGGGCTTCCTTCATGCGGATCACGGAGACATTGGCGAAGCGGTCGGTGACGGCGCGGAAGACCGCCTCCTCCGCCGCGCCGCGCGCCTGCACGGTGGCGATGTGCGTATGCGGCGCCGCCTCCAGGGTGCCCGGCGCGAAGATGACGACGAAGTTTATGCCAAGGCTGGACCAGTCGATGCGGCGCAGGTTGGCAATCGTGGCCTCGATCTCGCGCCCGAGTACGTTGATGGTCAGCCGGTCGCCGATACCGACGCCGAAGTCGGCGGCGATCTTGGCATCGAGCGAGAGGAGCGGCGGACCCGAATAGTCCGCCGGCCACCATTCGCCGGCCACCAGGCTCGATCCCTCCGGCAGCAGCGCGGCATAGGTCAGGCCACGATCGCCACGCAGCGCCCAGCGCGAATCCTGGCCGACCTGCAACGCTTCGGCCGGCACGCCGTTCACCCTGGCAATGCGGCCGCGCAGCGAGGGCACGCGCCGTATCTCGCCCGCGCCGGGCACGGAAGTTACGAGCTGTTCGAACTCCGCGACCTGATCGGACTGGATGTCGATGAAGAAAAAGGCAGGCGCTTCCTCCGGTAGCTGCTCCTGCACCTGGCGGTCGAGATTGCCCTGCACGAGGGCAATCGTCACCAGCAGCGTCAGGCCGAGACCGAGGGAGAGCACGACCGAGGCGGTAGCGGCACCTGGCCGATGCAGGTTGGCAAGCGCAAGGCGGAGCGCCGGCCGGCGCGGACGGCCGATGCGGCGCACTCCCTGCACCAGCAGGAACGCGCTCAGGCGCAGCAGGAGAAAGCTTCCCGCCGCGCCGGCGACGAAACCCAGGGCAAAACGCACATCGCTCGCGGTGAGGATGGCGACGGCGAGCAGCGCGCCAAGCGAAAGGGCGAGAAGCATGAGTGGCAGCGGACGCGGCCATCGCCGCTCCGGGGCGACGAGCTGGCGGAACAGGCTGGCGGCCGGCACGTCCTGCGCCCTGGCCAGCGGCCAGAGCGTGAAGACGAGCGCGGTGAGGAGGCCATAGCCGGCGGCGAGCAGGAGCGGAGCCGGATAGAAGCCGAAACTTGGTGGAACCGGCAAACGTTCGGCCAGGAACCGGCCCAGGCCGTGCGGCAGCAGCGCGCCCGCGAGGAGGCCGATGGCGATGCCGATACAGGCGAGAAGCATGACCTGCAGCAGGTAGACGAGGAACACGGTGCGCGACGGCGCGCCAAGACATTTCAGTGTGGCGATGGTCTCGGTCCTGCCGTCAAGATAGCTCTTCACTGCATTGCCGACACCGACGCCGCCCACCAGCAGGGCGGTCAGGCCGATCAGGGTGAGGAACAGCGTGATGCGCTCGATCCATTGGCGCAGCGCCGGCGTGCCGCCGGCCACGTCGCGGATGCGCCAGCCTGCCTCGGGGAAGGCCCGCCGGATCTCCGCGATCACCGCCTGCGCGTCGCTCCCCGGCGCCAGGCGGAGCCGGTAGGTCCAGTAGATCAGGCTGCCCGTCTGCACCAGGCCGGTGCCTGCCAGCGCCTCGTCCGCGATCATGAGCCGGGGTCCGAGCGCGAATGCCTCGGTGCCCCGGTCCGGCTCGCGCTCGATCACCCCGGTGACGAGAAAGGTCGCGTCGCCGACCTGGAGGCGATCGCCCGGCCGCAGGCCGAGGCGGGTCAGCAGATTGGCTTCCACCAGCGCGCCGGCCAGCCCGTTATGGCGGCCAAGAAGCTGCTCGAGCGGCTGGTCGGGGGTCGTGCGCATCTCGCCGTAGAGCGGATAGAGCCCATCCACCGCCTTGAGTTCGACCAGGGTCCGCGCCGTTCCAGGGAGCCCGCGGGCCATGGCGCGCATGCTGGCGATCGCCGATAGCTCGCCGCGCCGCGCGAGCCAGGCATGCTCCTCCTCCGAGGCCGGACGATGGGTCAGGCGCAGCTCGATATCGCCGCCGATGAGCGAGCGGCCCTCCGCGCGCAGCCCCTCGACGATGGCCGAGGACAGGGAACCGACGCCGGCGATGGCGGCGACACCCAGCGCGAGACAGGCCAGAAAGATGCGAAAGCCGCGCAGCCCGCCCCGCATCTCGCGCAGCGCCAGGCGGCAGGCAAGTGCCAGTTCGCCCATGCTCAGCCCGCGCTCGCGCGCCGCTTCGCGGTGGCGAGGCCGTCATCGGCGATGCGCCCGTCCTCGATCCGTACCACGCGGTCACAGCGCGCGGCGAGCTCCGCATCATGGGTGATCAGCACCAGGGTCGCACCATGGCGCCGATGCAGGGCAAAGAGCAGATCGACGATCTGCCGGCCCGTGGCACCGTCCAGATTCCCCGTCGGCTCGTCGGCCAGCAACAGCTTCGGTTCGGCGACGACCGCGCGCGCCAGCGCGACCCGCTGCTGCTCGCCACCGGAAAGCTGGGCCGGATAATGCGTAAGGCGATGGCCAAGGCCCACCGCCTGCAATTCCTCCGCCGCCCGTGCGAAGGCATCCTCGCGGCCGGCCAACTCCAGCGGGATCGCCACATTTTCAAGCGCGGTCATGGTTGGCACGAGGTGAAAGGACTGGAAGACGATGCCCAGATTGTCGCGCCGGAAACGCGCCAGCTCGTCCTCGCCCATGCTTCCAAGCTCATGGCCCGCGACGCTGACACGGCCGCTGCTCGCCCGCTCGAGGCCGGCCATGATCGACATCATGGTCGATTTGCCCGAGCCAGAAGGCCCGACCACTCCGACCATCTCGCCCGCACCGATCGCCAGATCGATGCCACGCAGGATGTTGACGGAACCGGCCTGGCTCGCCAAGTCTAGGGTTACGCCCTCGAGCCGAACCAGCCATTCGGCATCCGCCAAACCGGAAGAAGTCATGAAATCCTGCGCCTCGCAATCAGGAACGTTACGCCGATATGGCATGCTTGCAGTCATTTTCAACCTTTTTGCGGCGATGGCACTGGCTTTCCCGTACGCCGAACGGGCGGGGGCCGAGACCGCGCCGCTGATCGTGGCGCTCGGCGACAGCCTGACCGCAGGCTACGGATTGCCGCCGGAACAGGCATTCCCGGCGCTGCTCGAGGCGCGCCTCAAGGCGATTGGCGTGCCGGCGCGGGTACAGAATGCCGGTGTCTCGGGCGATACCAGCGCCGGCGGGCGCGCCAGGCTGGCCTGGGCACTCGCCGAGAGGCCGGCGCTGGTCATCGTCGAACTGGGCGCCAACGATGCGCTGCGTGGCATCGAGCCGGCGCAGACGGAGGCCAATCTCGACGCCATTCTGACCGAACTGCGCCGGCGCGATATCAAGGTGCTGCTGGCCGGCATGCGCGCGCCGCCCAACATGGGCCGCGACTTCGCGGGCGAATATGATGCGCTGTTCCCCCGCCTCGCGGCGAAGCATGGGGTGCCACTCTATCCCTTCTTTCTCGATGGCGTCGCCGGACAGCCGGCCTTGAACCAGCCCGATGGCATCCATCCGAACCTCAAAGGGGTCGAGGTCATCGTCGAACGGATCGCCCCGCACGTAAAGCGCGCCCTCGCGGGCGCCGGCTGATGGCATCCGGCGCAGCGGCGCGCCACGCCGTCGTCATTGCCGGCGGCGGTCCGGTCGGACTGACCCTGGCGCTGGAGCTGGCCCGCCATGGCATCGCTTCCGTGGTGCTGGAACAGGGCGCGGGTCCGGGCGAAGGCAGCCGCGCCATCTGCATCTCCCGCCGCTCCATGGACATCCTCGACGGGATCGGCGTCGGCGAGGACTTCCGCGGCAAGGGCCTCGGCTGGACCAGCGGGACATCCTTCTTCCGCAACCGGCCGGTCTACCGGCTCGAGATGCCCTGGCCGCCGGGCGAGAAGCACTATCCCATGACCAACCTCCAGCAGTTCCACATGGAGGAATTCCTGATCGCCCGGGCCCGGCGCGAGCCTCTTGTCGAGCTGCGCCAGCGGACGCGCCTCGAAGATCTCGACATCGCGACAGGGTATGTGCGGCTGCATGTGCGAAGTCCCGCAGGCGCGGAGGCGCTCGATGCCCGCTTCCTTATCGCCTGCGACGGCGCGCGCAGCCGCGTGCGCGAGGCGCTCGGCCTGCGCCTGAACGGCAGGTCGCACGAGGGTCGCTATCTGATCGCCGACATCCATATGCGCTCCGATCATCCGACCGAACGGCGCGCCTGGTTCGATCCGCCCAGCAATCCCGGCGCCACCGTCCTCATGCATCGCCAGCCCGACGACATCTGGCGCATCGACTATCAGCTTCTGCCCGGCCAGGACGCGGAGCGCGAACTGGAGGCAGGCCGCATTGCCGAGCGGATCGGCGCCCACCTCGCCATGATCGGCGAGAGCGCGCCCTGGCGGCTCGTCTGGACGAGCCTCTACCGCGCCCATTGCCTGGCCCTCGACGATTATCGCCACGGCCCCGTCCTCTTCGCCGGCGATGCCGCGCATCTGGTGCCGATCTTCGGCGTGCGCGGCCTCAATTCCGGGATCGCTGATGCCAACAACCTGGGCTGGAAACTGGCGGCAGTGCTGCGCGGCGAGGCGCCCTTGTCGCTCCTGGACAGCTACTCCGTCGAACGACGGGCGGCGACGCTCGACATCCTTGCGCAAGCGGAAAAGACGACGCTCTTCATGACGCCACCGGATGCCGGCCATGCCCTGATGCGCGAAGCCGTGCTTTCGCTTGCCATCGACGAAGAGTTCGTCCGCCCGCTGATCGATCCGCGGCAGTCGGTTCCTTACGA
The DNA here is from genome assembly GCA_026126165.1 of Alphaproteobacteria bacterium. GTDB lineage: Bacteria > Pseudomonadota > Alphaproteobacteria > Ferrovibrionales > Ferrovibrionaceae > JAHCJQ01. The sequence continues at coordinate 15,000 of JAHCJR010000017.1, forward strand.
CTATGTCGAGAGCCCGCTCACCACGCTCACCGGCCGCCCGGTGGATCTAGAAGGTGCCCGTGCCGGCGCGCCGCTGCCCAACCTTGCGCTCGGCGCGACGCCGCAGGGGGCTCACCATCTGCTGGAGGTCCTGCCGGCGGGCTTCGCCGCGATCGTCTTCGATACGGCAGGCGAGGCAGCGGTGCGGGCCGCGTTCGCGGCTGCCGGACCGGACTGCCTGCGGATCGGCGATGGCGAGGCGCTGGCGCGCGAGCGGCTCGGCGCCGTGCCCGGCCTCGTCATCCTGGCCCGCCCGGACGGGCATTTGGCCGCCCGCCTGGTCGCGCCGGCGCCGGAGCAGCTCCGGCAGGCCTTGTGGCGAGCCTGCGGCCGCGCGCATTGAAGCGGAGGAAGCGATGCCACTCGACAACGCGGCGCTCGAAGATCTGTTCGGCCGGCTCGCCGGGGCGCTCGAAGAGCTGGAGGAGCGCGACCGGCCGGTCTTTCTTGCCAAGCTCGCGCTGCTTCTCGCCGCCGAGATCGGCGACCGGGTGCGGATCGAGGCACTGATCGTGCAGGCCCTGCGCCATCTCGGACCGGAGCATGACGGACCGGGTTCCGGCGCACGCTGACTTCGTGCTATAGCCCCTCGCCTGCCACCGACCTCCCCCAGCGCACACCGGACACCGATAGAAAATGGAACTCAGACCGCTTGGCCGCACCGGCATCAAGGTAAGCAGGATCTGCCTCGGCACCATGACCTGGGGCCAGCAGAACAGCGAGAGCGAAGCCCATGCCCAGCTCGACATGGCGCTCGATCGCGGCATCAATTTTATCGACACGGCGGAGATGTATCCGGTTCCGCCGATGGCGGAAACCCAGGGCCGGACCGAGAGCTACATCGGCTCCTGGTTCGCTGCGCGGCGCAACCGCGAACGCGTGATCCTGGCCAGCAAGGTTTCGGGACGCGGCGGGGCCCGCGGCATCGCGATCCGCGGCGGCGAGACCCGGCTCGACCGGGCACAGATCCGCGCGGCGGTGGAGGGCAGCCTGCAGCGGCTGCGGACCGACTATATCGACCTTTACCAGACGCACTGGCCGGACCGGAAGGTCAATGCCTTCGGCCAGCTCGGCTTCGAGCACGACCCGGCGGACGATGCCGTGCCGCTCCTTGAAACGCTCGAGGCGATGGCGGACCTGGTGCGCGAGGGAAAAGTGCGCGCCATCGGCCTGTCCAACGAGACGCCGTGGGGGCTGATGGAATGCCTGCGCCTCTCCGAACGCCATGGCCTGCCCCGGATCGCCGCCATCCAGAATCCCTACAACCTGCTCAACCGCAGCTTCGAGATCGGCCTTGCCGAGATCGCGCATCGGGAGGATGTCGGCCTGCTCGCCTATTCGCCGCTCGCCATGGGCGTGCTGAGCGGCAAGTACCAGACGAAGCCCTGGCCGGCCGGCGCCAGGCTCACCCTGTTCGAGCGCTTCCAGCGCTATACCCGCCCCGAAGCGGCCGAGCCGACCGCCGCCTATATCGAGCTGGCGCGCCGGCACAGCCTGGCACCCGATGCGATGGCGCTTGCCTTCGTCAATGGCCGTTCCTTCCTCACCGCCAACATCATCGGCGCGACCAGCACCGCGCAGCTCGCGCGCAACATCGACAGCCTGAAGCTGACCCTGCCCGGAGAGGTGCTGGCGGGGATCGAGGCAATCCACCGGCGCTGGCCCAACGTTTGCCCCTGACGACGGGCGCAGGCCATGATCCGCCTTTTCGCCGCCATCGCCCTGCCCGACGAGATCCGCGCCAGCCTCGCCCCGATCATGGCGGGGATTCCCGGCGCGAAATGGACGCGGCCCGAGAATCTGCATCTGACTCTGCGCTTCATCGGCAACGTGGATGGAAGGCTGTTCCGCGACATCGCCGACAGTCTGAGCCATGTGCGGGGCGAGCCGTTCGAGCTGCGCCTTTCGGGTGTCGGGCAGTTCGGTGAGGGCCGCCGCGTCGATCTGGTCTGGGCCGGCGTGCAGGCGTCCGAGCCGCTGCGGCACCTGCAGGCGCGCATCGAGCAGCGCCTGCGCGCCGAGGGACTTGAACCGGAACCGCGCAAATACCATCCTCACGTCACCCTGGCGCGGCTGCGCGGCGCGCCGGACCGGCGGGTGGCGGACTATCTCGCCGGACATGGCCTCTACCGGTCCGCGCCCTTCCGGGTGGAGGAATTCGTGCTCTTCTCGAGTTTCCTGGCGCGGGACGGCGCAATCCACCAGGCGGAAGCGACCTATCCGCTGGGCCGGGGCGGCGGCGTCTGACCATGGCCCGTCACCAGCGCATCGTCATCCTGACCGGTGCCGGCATCTCGGCCGAGTCGGGCCTCGGCACCTTTCGCGACAAGGACGGGCTGTGGACGAAGTACGACCTGGAAGAGGTGGCGACGCCGCAGGGCTTCGCCCGCAATCCGGCCTTCGTGCATGAATTCTACAATGCGCGAAGGCGCAACCTGCTCGAAGCTCGGCCGAACCCGGCCCACCATGCCCTCGCGCGGCTCGAGCGCGAGCATCCCGGCCGCGTACTGGTGGTGACGCAGAATGTCGACGACCTGCACGAGAAGGCCGGCAGCCGCAACCTGATCCACATGCATGGCGAACTTGCCAAGGTCCGCTGTGCGGCCTGCGAGAGCGTGCGCGTCTGGCGGGAAGACCTCTCGCTCGAGCATGTCTGCGCCGAATGCAGCACGAAGGGCAGGCTGCGCCCGCACGTGGTCTGGTTCGGCGAGATGCCCTTCGCCATGTCGAAGATCGAGCTGGCGCTGGCGGCCTGCGACCTCTTCGTCTCCATCGGCACGTCGGGCAATGTCTATCCGGCGGCGGGCTTCGTGCAGCAGGTGCGCGAAGGCGGGCGGGCGCACACGGTCGAGCTCAACCTGGAACCTTCCGAAGGGCATACCCTGTTCCACGAGCAGGTCTATGGCCCGGCGAGCGAAGTGGTGCCGGCCTATGTGGAGCGCCTGCTCGGCGCCTGAGGCGCCTTAATGCGCGGCGGCCCAGTTGTCGCCCGTTCCGGTATCGACCACGAGGCGCACCGAGAGGCTCGCGGCCTTTTCCATGACCTCCTTCACCCGGCGCGCGGTCTGCTCCAGCTCCGCCTCCGGCACCTCGAAGACCAGTTCGTCATGCACCTGCAGCAGCATGCGCGCCTTCAGGCCGGCCTCGCGCAGCGCGTCCGGCATGCGGATCATGGCGCGCTTGATGATGTCGGCGGCCGAGCCCTGGATCGGCGCGTTGATCGCCGCCCGTTCCTGGAAATTGCGCCGCGCCGGGTTCTTGTCGCGGATGCCGGGGAAGTGGCAGCGCCGGCCGAAGATGGTGGTGACGTGCCCGCTGGCGCGCGCCTGTTCCTTGGTGCGCTCCATATAATCGCGGATGCCGGGATAGCGGGCGAAGTAGCGGTCGATGTAGGCCGCGGCCGCCTGCCGCTCGAGGCCGAGTTCGCGCGCCAGGCCGAAGGCAGACATGCCGTAGATGAGGCCGAAGTTGATCACCTTGGCGTAGCGGCGGACCATCGGGTCCATGCCCTCGATCGGCAGGTCGAAGACCTGGGAGGCGGTCAGCGCATGGATATCGATGCCTTTCGCGAAGGCTTCCTTGAGGGCGCCGATATCGGCGATATGGGCGAGCAGGCGCAGCTCGATCTGCGAATAGTCGGCGGAGACGAGCTTCGATCCCGGCGGCGCGACGAAGGCCTGGCGGATCTTGCGCCCTTCCTCGGTGCGCACCGGGATGTTCTGCAGGTTGGGATCGGTGGAGGCAAGCCGTCCGGTCGATGTGGCGGCCTGGGCGTAGGTCGTGTGCACGCGCCCGGTCCGCGGGTTGATCTGCGTCTGCAGCGCATCGGTATAGGTGCTCTTGAGCTTCGAGAGCTGCCGCCAGTCCAGCACCCGCGCCGGCAGATCGTGCCCCTGCGCCGCCAGTTCCTCCAGCACGTCCGCGCCGGTCCCCCAGGCGCCGGTCTTGCCCTTGCGCCCGCCGCCCAGGCTCATCTTCTCGAACAGGATCTCGCCGAGCTGCTTGGGCGAGCCGATATTGAATTCCTCGCCCGCAAGCCGGTGGATCTCGCCCTCCAATGCCGTCATGCGGCGGGCAAAATCGGCGGACAGATCGCGCAGGACATCGACATCGATCCGCACACCCTCCGCCTCCATGGCGCGCAGCACGGGGATGAGCGGACGCTCGAGCGTCTCGTAGACCGAAACCATGCGCTGGGCGAGCAGGCGGGGCCTGAGCAGCCGGTGCAGCCGCAGGGTGACATCGGCATCCTCGGCCGCGTAGGCGAGCGCCCGCTCGAGCGGCACTTGGTCGAAGGTGACCTGCGCCTTGCCGCTGCCGGCAACCTCGGCGAAGGAGATCGTCTTGTGGCCGAGATGCAGTTCGGATAGCTCGTCCATGCCATGGCCGTGCAGGCCGTTATCCAGCACGAAGCTCATCAGCATCGTGTCGTCGACCGGCGCGATATCGATGCCGAGACGGGCAAAGATCTGCGCATCGTACTTGATGTTCTGCCCGACCTTGAGCACGGCTGGATCCTCGAGCAGCGGCTTGAGCCGCGCCAGCGCCTCGGCCGCCGGGATCTGCGGCGGCGCCTCGCCCGCCGCCTCGCCCTCCAGCGCCAGCGTGCCCTGGGCCTTGCGTCCCTTGTGGGCAAGCGGGATGTAGCAGGCATCGCCGGGACCGAGCGCCAGCGAAATGCCGACCAGATCGGCCCGCATCGTGTCGAGCGAGGTGGTCTCGGTATCGACCGCGAGCAGCCCGGCGGCGCGCGCCCGCGCGATCCAGCGATCGAGCGCCGGCAACTCCTGCACCAGTTCGTAGGCGGGAGCCGCCTGCTCCGGCTCAGGCGTCGCCCGCTCGCCCTCCGGCAGCAGCCCGTCATCGACGACCGGCTCGCCGCTGGCAAAGCGCGCCTGCGCCCGCTCGCGCAGGCGGTGGAATTCCATCTCCCTCAGGAAGCCGAGCAAGGTTTCGGGCCGCGGCGCGCGGAAGGCGAGATCGTCGAGACCGTGGCTCAGGGGCACATCGTCCTTGAGGCGGACCAGCTCGCGGCTGATCCGCGCCGCCTCGGCATGGCCAAGCAGGCTCTCGCGGCGTTTCGGCTGTTTTATTTCGCCGGCCCGGGCGAGCAGGGTATCGAGATCGCCATACTCGTTGATGAGCTGGGCGGCGGTCTTGATGCCGATGCCGGGCACGCCGGGCACGTTGTCGGTCGAATCGCCGGCGAGCGCCTGCACGTCCACCACCCTCGAGGGAGGGACGCCGAATTTCTCCATCACTTCCGCATGACCGATCGGGCGATCCTTGATCGGGTCGCGCATGCCGACATCGTCGTTGACGAGCTGCATCAGGTCCTTGTCGGAGGAGATGATGACCACCTCCGCCCCCTGCGCGCGGGCCGCGCGGGCATAGCTCGCGATCAGATCGTCCGCCTCGAAACCGTCCTGTTCGATGCAGGGCAGGTTGAAGGCGCGCACCGCGTCGCGAAACAGCGGGAATTGCGGCACCAGGTCTTCCGGCGCCTCCGGCCGGTTGGCCTTGTATTCGGGGTAGATGTCGTTGCGGAAGGTGTGGCGGCCGGCATCGAAGATCACCGCCGCGTGGCTGACCGTGCCGTCGCTCAGCATGTCCTCGATCAGCTTGTAGAGCATGTTGCAGAAGCCGAAGACGGCGCCGACCGGCATGCCGTCGCCGCGCTGGCGCGGCGGCAGGGCGTGATAGGCGCGGAAGATGTAGCCCGAGCCGTCGACCAGATAGACCCGGTGCCGCCGTCCCCCTGCCGGTGCCTCAGTGGCCATGCGAGGTTCGGCGCGCGCCCGGCTTCAGCTTGAAGACGCGGCCGCAATAGGGGCAGTCGATCCGGTCCCGCTCGCCCATGTTGAGATAGACGCGGGGATGGCCGAGCGGACCGTCGCCGCCGTCGCAGGCGACCTTGGGCTCGTCCACCAGCACGGTTTCCGCCAGTTCCGCCTCGCTCATCCGCATCCTCCGAGAAGCCGCGCCGGCCGAAGGATTGACCGCGGCGCGCGGCGAATGATACCGATTGCCGCCCGGCAATCAACCGCCGCCCCGCCCTCCCGCCAGGTTCCGCCGATGCAGGCCGTCCGCGACATCGTCCCCGACCCCGCCCCCGCCAACGCCATCGAGGCGCGCGGCCTGAAGAAAACCTATGCGGCGCGCGGTCGCCTGCCGGCCAAGGAGGCGCTGAAGGGCATCGACCTCGCCATCCCGCGCGGTTCCTTCTTCGGCCTGCTGGGGCCCAACGGCGCCGGAAAGTCGACCTTCATCAACATCATGGCCGGCCTGATCAACAAGACCGCCGGCCAGTGCATCATCTGGGGCTTCGAGATCGAGCGGGCGCCGCGCCGGGCGCGGGCCTCCATCGGCGTGGTGCCGCAGGAACTCAACATCGACCCCTTCTTCACCCCGCGCGAGGTGCTGGAATTCCAGGCCGGCCTCTATGGCGTGCCGAAGGCGGAGCGGCGGACCGACGAGATCCTCGCCGCCATGCACCTGACCGGCCAGGCCAATGCCTATGCCCGCTCGCTCTCGGGCGGCATGCGAAGGCGGCTCCTGGTCGGCAAGGCGCTGGTGCATTCGCCGCCGGTCCTGGTGCTGGACGAGCCCACCGCCGGCGTCGACGTGGAACTGCGCCAGCAGCTCTGGGACTATGTGCGCGAGCTGAACCGGCGCGGCACCACGGTGCTGCTCACCACCCATTACCTCGAGGAGGCGCAGGCGCTCTGCGACCATGTCGCCATCATCAATCATGGCGAGGTGGTGGCCTGCGACCGGACGGAGGCGCTGCTCGCGCGCATCGACCGCAAGCAGCTCCGGATCACGGTGGCGGAACGGCTGGAGAGCCTGCCCGCCGCCCTCGCCCGCTTCCAGGGCGAACTCGACCCGCCGCACCGGCTCCAGCTCACCTACCGGCCGAACCAGACGGAAGTGGGCGAAATCCTCGCCGCCGTGGCCGGCGCCGGCCTCACCATCCGCGACCTCTCGACCGAGGAAGGCGACCTTGAGGATATCTTCCTCGAATTGACCAGGAGCCGGCCCCAGGGCGGCTGAGGCCGCCGGGGCGGTTGTAGCGGGCGGCTGGCGTTCGGGGCGGGCGGCGTTCGGGGCGGGCGGGGGTGTCTTGCGCCGGCCGGCGCCTTGGCCTATGTTCCGCCCCGACGCGCCCGTAGCTCAGCTGGATAGAGCGTTGCCCTCCGAAGGCAAAGGTCACACGTTCGAATCGTGTCGGGCGCGCCAATCGGATCGGCGCTTAGCTCCTGAAAACGGCGGATCGTCGCGCTGGCGCCCGACTGAGTCCCACGTGAGGCATCGATAGTGGTTCGGCTCAGATCCAGCCTTGGCCAAACGTCTACCGGGATGAGAATTGGGAAGGTCATCTCGTTCCCTTGCCGGGATCGCCGGATTGGCCTTCTATGACCGAGGCACGTCCGCCAGGATGTCCAGCATCTCCTCGACCCATTCTTCATCCCTGGACCGCAGCATCACCGCCGCCAGCAATTGCACGATACGCGGCACCTCGGCGGCGGCCGGATAGTCTGGCAGCAGGAGAGTAATGTCACCGGACGCATCGACGACGAGCGCCGCCGCGTTCGGCGGAAGAATGCTGCCATGGTCAGTTGAAGCGTTGTTCATTTGATTCACCAGTAATACTTGTGTGGGCGGCTATTCCCGAGGTCCCAGACAAGGGCGTCGGGATCGTCGCCGCGACGCACACGCTTGAGGCCCTTCGCGTCGCGCCGACGGCGGGGCCGATGGTGGAACAGGATGTTCCAGTGCGAGGGCGTTCCGTCCGGGAAAGCGCCGACGCTGCGGCTCTTCGTGCGAGCCTTCTTTCGCTTGTAATGCATGGCAGTCTCCAGGGTTACAGGGCACGCGAAAAGGCGCGCCGACCTGGAGGTCCGCGAACGGGCGGTAGATATGCAGAGCGTTGAAAAGCGTCGTCTACGATCCGAATAGCATATCGCGCCGTGCGAGAAAAGCCGGCTCGCTCGCGAGGGGCACTACCAGCATCATCGCGCTATGGCGAAAACGCGGGTCTCATCATCGCCGGCAAAGATGCTCCAATCGGATTAAGAGGTTGGGCGTTTTGCCGGGGCAGCCTCGACAGGTAGCCCGCGCAATGCCAAAGCCTTCGGCGCTCCGGCTGCCACCAGATCAGCTTTTTCCCAAGAGATCGCTCAGTCTGGTCGCGGACTGGAGCTTCGCGAAGGTCGTATAACGTGTCCCCTGCATGGCGCCCTGCGGGGCATCGGCGAAGGGGATCGGGCCAATGGGTTTGGCCTTCTCCGAAAAGACCAGCTTGTATTTCCCCTCCTCGCCGTAGGGCTCGATCCGCGACACCGGCGCATAATGGGTGATGGCGGAGACCGGCTGGGTCTGGTAGCCGGCGATGTACTTGATCCGGTCCAGCATCCCGCCCGAAATTCGGACTGCATGCCAGCAATCCTCGCCGAGAAAGACCCTCTCGAAGCCCTCTTTCTGCGCCGGCACGATGATGGTGTCCGGTCCCGCGCCTTTCGCGAGCGGGACAATGGCAGGGTCGGCGGCCTCGGGCGAGGCGACCGCCTTCGGTATCTCGAATGCCCGCAATCCGGCGAGCGGTAGAATCTGCAGGATCTCCTTCAGGAACGCGCGCGTATCCGCCTTCTCCGCCTCGCTCAGGGCTGGCTCCTGCGGAGAGTTGCCGTTGTCGAGATGACAGCGCCGGGCCTCGTTGGCTCTTTTGACCAGCGCGTATTCGAGCCAGGTGACATGGGCGCGGTTCAATCCGCCACTGTTCGAGACGAATATGACGGCCCGGTCCCAGAATTCCTTGGCCGAATAATGGGATTCGATGCGGCCCCCCACGCCGTCGGCCTGTCCGATATAGAGCGTGGGCAGATCGTCATCCTGGCTGCCATAGCCAGCGAGGATGTAAATGCCCGTCCGTTGCAGTTCCGGCCGCTTGCGCACCTCCTGCCACTTGGCGCGGGGGAAGGCGACCCCAAGCCCGGTCCAGTTCATGCGATCGAACAGACGCACGCCTTCCGGGTCGCCGTCTGGCAGGAAGATGCGAATTGTGAAGGACTCGGCCATGGCCCAAATATCGCGCATCGGTAGCCGACTGGAATTCACGACATCGCGACAAGCGGACCATGGCCGACGTCGCCTTCACTCGCCCCTTCAGTTCTTCTTGAGCTGGCCGGTGCCCTTGCTCGCGCCCTGGCCGGAGCCCTGGCCGACGCCCGCACCCTGGCCCTTGCCCTTGCCGACGCCGGTGCCCTGCACCTGGCCCTGGCCCGCCTTGCGATCGCGCTCCTGCGCGCGCTGGCGCTCCTGCGCGCGCACGCATTCCGCCTTGGCGGCCGGATCGGCGAGGCGGGCGCAATCCATCGGCACCGGATTGCTGGTCTTCGGCGTGCCGGCCGGCTGGGCGCCGGCGCCGGCGGCGCCGCCAAGGATCAAGGCCGCCGCGACGGCGAGGCCCAGTTTCGAGATGTTCCGCATGATCTTTCCCCTTCGTTCCGGCGGGCGGCAATCCGCGCGCCCGCGATGGCAAGGATCGTCCCCGCCAATCCGGGCGGATTGATGGCCGGAGCATGGCCGGCCGCGGGCTCGGGTCTCGGGGAAGGAGAAGAAAGCGCCGCCACCGGAAGGTCTGCCCTCCCGGCGGCGGCAGGGTGGAAGGTCAGTCCGCCAGTTCCAGATTGACCAGGTTCATGTGATAGCCGCTCGAAACGCCCGGCTCCCAGCGCTTGACCCGCGCGCCGACGGCAAAGGGCGTGCTGCACCAGTAGAGCGGGACCGCCTCCAGCCGCTCATGCTCGAGCTTCGCGAATTGCTGCAACACCTTCTTGCGCTCCTCCGGGTCCGAGATCTGGAGCTGCTTGCGGAAGATCTCGTCATATTCCGGCACGTTGACGTTGCCCGCCGACCAGACGGACCAGGAGGCGAACCAGCCGTTGATGGTCTCGCCGCCATCGTCGGGCAGCGAGGAAGGACCATAGACGATGCCGGGCTGCTTGCCGCCGCGCATCATCGCCATCCAGGCCCCGGTATCGAGCGGCCGGCGTTCGAGCTTGAGGCCGACCGCCTCCAGATTGCCGGCGATGGCTTCCAGCACCTGCGGCCCGTTGGGCAGGGAGCCGAACGATTCCGTGTGCAGCGAGAAGGAGACCTGATGGCCGGGCTTGATGCCGGCCTCGGCCAGCAGCGCCTTCGCCTTCGCCGGGTCGTGCGGGATGAGCGACAGGCCTTCGAGATGCCCGAAGGTCGCCGGCGTGAAGATGCTGGTGGCGCGCTCGCACACCCCGCCCAGGATGGTGCGGCCGATCTCGTCGAGGTTCATCGCATGGGCGACGGCGAGCCGCACGCGCCGGTCCTTCGCCTCCGGGAACTCCTTGCGGCCGAAATGCATGGCCGAGGTGCCCGAGTATTTCGACGAGGCGATGCGCATCTTCGGGTTCTGCCGGATGCGCTCGAGCAGCGGGCCGGTCAGGCCGACGATGATGTCGGCCTCGCCCCGCTCCAGCATGGCAAAGCGGGTGAACGGCTCCTTGACCAGACGCACGTTGACCGTCTTCACCTTGGGCGAACCGGCCCAGTAATCCGCATTGGCCTCGAAGCGGTTCCATTCGCCGGCCTGGGATTCGACCAGCTTGAAGGGCCCGGTGCCGACCGGCTTCTGCTGGAAGCCTCTCGGGCCGACCTTCTCGTAATAGGCCTTGGGAAGGATGCCCTGCATCGCATAGCGGGCCGAGGTGAAGAAAGCGGGCCAGGGGCCCTTCAGCACCAGCCGGACATGGTCGGCCGCGACCACGTCCACGCGCTCGATCAGCTCGACGAAGGCCTGGCGGTAGGAATGGGTGTTGTCGGGCGCGAGGATGCGGTCGTAGGTGAACTTCACGTCCTCGGCCGAGAAGGGATCGCCGTTATGGAACTTCACGCCGCGGCGCAGCTTGATGTCGATCTGCTTGCCGTCGGCGCTCACGGTCCAGCTCTCGGCGAGCGCGGGAAACTTGCCCTGCGGCCCGAGATTGAGCAGACCGTCATACATCATGTCCCAGTTGGTGAAATCGGGAATGGCGACCGTCAGGGTCGGATCGAACATCTGGCGCAGCAGCGCCTGCGCGATGGTCACGGTTCCCTTCGGTTCCGCCATGGCCGGCGCGCCCGCCATCAGCACGGCGAGCGATGCAAGGCCCAGTCCCCCGGCGCCGAGGCGCCGTTTCGCATTCCTCATGATTTCCCCCGTTTCGATTGGTTTCATCCGTCACCCACCCTGCCGCCCGGACCCCGGCCGCGCGCGCGGCCGGAGCCCGGAGGCAGAGCCGGTCAGTTGGCCAGCACCAGGGTGTTCAGCTTCATGTGATAGCCCGAGCCCAGCCCGAGCTTCCATTCCTTGATCCGCGGCCCGACCGCGAAGGGCGTGTCGCACCAGAAGAGCGGCAGGCCCTCGCGCCGCTCGTGCTCGAGACGGGCGAAGTCATGCAGGATCTTCTCGCGCGCCTTCAGGTCGGAGACCTGGAGCTGGGCGCGGAACATCTCGTCATACTGCGGCACGTTGATGTTGCCCGAGGACCAGACCGAGTTCGGGCGGAACCAGCTGTTGATCGTCTCGCCGCCATCGTCGGGCAGCGAGGAGGGCCCGTAGAAGACGCTGGGCTGCTTGGCGCCGCGCATCATGGCGAGCCAGGCGCCGGTCTCGAGCGGCTCGCGCGTCACCTTGAAGCCGACCGCCTCCAGATTGCCGGCGAAGACCTCGAGCACCAGCGGGGCGTTCGGCAGCGAGGAAAATGACTGGGTATGGATCGAGAAGGAAATCTCGTGGCCCGGCTTGATGCCGGCTTCCGCCAGCAGCGCCTTCGCCTTCGCCGGATCGTGCTTGATCGGCTCGAGCCCCTCGAGATAGCCAAAAGTGGCCGGGGTGAAGATGCTGGTCCCCATCTCGCAGACGCCGTTGAGGATGGTGGAGGCCACCTGCTCGCGGTTGAGCGCATGCGCCACCGCCATCCGCACCCGCCGGTCGGCCGATTCAGGAAACTTCGTCTTGTTGAAGTACATGCCCGAAGTGCCGCTGTACTTGGCCGAAACGATGCGGATCTTCGGGTTGGTGCGGATGCGTTCGAGCAGCGGCCCGGTCAGGTCCATGACGATATCGACCTCGCCGCGCTCGAGCATGGCATAGCGGCCGAAGGGCTCCTGCACCAGCCGCTCGGTGATGCGCTGCACGTTCGAGACCTTGCCCCAGTATTCGGTGTGGGCGTCGTAACGGGTCAGTTCGCCGGTGCGCACCTCCGCCACCTTGAACGGCCCGGTGCCGACCGGTTTCTCCTGGAAGCCCTTGGCGCCGACGCTCTCGAAATACTTCTTCGGCAGGATGCCCTGCATGGCATAGCGCGAGGAGGTGAAGAAGGCAGGCCAGGCCTTCTTGAGATGGAAGCGCACGTGATGGGGACCGATCACCTCGACCCGGTCCAGCGATTCGACCGTGGCGCCACGATAGGAATGGGTGTTGTCGGGCAGCAGGATGCGCTCGAAGGTGAACTTCACGTCCTCGGCCGAGAACGGATCGCCGTTATGGAACTTCACGCCCTCGCGCAGGCGGAAGTCGAGCTGCTTGCCGTCGGCGCTCACCTCCCAGCTCAGCGCCAGCGCCGGCTTCTTGCCGTCGGGCTCCAGGTTGAGCAGGCCATCGAAGACCTTGTCGTAGACCAGATAGTCGGTCGCCGCCACCTGGTTGGTCGGATCGTACTGCTGGCGGATCACCGGCTGGGCGATGGTGACCTCGCCCCTGGGCGCCGCCGCCACCGGCAAGGCGGTGAACATCGCCAGGCCGGCACAGGCAAGCAGGCCCAATCCGGCCGGACCCGGACGCCCGGAACTCTCTACGCGTCTTGGCATGTCTCCTCCCCCGATATTTCGTCGCCCTGCCGGGTCGTTCGCACCGGCCGGTAGCAATGGCGACCGATTGTCTGGACAGGCTTGCCCATGCATGCGCACAAGTCAACGAAATTGGAGCCATAAGCGCGCGATACAATCCAGCCGGATTGTGCCATCATCCGGCGCCACGAAGGCACGAGGAGGAGCGGCATGGCTTTGGACGACATCACTTTTCGGCAATTGCTGGACAGCGTCGAGCGTTTCGTGCGCGAGCGTCTCATGCCGATCGAGGCGGAAGTGGATGCCACCGACGAGGTGCCGGAGAAGGTTCTCGACGAGATGCGCGCGCTTGGCCTGTTCGGCCTGACCATCCCCCCGGAATATGGCGGTCTCGGCCTGAATTCCGAGGAAGAGGTGCAGATCTGGTTCGCCCTCACCTATGCGGCGCCCGCCTTCCGCTCCATCGTCTCGTCGAACAACGGCATCGGCAGCCAGGGCATCGTCATCGACGGCACGCCGGCCCAGAAGGAGCGCTACCTCGCCCGCATGGCGCGGGGCGAGCTGATCGGCAGCTTCTGCCTGACCGAGCCCGAAGCGGGGTCGGATGCCGCCTCGCTGCGCACCACGGCGATCCGCGACGGCGACAGCTACGTCATCAACGGCACCAAGCGCTTCATCTCGAACGCGCCGCGCGCCGGCGTGCTGACCGTCATGGCGCGGACCGATCCGGGCAACAAGGGTGCGGGCGGCGTCTCCGCCTTCATCGTCGATGCCAGGACGCCGGGCATCCGCCTCGGCCCCTCCTACAAGAAGATGGGCCAGCGCGGCGCCAAAGCCTGCGATGTCTATTTCGAGGATTGCCGCGTGCCCGCCGAAACGCTGATCGGCGGCGTCGAAGGCCAGGGCTTCAAGACGGCGATGAAGGTGCTCGATCGCGGCCGCCTCGGCATGGCCTCGGGCTGCATCGGCGTGGCGCGGCGACTGATCCGCGAAATGGTGAGCTATGCAACGCAGCGCCGCCAGTTCGGCCAGCCGATCGCCGATTTCCAGCTCATCCAGGCGATGATCGCCGATTCCGAGACCGAGATGCATGCCGCCCGCGCCATGATCATGGAGGCGGCGCGCCTGCGCGACCGGGGCCAGCGCATCACCAAGCTCGCCTCGATGTGCAAATACTTTGCTTCCGAGATGGTCGGAAGGGTCGCGGATCGCGCGGTGCAGGTCCATGGCGGCGCCGGCTACATCGCCGACCAGCCGGTGGAGCGTCTCTATCGCGATGCCCGCGTCTTCCGCCTCTATGAAGGCACCTCGCAGATCCAGCAGCTCCTCATCGCCCGCGAGACGATCCGCGAACTCATGCACTGACGGCGGAGGCCGGCGCTCATGTCCATCGATTTCGAGCTGAACGACGGCATCGCGCTCGTCACCATCAACCGGCCCGAGCGCATGAACGCGCTCGATGCCGCGCATTACCAGGCCCTTTCGCAGGTCTGGACGCGGGTGCGCGACGACGATGCGATCCGTGTCGCCATCGTCACCGGCGCCGGCGAAAAGTCCTTCTGCGCCGGCGCCGACATCAAGTCCTGGGTCGGCCGGGACAAGCCATTGCGCGAACTGTGGCTGACCCAGCAGGACCAGCTTCTCAATCGCGGTCTCGAAGTCTGGAAGCCGGTCATCGCCGCGGTGAACGGCCATTGCCTGGGCGGCGGGATGACCCTGCTCATGGCGACCGACATTCGCATCGCCGTGCCGGCGGCGCGCTTCAGCCTGGCGGAAGTGAAACGGGGCATCATCGCCGGCAATGGCGGCACGCAGCGCATCCTGCGCCAGCTTCCCTATTGCCTCGGCATGGAGATGCTGCTGACCGGCGATGCAATCGACGCCGAAACGGCGCTGCGTTTCGGCCTCGTCAACCGCGTCGTGCCGGCGGAGAAGCTTCTCGATGCTGCCCGCGAGTTCGCCGGCCGGATCGCCGCCAATGCGCCGCTCGCCGTGCAGGCAGCCAAGGAACTCGCCATCCGCGCGCTCGATCTTCCGCTCGCGGCCGGCTTGCGGCTCGAGCAGGTGGTCGGCCACGTGCTGCACGCCTCCGCCGACACGAAGGAGGGGCGGCGCGCCTTCGCGGAACGCCGGAAACCGGCCTTCAAGGGCGAGTAAGGCCAAGGAAAGGCAGTTGCGCATGCGGACAGGTCACGTTCATCCGCTTTTCGATCTCGACGGCCGGGTCGCCATCGTCACCGGCGCCAGCCAGGGCATCGGCCGCGCCATCGCCCGCAACCTGGCGCTGGCCGGCGCGCGCGTCGTGGTCTCGAGCCGCACATTGGCGGACTGCGAGGAGGTATGCGGCGAGATCGGCGCGGCCGGCGGCGAGGCGCTTGCCATCGCCTGCGACGTGACCGACAAGGCGGCGCTGGGCGCGCTGGTGGCCGGCACGATCGCGCGGTGGGGCAGGGTGGACATCGCCGTCTGCAACGCGGCGATCACGCCGGCCGGCCTGCCCCTCAGCCAGCTTCCGGACGAAATCTACCACCGGACCATGGATACCAACGTCCTCTCCGTCATCTGGCTCGCCACCATGGCGCACGCCGACATGAAGAAGCGGCAGGACGGCGCCATCATCGTTCTGTCCAGCATTTCCGGCATGCGGGCCGGGCCGATCTCCGGCGCCTATGGCGTATCGAAGGCGGCGGTTTCGCAGGCGGCGCGCAATCTCGCCGCGGAGTTCGCCGCCGACAATGTGCGCGTCAACATCATCGCGCCGGGACTGGTCCGCACGCGCCTTTCCAGCCGGCAATGGCAGGACCCGGAGAAGCTGGCCGCGGTGCGCGCGCGCTATCCGTTGGGGCGCATCGGCGAGCCCGGGGACATCGCCGGCGCTGCCGTCTTCCTCGCCGCGCCGGCCGCCACCTTCATCACCGGCCAGACCATCGTCGTCGATGGCGGCGTCACCGCCTGCGGGCGCTAGACTAGGGCGCGCGCTCGTCGAGCAGCGCGGACGCCATTTCCTTCAGGCGGTTCTTGCGGATCTTGTGCGTGCCGGTCAGCGGCCACTCGTTCACGAACAGGACGTGACGCGGCACCTTGTAGGAGGCGATGGCGCGCCGGCACCAGTCGATCAGCTCGGCCTCGGCGAGTGCCATGCCGGGGCGGCGCTCGATGAAGGCGCAGGGCACTTCCCCCAGCCGTGCGTCCGGCAGGCCGATCACCGCCGCCTGCGCCACCGCCGGGTGCGTGAGCAGGAACTCCTCGATCTCCGAGGTGGCGACGTTGAAGCCGCCGGGCTTGATCACGTCCTTGAGCCGTCCCATGAAGACGAGTTCGCCAAATCCGTTGAAGCAGCCGAGATCGCCGGTATGCAGCCAGCCTTCCCCGTCGATCATGGCCGCGGTGTCTTCCGGCTTGTCGTAGTAGCCGGCCATCACGGTGTAGCCGCCGACGCAGATCTCTCCCGCCTCGCCCTGCGCCAGCGCGCGGCCGCTCGCGGGATCGACGATCCTGACGCGAATGTCCGGCAGGGGCCGGCCCGCGGACCGGCGCCGCTCCGCGAAGCTTGCGCGGCCGTCGCCGCGGCAGACGGCGTTCGAGGTCTCGCTCATGCCGTAGGTGTGAACCATCTCGCCGAGACCGATCTCCTGGCAGAGAAAGTCGAAGGATGCTTGCGAGAGCGGTCCGCCCGAGCCGGTGCGCAGGCTGGAAAGGTCGAACTCCGACCGGCGCGGGAAGCGCTGCAGGTCATAGACCAGCGGGTCGGCGAAGAATGCCATGCTCGCCCGCTCGCGCTCGACCAGCCGGCAGAATTCCTCGGCGCTGAAGCGTTCCATCAGCACGAGCTTGGCGCCATGAACGAGACAGCCAACGTGATTGGCGACGCCGGACGCGCTGAAAGAGGGCACAGAAAGAAGGTAGGCGTCGGCCTCCGTCACCTGCACGCGCCGGCCGGAATTGAAGTTGTTCTGCAACAGCGGCCCATGCCGGACCATGGCACCTTTCGGCAGGGACGTGGTGCCCGAGGTATAGACGATCTGCGCGACATCCTCCGGCCGGACTGCCGCACGCAGGCCGGCCAGCGCGGCGGGATCGCCGGCCAGCCGCGCCCGGCCTTGGCCTTCGATGGCCGCGAAATCGAACAATGCGGGGCCGGCATCCGGTCCTCGCGCGATGGCGGCGCGCAGACGCGGCAGTTCCGGCGTTTGCCAGGCGCCGGCCGGCTGCGCGGGGAAGCCGGGAGCAATGGTCTCCAGCACGTCGAGATAGGAGAATTCACCGAAGCGCTGGTCCATGACCAGGAGGCAGGCGTTGGACTGGCGCAGGATATAGGCGAGATCGCTGCCGCGCAGGCGGGTGTTCACGGGGACGAGGATCGCGCCGATATAGGGCACGGCCCAGCGCGCCACGACCCATTCGATGCAGTCGGACATCCACAGCGCCACATGGTCGCCCTTGCCGATGCCAAGGCCGGCGAGGCCCATGGCGAAATCCCGCACGCGCCCCGCAAGAGCGGCAAACGTGAGTCGCTGTTCCTGAAAGACCACCGCCTCGCGTGCGCCATGGCGCGCCGCCGCCTCTTCGACGGCATCGGCGAAAGTCCGCCCAAGCCAGATCCGCTCGCCGCCTTCCATCTCGACCACCCCCGCGCCGCGAAGGGGCGATCCTAGAGCATCGGAGCGGCCTGTTGCACGGCCGATGAAGCCGGTCAGAAAGTGATCACGGCGTCGAAATAGACGCGCCAGTTGAGGATGTCCTCGCGTTCGGTGACCGGAAATTCGTAGCCGGCGCCGATCTGGAAATGCCGGTTGAAGCGGTAACGCGCGCCGACCGCCATGGTCGCCACGGTGCCGGATTCGGTGCTGCCGAAATTCACCAGATCGACGCCCTCGAAATTGGCGACCGTGCGCTTGCCCTTGCTGATGGTGGTGAAGCCGTTGAACTCCACCAGGGGAAAGAAGTTCGGCAGCAGCTCGTAGCTCGCATGCGCCGAGTAATGCAGCATGGAACTGTCATGGTCGCCATCGATGGCGAGATTGGTGCCGACCGAGCCTTGCAGGCCGAGCTTGCCGAAGGCCTTGGCACCGGTGACGAAAAGATCGAGAAACCCGTCGCCATCGCCCTGCAGCCTGATCAGGCCCGCCTTCAGGTTGCCGCTCGGCGGTTCGTACTCCGCGCCCAGCGTGACGATCAGGTCCTGCGCCGGATCCGAGATCACCGCATACTTGAACCCGAAGGAGATGTTGGCGAAGCCGCTGTCGTCGGGCAGCAGCTTCTTGAAGCGGATCTTGCCATAGCCGTCTTTCGAGGCGATGAAGCCAAGCCGGTCGGTCAGCGCGATGCGCAGTTCCGCCGCCCCGAGATCGATGCTGCCGCCGCGCGTCAGGAAGTCGTTGGGAATGTCCTGATGCAGATAGATCGGGCGCAATTCGGTGGTGATATAGGGTGTCTCGTTGAAGAGCGGATTGGAGAGCGCTGGGACGTAGCGCTTGTGTCCGCCCTTCTCGCCCAGCGAGCCGCGAAAGTCGAAAAACCCGTCCGCCCTGGCCGGTGCCGCGAGCGAAAGCCCCACCGTCAGCAGTCCCGCGCAGAGACCGCGCAATCCGCAAAAGCCCATCCCCCTCCCCCTCGATCAGGCTTGCCGCGAAAGGCGGCGCCGGCCTTACGCGCGCAGATGACGCTGCGGCATCCCCTCAAGCCGCCTGGCATTCGGACAGAATTGCCGGTAGGCGTTGCCATGTGCGCCCTCGGCGAACCATTCGGCGCAGTCGGTCGCATTGGGGCAGAAGATGCAGGTCCGCGCCGACACCCCGAACGCCTGGGAGCGCGCCGCCTGATCCACGTCGACCTCCAGCCGCTCCAGCATCCTGCCGAACAGCGTCGCGCGCCGGTTCAGTTTCTCGATCATGCTCATCCGTCCCTCCCCTCCTCGCAGGCCGCCTGTTCCATGGAACGCGCGGCGAGATAATCGAGGTTGCCGGCATTTGGGCAGATCCGCCCATAACCGCCCGCCACCTCGCCAGCCAGGAAACGCCGGCATTCGTTGCGGGTACGACAGAGGGAGCAGACGCGCTGCATGTCCCGCAGCAGGCCGAGGTCGGTTGCGGCAATCGGCTCGCGGATCCCGGCTCGGCGCATCATGGCCGGCAGTTCCAGTGCCTCGCTCCCCGCGCGCACCAGATAGTCGAGATCGCCGGGCTGCACCGCCAGGTCCGAGGCAAGGCGCTCCCGTTCGGCGCCGCGCAAGCGCAGATACTCGCCAATCGCGCTGCCCCGGCGCACGCATTCGCGTACCCACCCGCCGATGCCGCCATCGGACGGCGCTGTTCCCCTCGCCGCTTCCCTCTGCATCGCCACACCTCCTTCGTATGCAGGAAGGCTGGGCCGCGCGGGATGCTCCTGCCTTGATCTGGCGCAACGCCGCCTGCGGCGAAACGCCACATGGGAGATGCCGATGGCAGCGAGCCGCTGCATGTCGCGGTCGACCGGAGGCTCGCTCGCCTGTAGATTGCCGGGGCGGAGACTGCGGGCGGGGCCGCCTCGCCCACGCCCGATCGCCGCGCCGCAGGGAGGCTTGCATGAAGGTTTTCTTCGTCCATCCCGGCCCGCTGATGTACACGAAGGTGTTCCTGCGGCTCGAGCCACTGGGACTCGAGATCGTGGCGGCAGCGGCCCGCAAGGCGGGCCACGAGGTGCGGCTGATCGACCTCCAGTCCGAAAGCGCGGAGGATTATCGCCGCATGCTGCGCGACTTCGCGCCGGACGTGGTGGCGTTCTCCTGCAACTACCTCGCCAACGTGCCGGAAATCATCGATTTCGCGAAGGAGACGAAGGCCATCGAACCCGGTTGCTTCGTCTGCGTCGGCGGGCATAGCGCCTCCTTCACGGCACGCGCCATCATCGAGCATGGTGGCGGCGCCATAGACTGCGTCCTCAAGGGCGAAGGCGAACCTGCGATGGTCGCGCTGCTGGAGACCCTCGAATCGGACCGCGATGCCGTCGCATCCGTCCCGGGCGCGGTGACGGCGGCGGGCGAAGGACCGGCGCCAGGCTTCGTGCATTCCCTCGACGATCTGATGCCCGCGCGCGATCTGCTGCGCCATCGCCGCCGCTACTTCCTCGGCGTGCTCGATCCCTGCGCCTCCATCGAGTTCTCGCGCGGCTGCCCGTGGGACTGTTCGTTCTGCAGCGCCTGGACGTTCTACGGTCGCAGCTACCGGCTGGTCAGTCCCGAACGCGTGGTCGAGGAACTCGGCACCATCCGCGAACCCGGCATCTTCATCGTCGACGATGTCGCCTTCATCCAGGACCAGCACGGATTCGCCATCGGCGAGGCGATCGCGCGCAAAGGCATCCGCAAGAACTATTACCTCGAGACGCGTGGCGATGTGCTGCTGCGCAACAAGGAGGTCTTCCGGTTCTGGAAGCAGCTTGGCGTCAGCTACATGTTCCTTGGCCTGGAGGCGATCGATGAGGAAGGACTGACGAAGTATCGCAAGCGTATTCCGCTCGGACGAAATTTCGAGGCGCTCGAGTTCGCCCGCTCGCTCGGCATCATGGTGGCGATCAACCTGATCGCAGATCCGGACTGGGACGAGGAGCGTTTCCGTACCGTGCGGGAATGGTGCATGGAGGTGCCGGAGATCGTCAATATCAGCATCAACACGCCTTATCCAGGCACCGAGACCTGGCTTACCGAGCAGCGGCGCCTGACCAGCCGCGACTACCGGCTGTTCGACATCCAGCACGCGGTTCTGCCGACCAGGCTGCCGCTCGAGCGATTCTATGCGGAACTGGTCGAGACCCAGCGCATCCTCTACCGCAAGCATCTGAACTGGCGCACCGGGCGCGGCGTGGCCCGCGCCATCGCCGGCCACCTGTTGCGCGGGCAGACCAATTTCATGCGCGGCATGTTCCGCTATAACAGCGTCTATTCGGTCGACAAGCTCATGGCCGATCACGCGCGCCCCGTCCATTACCACCTGCCCGAACCCCCGGCGGCCTCGGCGAGCGCCCGCGGCAGGCAGCTCTATGTCCATGCCCCGCGCGGGCGCGCCGCGCGCAGCATCGACGAGAACACCGAACAGTTCGTCGAGGCGACGCGCATGGGCTCATCGGAATAGGTCTGCCGCCAACGTCGGACTTGTTCGCGGGGCCGGGCTGGGCCAAGATCGCTCGCCGCGCCCGGCAAGTGGCCCGGCGCTGTATCCGAGGGGAGGGAACGGCAAATTGCGGCGCACCACACGGTTCCGGCAGCTTATCGAATCACCCGAAATCCTGCTGCTGCCCGGCGTCCATGACGCGCTCGGCGCGCGCATCGCCGAGCGGCTCGGATTTTCCGCCATCACCTCCGGGGGTTACAGCGCCTCGGCGACACTGCTCGGCCAGCCCGACACCTCCCAGCTCGGCATGACGGAGATGGCGGACTATTATTCGCGCCTCTGCGACGCGACCGAACTGCCGGTCTTCGCCGATGCGGACACCGGCTTTGGCAATGTCACGAACGTGGCGCGCACAGTGCGCACCTACGAGAAGGCCGGCGTCGCCGGTCTTTTCATCGAGGATCAGGTCTTTCCCAAGCGCTGCGGCCACATGACGGGCAAGGCAGTGATCCCGCTCGAGGAATTTCTCGCCAAGGTCAAGGCGGCGCTCGATGCGCGCCAGGACGCCGACCTTGTGATCATGGCGCGCACCGATGCGCTGGCGGTCAACGGCATCGAGGATGCCATCGAACGGGCGGCGGCGGCGCGCGAGGCGGGGGCGGACCTGCTCTTCGTCGAAGCGCCGGAGACGGAAGCCGACATGCGCCGCATCTGCGCCAGCCTGGATGGTCCCTGCCTCGCCAACAACCTCGATGCCGGCCGCTCGCCGATCCTCACGCCCGAGGCGCTGCAGGAGATCGGCTATGCCACCGTCGCCTATCCGACAGCCTGCACCTATGCGGTGGCGCAGGCGCTCGAGATGGCGCTTGGCGAGATCATCCGCCATGGCACGGCAAAGGCGGTCTATGACCGCATGTACGATTTCGAGCGCTTCCATGCGCTCGTCGGGCTGGACCGGCTGCGCGCCCGCGAGGCCGGCCACCAGGATGCGGCGCACGCGCTCCTCGAACGGCGCGGCGCAACGGGAAAGCCGCGTGACGCGGCGGATTGATGACAAGGGAGGAAAGACAGATGTTGCAGCGATATGCCGCGATGGCGGCCCTGGCTGGCGCGGTTCTGATGGCCGGAAGCGCGGCGGCCCAGCAAGTGCAGATGCGGGTCAGCCACCAGCTTCCGCCCGGTCACCACATCGCCAAGCTGACCGAGCAGTGGGCAGCCGATCTCAAGGCCCGTTCGGGCGGGCGGATGGACGTGCAGATCCTGGGCGCCAATCAGGCCTTCAAGCCGGAGCAGAACCATGCCGCCGTCGCCCGCGGCCAGGTCGAAGCGGCGCTTTCGGTCAACTTCCAGTGGGGCAATACGATCCCGGAAATGAACCTGGTGACGATTCCCTACTTCCTGACCGACCTTGAGCGAATCAAGAAATTCCCCGATTCCGAAGCGGCGAAGCTGCTCAACGACAAGCTCATGGAGAAAGGCGTCCGCAACGTCGCCTGGTTCTACACGACGCGCCAGTCGATCTTCACCTCTTCGGGCAAGCCCCTGGTCCGCACCGATGACTTCAAGGGCGTGAAAATCCGCGGCCTCAACAAGCTGGTCGATGCCGGCCTGGTTGCGGCCGGCGCGGCGCCCTCCTCGATGCCAGGTTCCGAGGTCTACAACGCCCTGCAGACGCGGGTGATCGATGCCGGCCTGACCGACGTCTCCGCCGCCTACAGCCGGAAGTTCTTCGAGGTGCAGCAGTACGGCACGGTGGCGCCGTTCTTTACCGTCTACTTCCACATGTACGTCAATCCGGCCTGGCATGACAAGCTGCCGGCCGATCTCAAGAAGGCCCTGGCGGAGGCAAGCGCCAAGGCGGAGCAGGACTCGATCCCGCTGACCGAAAAGACGGCCGAGGATGCGGTGAAGCAGCTTCGCGACAAGGGCATGACCCTGCACATCCAGACGCCCGAGGAAGCCAAGGCTTTCAAGGCGGTCATGCAGCCGCCGGTGATCGACGCCTTCAAGGCGTCCTCGCCGGATGCGGCGAAGCTGATCGATCTCGCGAACAAGCTCTGAACCGCTTCTTCGCCATCCTCGAGTGGATCACGGGCGCGCTGGCAGCACTTGCCGGCGCGCTCGCCGCCCTTCTGCTGCTCGCCATGGCCGGCATCGTCGGCTATGGCGTGGCGCTCCGCTACATATTCAATCAGCCGCAGGTCTGGGGTGACGAGCTGGTCAGCTACATGATCGTGCTGGCGGTGATGCTGGGCGCGGCGGAGGTGTTGCGGCGCGGCGAACATATCGCCATCGACATCCTCACCGAGCGGCTCGACCGGACCATCCGGCGCTGGATCGAGATCGCCGGCATGGGCGCCGTCGTTTTCGTCTCCGGAGTGCTGGTGGTGTCGGGGCTCGATGTCATGTCCTTCTCCTGGGAGATGGGCGTCCGCTCGGTCGGCTACCTCGCCGTGCCAATGTGGCTGCCGCTCGCCTCCCTGCCGCTCGGCTTCGGGCTGCTCGGGCTGGCGGCGGTCAATCGCATGCTCCGCCTGCTGCGTGGCATCGAGGACGTTGCGGCCGGCGCGGGTGCCGGCGCGGGGCCGCGATGACACTGGCGCTGATCCTGCTCGGCCTCGTCGCCATCCTGTTGACCGGCATTCCGCTCTTCGCCGGCATGTCGCTGATGTCGATCGGCCTGCTCTTTGCGGTCGAGGGGCGCGTCACCGGACTTGCCGACGAGGTCTTCGCCAAGCTCTCCAACTATCTCCTGGTCGCCATTCCGCTCTTCGCGCTGATGGCCCATGTGATGATCCGGGCCCGCGTCGTGGACGATCTCTATGCTTTCGCCCACACCCTGGTGCGGAACTGGCCCGGCGGTCTGGGCGTGGCGACGGTTCTCGCCTGCACCATTTTCGCCGCCATCTCCGGCTCGTCGGTGGCGACCGCGCTCACCATCGGCACGGTCGCCATCCCGCAGATGCTCCGCTATGGCTATCGCCGCCACGGCGCATATGGCGTACTGGCGGCAGGCGGCACGCTCGGCATCCTGATTCCGCCCTCGGGGCCGCTGGTTCTCTATGCGGTCGTTTCCGATACCTCGATTGGCGCGCTCTTCATGGCGGGCGTGGTGCCGGGACTGCTGCTGGCCGGACTGTTCGCCGCCTACTGCATGCTGACGGCCATGTTCGACCGCGGCGTCGAGCGGCTGCCGGCGCCGACGCTCGGCGAGATCGCCCACAGCCTGGGCAAGGGCTTCTGGTCCCTGCTGCTGCCGCCGCTGGTGCTGGGGGGAATGTATGCCGGTGTCTTCACCGCGACCGAGGCCGCCGCCGCGGGTGCTCTCGTGGCGATCCTGATCGCCCGTTTCGCCTACCGGCGGCTCGGGCTCCTCGAACTCTACGAGGCGGCGCGCGAGGCGGCACGGACCACCGCGATGCTGTTCCTGATCCTCGCCTCCGCCGCCATGTTCGGCCATGTCATTGCCGTCCTGCGCCTCCCGGCGGAACTGCTGGAGCTGGTGACCGGCGTCGGCCTGACGCCGCTGCAGTTCATCCTTGCGGTCATGCTGCTCGTCTTCGTCCTTGGCATGTTCCTCGAGACCATCTCGATCATTCTCATCACCACGCCGATCGTATTGCCGGTCCTGCTGCATCTCGGCATCAATCCGGTCTGGTATGGCATCCTGCTGACCATCAACCTCGAACTGGCGCTGATCACCCCGCCGGTTGGCATGAACCTCTTCGTGATCAAGGGCGTGACAGGAGATTCGCTGCGCCCCATCGTCCGTGGCGTCCTGCCCTACGTGATCCTGATGCTGCTCGGCATGTTCATGGTCCTGGCCATTCCGGAGCTGGCGCTCTGGCTACCTTCCACCATGGCGCTCGGGCGCTGAAAGCGGCCGTTTACGCAAGGTTAAGACCCCTGCTCTAGGCTCAAGGCCGAAGCCGTGGCCCGATGCGACGGCTGTTGCCTCGGGGGAAAGGCGTGATCGGCCGCAAGATCCAGAACCGCATCATCCGCTTCGAGATCGCCACGCTCAGCCAGGGCCGCTGGGTGATCGAGAGCCTGCGCGATGACGAGGCGGAAGCGGTCGAACTGGCGCGCACTCTTCTGGCATCCGAGAAGTACGAGGCGGTACGGGTGGTGCGCGAGCGCAGCATGCTGGACGGCTTCACCACGGCAAAGCCTGTCTACGAGGAGCGATTCTCGCCGCGCGGCAAGACCTCGCTCAAGCTCTCTGCCGGCGGCGAAGAGGGCACCTGGTGCGAAACACTCGAGGATTTCTTCGGCGCCGCCAGCCGGCGCACCATCGGCAATCTCCTGCGCAGCTTCCTCGATCATCACGGCGTCACCGTGATGGAGCTGCTGCACGACTACCGCTGGATCAAGAAGATCGACGCGGCCGACGGCCTCAAATCGGCCGCCCTGCATCGCGTGGTGCGCCAGCGCGCCGAGGAAAGCGGCGAGAGCCTGGCCGCCTGCCGGGCGCGCCTCGACGGGCTGATCGCCGAGGCGACCACCCGTGCGCGCGACCTGATGGCCAGCCGCGCGCTGCCGCGTATGCTCGACGAGGGGCTCGACGCCCTGGTGGCCGCCTGCCGCGCGGCCGCACCCGATGCGCCGCAGCAGGAACACCTGATGCGCTTCGCCATCTGCCGTTTCATCGAGCCGAGGCAGGGGCTGATGGACCGCCTCGCGGCTCTGGCGGACATCGCCATGCCGGCCAGCGACCCGCTCGCACACAGCTTGTTCGATGCTTTCGCCGCCGACTGTCTCGCCTCCGGCACCGTGCTGCAGGAGCTGCTCGGCCGCCAGGCGCATCTCGGCCAGGCGCTCGTCGCCATCGCCGATCTGGCCGCCGGCCGGATGGACGCCGATCGGCCCGGACTGCCGCCCCTTGCCGGTATGGTCGGCCGGATGATCGCCGAAAGAGAATCATCGGATATGCGTGCGGTGCTGGCGGACCGCATCGCCCGCGCGCTCGCCGGCGAGCAGCGACTGACGCGCGGCGATGCACGGGCCGAAGCCGGCGCGCTCGGCCTTCTTTGCGAGAAGATGCAGGATGCCGATGGCGGATTCCCGGGTGGTCCGGCCATGGTGCGGGCGCTGGCGCGGCGTTTCTCGCGCCTCGACCTGCCCGGCGGCCTCGAGGAGATCAGGCTGCGCCCCGGCAACACGGCAGAGCGGATCGAGCAGCTTCTCCTGCTGGAGCGGACCGCCTTCAGCGACATCAAGAAGCGGGCCATCGCCACGCTGATGCTCGACCTGCTGCGCAGGGCGGGCGCGGAGGAGCGCGTCGCCCTGCGTGCGCTTGGTCGCTCGGTGGCCAATTCCGGCCTGCCGGCGGCGACGCGACAGCGCTTTGCCGAGGCGACGGGCACCTGAGGGCATTTACCCGATCTTCACCAGGACGCCCCTAGGTTTCGCCGGTGGTCCTGACAGGAAGGCGGCCCAAGGCACATGACGGCGCCCAAGGTACATGCGAACCTCTCCGCCGGCCTCAATGCAAGGCTGCGCAAGTCGCCGAGCGAGATCCGGCGCATGCTGGAACTGCATGAACTCTATCTCCGGCGCAAGGGAGGCATCCCTGCCGATCTGACCTTGCAAAGCCTGGCCGGCGTGGTCCTGCGCGGCATCAACCTGACCGGCGCCAAGCTGGCCGGGGCCGACCTGACGGATGGCGATTTCCAGGGCGCCATCTTCGACAAATGCGACCTCTTCAGCGCCGACCTGACACGGGCCAACCTGCGCGACGCATCCTTCGTCGGCGCCGATCTGCGCGGGGTCATCCTGCGCGAGGCGAACCTGCGCGGCGCGCGCCTGCCCGATGTCGATCTGCGCGCCGGCAACCTGCTTTCCGTCGCGCCGGGCGGCAGCGGCTTCAAGTTCGCGCGCGCCGACATGGGCAAGGTTGACCTGACCGGTGCGGCGCTGGCCGGCGCCAACATCTCCGGCGCGAACCTGCGCCAGGCGACGCTTTCCACCGCCGATCTCACGGGCGCCGATCTGACCGGGGCGATCCTGACCAGGGCCAAGCTGATCGGCACGCGCCTCTCCGGCGCGAAGCTCGCCGGCTGCGACCTCTCCAGGGCGGATCTCGCCGCCGCCGATCTGCGCGGTGCCGATCTGGCGGGCGCCAGCGTCGAAGGCGCCAATCTCGAGGGCAGCGACCTTTCCGGCGCCAATATCCCCGATGTCGATTTCTCCACCGCCAACCTGGCCGGTGCCAGGATCAATCTCTCCATGTCGAGCCTTTCCCTGGAGATCCAGGGCCTGATCGAACAGCACCGGCTCTGGGCGGCGAGCCAGGGCGCCAATGGCGCGCAGGCGGACCTCTCCGGCCGCAGCTTCGCCTGCATCGACTTCAAGGGAATCGATTTCTCCGGCGCCAATTTCGCGGGTTGCGACCTCTCCGGCGCCAATTTCACCGAGGCCATCCTGGTGATGGCCAATCTCGCCCAGGCCAATCTTCAGCGCGCCGAACTGGCGCGCGCCAATCTGGGCGGCGCCAATCTCGAGGCGGCGGATCTGACCGGCGCCGACCTGACCGGTGCGCGCTTCACGCCGGTGGAGATCAAGCGGCCGGATGGCAGCTCGACCGGACGCTTCTGGCCCAGCAACCTGGCCGGCGCAAACCTGCGCGCGGCGCGTCTGGCCGGTGCCTGCCTGACCGGAGCCAGCCTGCGCGGCGCCAATCTTTCCGAAGCCGATCTCACCGGCGCGGACCTGCGCGAGGCGCGGCTCGATGACGCAAATCTCGAGGGTGCCAGGATGGACGGAGCGAAGCTCCCCGGCGGGTCTGTCTGACCCGGCAGCGCCGCTTCAGGAGAACTTGACGATGGCCTCGCCCAGCGCGCCAATGGCCGCCGTCACTTCCTGGCCAGCGCGCGGGAACTGGGTCGCGGCGAGGCTCCCGGTCATCACCAGCGATCCCGCCTCGAGCGCCAGGCCCTGCGCCGCCATGTGATTGGCGAGCCAGGCGAGCGCCGCGAAAGGATGCCCGCCCATGACATCGCTGCCCCGCCCCGTGCCGCGGGTGTCGCCATTTATCCGGATCACGCCTTCCTGCGCGGCGAGGTCGAGCTGCTGCCAGTCATGGATGGCCGGCCCGAGCACGACGCCGCGATTGAAGGCATTGTCGGCGATCAGGGTCATGGCATCGAGCGATTTGTAGTCGGCGGCGCGATCGTCGACCAGTTCGATGCCCACATGCAGCGCCGCCACGGCGAGGCTCACCCGCTCCAGATCGTAAGGCGCGCCCTCCGGCGCCAGAGCCCGGCCGAGACGCACCGCGACCTCGCATTCGACGCCGACGCGGACATAGTCGGTCAGGTTGAGGGTGACGCCCGATTCATGAATGTCGCGCGCCAGGATGCGGCCGGCGATGGGCTTGAAGTACTTGACCATCTCCTGCATGACTTGCGTGGTCAGCGCGATCTTCGCGCCGGCCATCGGGCCGGCCTCGGCGCCAAGCCGCGCGCATAGCGCCGCCTGCACCTCGTAGGCCTCCGCATCGTTCGCCGGATGCAGTGGCCCGGGCAAAGCCGCGAACATGCGGCGCGCCTCGCGCTCCGCCAGCAGCCAGTCGGCCGCCTTCTCGATCTTGACCGTCATGCCCCGTCCACCCTCCGAGACTGCCCCGTGCCGCAGTCTGCCCCGGCGAGGGGCGCGAGGGCAACCCGCCCGGTTAGAGCACGTCCAGCATGGATGCGACGAGCGGGTGGCGCACCACGTCGCGCTGGCCGAGCTGCACCACCGCGATGCCGGGCAGCGGCTCGAGCCGGCGCGCCACGTCGGCAAGACCGGAGAGATTCGGCAAAAGGTCGGTCTGATCCGGATCGCCGGTCAGCACCATCACCGAATGCCAGCCAAGCCGGGTGAGCAGCATCTTGATCTGCCCATAGGTGCAGTTCTGCGCTTCGTCGATCACCACGAAGCAGTTGTTGAGCGTGCGGCCGCGCATGTAGGCGATCGGCGCGATCTCGATCGAGCCGTCGGCGATCAGGCTGCGCAGGCGTTTGCCGCCCAGCCGGTCGTTGAGCGCATCGTAGAGCGGCCGCAAGTAGGGAGAGAGCTTCTCCGCCAGATCGCCCGGCAGATAGCCGAGATTCTCCCCCGCCTCCACCGCCGGGCGGGAGAGCACGATGCGCCCCACCTTGCCGGATTCGAAGGCCTCCACCGCGGCCGCCACCGCAAGGTAGGTCTTGCCCGTCCCGGCCGGGCCGACGGCGATGGTCAGACTGTGCGTCTGGATCGCCTCCATGAGAACTTCCTGCGCCGGGCTCTGCGGCCGCACCTTGCGCACATAGCTCTTCTCCCGTTCGTCGACATCGACCGGGCTCCAGCCGCGCTCACCAAACAGCGGCTGGACGTTGCCCTCGCCGGAACGCGACTTCGCGGCATGGCGCATGCGTTTGGCCATTCTGGATCCTTCCCTGAACCTGGACGTGCCACAAACGAGAAAAGCCTCCCATACGGGAGGCCCTGAGCAACGATTGTCTGTTTGCGATCGGATTGCCGGCTGCGATCGGATTGCCGGCTGCGATCGGATTGCCGATGCGGGGCCGGCATGGATGGCGGGCCATGCCCCTGAGCCTGGAAAAAGCTGTACGAACGAACTCCGGAATCGACAACGCCACCTCGATCACCGAATTCAACCGACACGCCGAGGATATCGGCAAGCCTCCTCGCTGTCAGCAGATATTGTGTTTGTCGTCAAAGCTTCACACCATACTTTGCAGAAATGTCACTCTGGCCCGCGGCGAGGCATGGACCTATCCTGTCGCGCCATGGGCAAGCTCCTCATCTATGCCGCCGGGTCAGGCCTCGTCTTGCTCCTGCTCGGGCTGCTGGCCTGGAGCGCGCATCTCAACCGCGAGGCCGAGCGCCGCTTCCCGGCCACGGGCGCATTCATCGAAGTGGAAAATCTGCGGCTGCATTACACCGACAGCGGCGGCGGGCGAACCATCGTCCTGGTCCATGGCGCGAATTCCGCGCTCCAGGACTGGGAGAGCGGCGTGCGCCAGACACTGCAGCGAACCTTCCGCGTCATCGCCTTCGATCGGCCCGGGCATGGCTACAGCGAGCGGCACTGGGATCGCGCGCCGACACCCGCCGAACAGGCGCGGCTGCTGCGCTTCGCATTGCGCCAGCTCGGCGTCGAGCGGCCGATCCTGGTGGGTTTCTCCTGGTCCGGCAGCCTGGTCATGGCCTACGGCCTCGACTATCCCGACGAGGTGGCGGCCGTGGTGACGGTCGCCGGCGCCCTCTACGACTGGCCCTCGCCGATCGGCGCCATCTATCAGATCGCCGGCTGGCCGGTGCTCGGCAGCTTCCTCGCCCATGCCATCGTGCCGGCCTATGCCCATGCCTTCGCCGACGAGCTGAGCCGCGACGTCTTCGCGCCCCAGCCGCTGGGCGACAGTCTCGGCCGGGCGCCGGTGCCGCTCGCGGTGCGGCCCGCGAGCTTCCTGACCAATGCCGAGGAACGGCGCATCCTCAAGCCGTTCCTCGCCCTGCAGAAGACCCGGTATGGCGAGTTCCGGCCACCGCTCGTCGTCCTGACCGGAACGGCGGATCGCGTGGTCAGCCCCGACATTCATTCGCGGGCCCTGGCACGGACCGCGCCGCAGGCCGAGCTGATCGAGATAGCCGGCGCGGGGCATGCGCTGCCTTACACCCATCCGCAGCGGATCGTCGATGCCGTCCTGCGCGCGCATGTTCGCGCGCAGGCGATCGGCCGCATTCCGTACTAGAGCGGCGACGGAGAAGCGGCATGGCGCAGCAGCAGGCCACGGACTGGCGCGAGATGCGCGGACGGGTCCTCCGTTTCGTCGAGGAGCGGGTCTATCCGCTGGAAGGTGCGCTCGACGACGCACCCTTCGAGGACTACATGCGTCTGATGCGGCCGCTGATGGAGGAAGCCAAGGCGGCCGGCCTGTGGGCGCTCGGCCATCCGCGCGAGATCGGTGGCCAGGGCATGCCCTTCATGGACTATGTCCATGTCAACGAGGTGATCGGCCGCTCGGAGCATGCGATGGTGGCGCTCGGCACCCATTCGCTGCAGGACTCGATCATGCTGCATCTCTATGCGCCGCCCGAGTGGCGCGAGAGGTACCTGAAGCCGCTGGTTGCCGGCGATGTCTTTCCCTCGGTCGGCATCACCGAACCCGATGTCGCCTCTTCCGACCCGACCCAGCTCCGCACGACCGCGCGACTGGAGGGGGATCATTGGGTCATCGAGGGACGGAAATGGTTCACCACCTGGGCCGGGCGCGCCGCCTACACGACCGTTTTC
This sequence comes from Alphaproteobacteria bacterium, assembly GCA_026126165.1. Taxonomy (GTDB): domain Bacteria; phylum Pseudomonadota; class Alphaproteobacteria; order Ferrovibrionales; family Ferrovibrionaceae; genus JAHCJQ01. The sequence continues at coordinate 46,272 of JAHCJR010000017.1, forward strand.
GCGCGCACTGAACCGGAAGATGTGCCGGCGCATGACGCCTTCAGCATGATCGTCGTGCCCACTTCGAGCCCCGGCTACAGAATCCTGCGCGAAACCCCGGTGCTCGGCATGCGCGGCGGGCATTGCGAGGTGCTCTACGACCGGGTGCGGGTGCCGCGCCGGAACCTGCTCGGGGAACGCGGCCAGGGCTTCCGCATCGCGCAGAAACGGCTGGGGCCGGGTCGCATCTTTCATTGCATGCGCTGGCTCGGCCAGGCGCAGCGCGCCTTCGATCTCATGTGCGCCCGCGCCCGCGAGCGCGTGGCCTTCGGCTCGCCGCTCGCCGACAAACAACTCGTGCAGAAGATGGTTTTCGATTCCGCAGCCGAGATCCAGGCCTGCCGCCTGCTCACCCTCGATGCCGCGCGGCGCATGGACGAAGGCGACGAAGCAAGGGTCGAGATCGGCCTGATCAAGGTGGCGGGCGCGCGCATGCTGCACGAGGTCATCGATCGCGCCATCCAGGTGCATGGCGCGCTCGGACTGACGCCGGACACCCCGCTCGAGCGCATGTATCGCCATGCCCGCTTCGCCCGGATCTATGACGGGCCGGACGAGGTGCATATCCAGTCGGTCGCCCGCCGCATCCTCGGCGCCTATCGCCAGGGAAGCTGGGACTTCGGCGCCCGCGACCGGGAGGGAGGGTGAGCAAGGCGCTGGCCCGGACCCTGGCCCGGCGCGCCGGCGCATGCCTGGGCGCGGATGTGCAAGTGGCCGATCTGCGGCGACTTCCCGGCGGCGCCTCACGCGAGACCTGGAGCTTCGATGCGACCCTGCCGGACGGACGGCGCCTGCCGCTCATCCTGCGCCGCGACCCTGGCGGACGGACCCACGACGATCTCACGCGCGCGGTCGGCGAATTCGGCATCGGCCGCGATACCGAGCGGCGCCTGCTGGAGATGCTGGCGCCGGCAGGCATCTCCGCCCCGCCCGTGCGCTTCGCCCTGTCCGAGGAGGAAGGCGGCGGCTTCGTCATGGACCGGCTGCGGGGCGAGACCGGCCCGCGGCGCATCCTCAACGACGCGGCATACGCCGCGGCGCGCGAGCGCCTCGCGGCCGATTGCGGCCTTGCCCTTGCCAGGCTGCATGCCCTGCCATTGCCGGACCTGCCGCCCCTGCCCGATCTCGATGCCTTGACCCAGATCCGCTTCTGGCGCGGCATGCTCGATCATCTCGACGTGGCGCAGCCGGTCTTCGAGCATGCGCTGAACTGGCTCGAGGATCGCCGGCCGGAGCGGCACCGGCGCGTGCTGGTCCATGGCGATTTCCGCCTCGGCAACCTGCTGGTCGACGAAACCGGACTGGTTGCGGCCCTCGACTGGGAACTGGCCCATCTCGGCGATCCGCTCGAGGATCTGGGCTGGCTCTGCGTGCGTTCATGGCGTTTCGGCGGTGCGCGACCGGTAGGCGGCTTCGGCGATCGGGAGGCGCTTTACGCGGCCTATGAGCGGGCCGGAGGCGGGCCGGTCGGCCGGCGAGAGGCGCATTACTGGGAGGTCTTCGGCACCCTGCGATGGGGCGGTATCTGCCTGATCCAGGCCTTTACCCATTTGCGCGGCCTGCACCGGTCGGTGGAACTCGCGGCCGTCGGGCGGCGCGTCACGGAGACCGAGCATGACCTGCTCAAACTGCTGGATGAGGGAGGCTGAGATGCAGGAGCGGCCCGATGCGGGCGAGCTGCTTGAGGCGATCGGGGAGTTTCTCGCACGCGAGGTGCGGCCGAAGCTCGATCCGGTCGGAGCCTTTCACGCGCGCGTGGCGGAACGGCTGCTCGAGCTGCTGCGGCGCGAATGGCGGGACGGACCGGCGGCCGACCGCGCGGAGCATGCGAGGCTTCGTGCGCTGCTGGGCGGCGAGGGCACGCTCGCGGAACTCAACCGCCGCCTCGCCCGCGACATCCGCGCCCGTCGCCTGGCCGGCCGGGAGGCGGAGCTGGTCGACCATCTCAAGGCCACGGTGGCGGACCGGCTCGCCATCGACAACCCGAGGCATGCCGGGGCGCCATGAGCGGCCTTGAGAACGGCATCGCAGCCGATCTTGCGCGCGGCGTGAGCCGCTACCTGATGGATGCCGGCTTCAGCGTGCTGACCGAACTTCCGCTGCGCAACTGGCGCCGGGTCGACGTGATCGGCATCGACCGCCGGAACCGGGTCTGCATCGTCGAGATCAAGTCCGGTCCGCAGGACTTCCTGTCCGACCGGAAATGGCATGAGTATCTGGATTATTGCGACCTGTTCTATTTCGCCGTGGCGGCGGGCTTTCCGCGCGAGATCCTGCCGCCGGAGCCCGGCCTGATCCTGGCCGACCGCTATGGCGGCGCGGTAATCCGCGATGCGCCCGAGAACCGCATCGCCGCGCATGTGCGCAAGGAAGTGACGCTTCGCTTCGCCCGCAAGGCTGCCGACCGGCTGAATATCGACCTGCGCGAACGCGAACGCTGACGAAAAAAGAAGGGCCGCCCCATGCGGGGCGGCCCTGTGGATGCGACGCTCGTCCGAGCGATCAGAAGTCCATGTCGCCCATGCCGGCGCCGGGTGCCGGGGCGGCGGCCTTCTTCTCCGGCC
>JAHCJR010000018.1 GCA_026126165.1 Alphaproteobacteria bacterium
TGTGGACGGGCGCAGCGTGAAGTCCTGCACAATGCTGGCCGCGCAGGCGAACGGCGCCAGCGTGACGACCATCGAGGGACTGGCGCAGGGCGACAAGCTGCATCCGATGCAGGAAGCTTTCCGCGAGCATCATGCGCTGCAGTGCGGCTTCTGCACGCCCGGCATGATCATGAGCGCGATCGACCTGGTGAAGCGCAATCCAAACCCCTCCGAGGAGACGATCCGGCACGAACTCGAAGGCAACATCTGCCGCTGCACCGGCTACCACAACATCGTGAAGGCCGTGAAGGCCGCCGCCGCCAACATGTAAGGGGTTTGCCATGACCGCTGAATCAGGCATCGGCGCCTCGGTGCGCCGCAAGGAAGACCGCAGATTCATCACCGGAAACGGCCGTTACACGGACGATCTCAACCGTCCCGGCCAGACCTACGCCTTCTTCGTCCGCTCGCCCCATGCCCATGCGCGCATCAAGCGCGTCGACACGGCCAAGGCCGCGAAGATGCCGGGCGTCGTCGCCGTCTTCACCGGCAAGGACGTGGCCGACTCCAAGGTCGGCGGACTGATCTGCGGCTGGCTCATCAAGTCCAAGGACGGCTCGCCGCACAAGGCGCCGCCCCATCCGATCATCGCGCTGGACACGGTGCGCCATGTCGGCGACCAGGTGGCCGTGGTGATCGGCGAGACGCTCTCGCAGGCACGCGATGCGGCCGAACAGGTCCAGGTCGATTACGAAGTCCTGCCGGCGGTGATCGATCCGAAGGACGCCGCGGCCAAGGGCGCGGCGCAGGTGCATGCCGATGCGCCGGGCAATCTCTGCTATGACTGGGAACTCGGCGACAAGGCGGCGACCGAGGCGGCCTTCGCCAAGGCGCATCACGTGGCGAAGCTCGATCTGGTCAACAACCGCCTGATACCGAATGCCATGGAACCGCGCGCGGCGGTCGCCGAGTATGATTTCGGCACCGACAGCTACACCGTCTGGTCGACCAGCCAGAACCCGCATGTGCTGAAACTGCTGCTGTGTGCCTTCGTGCTGCAGGTGCCCGAGCACAAGATGCGCGTCATCGCGCCCGACGTGGGCGGCGGCTTCGGCTCGAAGATCTTCAATTACCCGGAAGAGACGGTCTGCACCTGGGCCTCGAAGCAGATCCGGCGGCCGGTGAAATGGACCGCCGAACGCAGCGAGAGCTTCCTGACCGACGCCCATGGCCGCGATCACGTCACCCATGTCGAGCTGGCGCTCGACAAGGATGGCAAATTTCTCGCCATGAGGGTGGATACCTACGCCAATCTCGGCGCCTATCTCTCCACCTTCGCCACTTCGGTCCCGACCTATCTCTACGCACCGCTTCTGGCCGGACCCTATACCACGCCCCAGCTCTATATCGAGGTGAAGGGCGTCTTCACCCATACCACGCCGGTCGATGCCTATCGCGGGGCGGGACGGCCGGAGGCGACCTACCTGCTCGAGCGCATCGTCGAGACGGCGGCGCGCGAGATGAAGATCGACCCGGCGGAGCTGCGCCGGCGCAACTTCATCCCGCCGGATGCCTTCCCCTACCAGACGCCGGTCATCCAGCAATACGACATCGGCAACTATCACGCCTCGCTCGACAAGGCGCTGGAGATGATCGACTACAAGGGCTTCCCCGCGCGCCGTGCCCAGTCGGAGAAGAAGGGAAAGCGGCGCGGCATCGGCTTCTCCTCCTACATCGAAGCCTGCGGCATCGCGCCTTCGGCGGCGGTCGGCGCGCTTGGTGGCGGCGTGGGCTTGTGGGAATCGGGACAGGTCCGCTTCAACCCCACCGGCTCGGTGACGATCCATACCGGCAGCCACAGCCACGGCCAGGGCCACGAGACCACCTTCGCGCAGATCGTCGCCGACAAGCTCGGCGTGCCGATCGAGAATATCGAGGTGGTGCATGGCGACACCGACAAGACCGCGTTCGGCATGGGCACCTATGGCTCGCGCTCCCTCGCGGTCGGCGGATCCGCCATCGTCAAGGCCTGCGACAAGATCGTCGCCAAAGCCAAGAAGATCGCGGCACACATGCTGGAGGCGGCGGTCGAGGACATCGAGCACGAGCGCGGCGTCTTCAAGGTGAGCGGAACGGACAAGAGCGTCAACATCGCCCAGATCGCCTTCTCCGCCTATGTCCCGCACAACTACCCGGCCGATGTCGAGCCGGGGCTGGACGAGACCGCATTCTACGATCCGCTGAACTTCAGCTTCCCGGCGGGGACCCATATCTGCGAGGTCGAGGTCGATCCGGACACCGGCATCGTCGAGATCGCGAAATGGGTGGCGGTCGATGATTTCGGCACAGTGATCAACCCGATGGTGGTGGAGGGCCAGGTGCATGGCGGCATCGCCCAGGGGGTCGGTCAGGCCCTGCTCGAGACCTGCGTCTACGACAAGCAGTCCGGGCAGCTCCTCACCGGCTCCTACATGGACTACTGCATGCCGCGGGCCGACAACCTGCCCAGTTTCGAGGTCGGCATGACGACCACGCCCTCGCCGCTCAACCCGCTGGGTGTGAAGGGCTGCGGCGAGGCGGGCGCCATCGCCGCGCCGCCGGCACTGATCAACGCCGTGACCGATGCGCTCGGCATCAAGCATCTCGACATGCCGGCCTCGCCGGAAAAAGTCTGGCGCGCCGCGCAGGCCAGCCGCCCGCGCATGGCCGCCGAATAGGAACAGGGGGGACCCCAACATGTATGCGTTCAACTATCATCGTCCCGGCAGCCTCGCGGAGGCGGCCAAGCTGATCGCCGCCAACGCGGAAGCGAAACTCCTGGCCGGCGGCCAGACCCTGATCCCGACGCTCAAGCAGCGCCTGGCGCAGCCTGGCGACGTGATCGACCTCGGCGGCATCGCCGAACTCAAGGGCATCAAGGTCGAAGGCGGCAATGTCGTCGTCGGCGCCATGACCCGGCATGGCGAAGTGGCGGCCTCGGCCGAGGTGAGAAAGGCCATTCCGGCCCTTGCCGCGCTGGCGGGCGGGATCGGCGATCCGCAGGTGCGCAACCTGGGCACCATCGGCGGCTCGATCGCCAACAGCGATCCGGCGGCCGACTATCCGGCCGCGGCCCTTGGTCTCGGCGCGACGATCCATACCAGCAAGCGCCAGATCCCGGCCGACAAGTTCTTCACCGGCATGTTCGAGACCGCACTGGAAGAGGGCGAGATCATCGTCAAGGTGGCCTTCCCGGCGCCCAAGCGTGCGGCCTACCAGAAGTTCGAGAACCCCGCCTCCCGCTATGCCATCGTGGGCGTGATGGTTGCCGAAACCGCGAATGGCGTGCGGGTGGCGGTCACCGGGGCCGCGCCTTCGGTCTTCCGCTGGACGGAAGCAGAGGCGGCGCTGGGCAAGAGCTTCGCCGCCGGCGCGCTCGACGGCCTCAAGGCGAAGGCGGACGGACTGAACGCCGATATCCATGCCTCGGCGGAGTATCGCGCGCATCTGATCGGCGTCATGGCCCGCCGGGCAGTCGCCGCCTGCGGCTGATCGGCCGAAAGTCATTCGTGAACCCTGAGCGAGGGGAGCCCGTCTCCCCTCGCCGTCTTTTTAAGCGAAGCATGAAAAAATATCGATAAGCCGTTAATATTATGGAATTAATCCAAAGCGGAGTTGGGCTGGCCGGACTTCTCGGACTGGCCTGGCTTCTGAGCGAGGATCGCCGCGCCCTGCGCTGGCGACCGTTGCTTGTCGCGCTCCTCCTCCAGATCGTCCTGGCGGCGCTGTTCACCTCGCTGCCCCCGCTCAAGTCTGCTCTGGCCTCGCTCACCGGCGCGGTCAATTCCATCGCCGCCGCGACCCGTGCGGGAACATCTTTCGTCTTCGGCTATATCGGCGGCGGGCCGCTTCCCTTCGACGAAAAGAGCCCGGGCTCGAGTTTCAATCTCGCCTTCCAGGCGCTGCCGCTGATCCTGGTGATGAGCGCGCTGTCCAGCCTGCTGTTCCATTGGCGGATCCTGCCGCCCTGGTACGCGGGTTCGCCTGGGCGCTTCGGCGAACGCTCGGCACGGGCGGCGCGGTCGGCGTCGCCACGGCGGCGAATATCTTCGTCGGCATGGTCGAGGCGCCGCTCTTCGCCCGCCCCTACCTCGCCCGGCTGAGCCGGGGCGAACTCTTCGTGGTGATGACGGCGGGCATGGCGACCATCGCCGGCACGGTCCTCGTGCTCTATGCCGTGATCCTGGCCCCTGCCATTCCCGATGTCGGCGGGCATCTGGTCCTGGCCTCGCTGCTCAGCGCCCCGGCCGCCATCCTGGTCGCGCAGGTCATGATCCCGGACCGCGCGCCGGGCACCGAGGGAGACATCGCGGTTCCCGATCCCGCCACTTCGGCCATGGACGCCATCACGCGGGGCACGCTCTCCGGCGTGCAGCTCCTTGTCAACGTGATCGCCATGCTGATCGTTCTGGTGGCACTGGTCCACCTGCTGAACCAGATCATAGCCCTGGCGCCTGAGGTTGGGGGCGCACCACTCACCCTGCAGCGCCTGCTCGGCTGGATCATGGCGCCGATCTGCTTCCTGATGGGCATTCCCTGGAACGAGGCGGTGCTTGCCGGGCAGCTCATGGGCACCAAGACGGTGCTGAACGAGTTCGTCGCCTATCTCGATCTGGCGGCGACCGGCGACGAGGCGCTCTCGGCGCGGTCCCGCCTGATCCTCACCTATGCCCTGTGCGGCTTCGCCAATTTCGGCAGCCTGGGCATCATGATCGGCGGCCTCGGCACCATGGTGCCCGAGCGCCGGGCGGAAATCGTCACGCTTGGGCTGCGCTCGCTGGTCTCCGGCACCTTGGCAACCTGCATGACAGGCGCGGTCATCGGCCTTTTCGTGTAGAATTGCCCTCCCGCCCGTCACGTCAGAGTAACGCTCCATGTCCACCCCCCTGCCCGCCACCATCGATGCCACGGAAACCCTTCTCGCGGGCGAGGACTATGTCGCCGACCGCGCGCTGGCGACCACGCTGTTCCTGGCGCTCAGCCTGCGCCGGCCGCTGTTCCTCGAAGGCGAGGCCGGGGTCGGCAAGACCGAGATCGCCAAGGTCCTCTCGCGCGCCCTCGGCCGCCGGCTGGTGCGCCTGCAATGTTACGAAGGACTGGACGTCGCCTCCGCCGTCTATGAATGGAACTATGCAAGGCAGATGATCGAGATCCGCCTGGCGGAAGCGGCCGGCATCCAGGACCGCGACAAGATCGGCCAGGACGTATTCTCCCCGCGCTTCCTGATCGAGCGCCCGCTGCTGCAGGCGCTGCGGGCGGATGCGGCCGGCCCGCCGGTCCTGCTGATCGACGAACTCGACCGGACCGACGAGCCGTTCGAGGCTTACCTTCTCGAGATCCTGTCCGACTTCCAGATCACCATTCCGGAAATCGGTACTATCAGGGCGCCGGAACCGCCGATCGTCGTCATCACCTCGAACCGGACGCGCGAGATCCACGACGCGCTCAAGCGGCGCTGTCTCTATCACTGGGTGGCCTATCCCGATGCCGAGCGGGAACTGCGCATCATCGCGCGCAAGGTGCCGGGCGCCGACCAGCGGCTCGCCCGCCAGGTGGTGGGCTTCGTGCAGGAATTGCGCCGGATGGATCTCTTCAAGCTGCCCGGCATCGCCGAGACGATCGACTGGGCCGAGGCGCTGATCCAGCTCAACGTCATCGCGCTCGACCCGCGCACCGTCAACGACACGATCGGCGTGCTGCTCAAGTACCAGGACGACATCGCCAAGGTGCAGGGCAGCGAGGCGGCCGCCATCATCAATCGCGTGCAGGCCGAGATGGCCGCCGGGCCGCGATGAGCGACGACCCCGCCCGCCTGGTCGAGAACATCATGCATTTCGGCCGCGTGCTGCGCGCCGCCGGCCTGCCTATCGGCCCGGGGCGGATCATCGATGCGGTGCGGGCGGTGGAGGTGGCCGGAATCGGCCGGCGCGATGACCTCTACTGGACCCTTCATTCGGTGCTGGTGAACCGGCAGGACCAGAAGGAGCTGTTCGATCAGGCCTTCCACATCTTCTGGCGCAACCCGCAGCTTCTGGAAAAGATGATGGGCCTGCTGCTGCCCACCATCGATCCGGGGGGCGAGATGGATTCGCGCCGGGAGAACCGCCGGCTGGCAGAGGCGTTCTTTCCCGGCCTCGGCGAGGCCGATCAGAAAGGCGCCGGTCGCCAGGAAGAGGAACTGGAGATCGACGCCACCCTCACCTACTCCGACCGGGAACTGCTGCAGAGGATGGATTTCGAGACGATGAGCGCCGAGGAACTGCGGCGGGCCCGGCGGCTGATCGCGCAGATGCGCCTGCCCATCGTCGAGGTTCCGACGCGCCGCTTCCATCCCGACCCGCGCGGACGGCGCGCCGACATGCGCGCGACCTTGCGGGCGGCACTGCGTTCGGGCGGGGGACACATTCCGCTGAAGCGCCGGGATGCGGCGACGCGCCATCCGCCGCTCGTCGTGCTCTGCGACATTTCCGGCTCGATGAGCCGCTATTCCCGCGTATTCCTGCATTTCCTGCATGCCATCACCAACGACCGCGACCGGGTGCATACGTTCCTGTTCGGAACCCGCCTGACCAACGTCACGCGCCAGCTCCGCTTCCGCGACATCGACATGGCGATGCAGAAGATCGGCGCCGTGGTGCAGGACTGGTCTGGCGGCACCCGGATCGGCGCCACGCTCCACGCGTTCAACCGCGACTGGTCGCGCCGGGTGCTGGGCCAGGGCGCCATCGTGCTGTTCATCTCCGACGGGCTGGACCGCGATGCCGGCGCCGGGCTCGAACACGAGATCGAGCGGCTGCGCATGTCCTGCCGGCGGCTGGTCTGGCTGAACCCGTTGCTGCGCTATGAGGGCTTCGAGCCGAAATCCATTGGAATCCGCACTATATTGCCCCATGTGGACGAATTCAGGCCGGTGCACAACCTGGAAAGCCTCGAGGATCTCGCGGCCGCCCTGGGCAGACCGGCCCCCCGACGAGACCTGTCGGTGAGGGAGAAGGCAGCATGACATCCGCGCAGAATCCCGACGTATTGCAGCAGGCCGGCCAATGGCGCCGCCAGGGACAAGGCGTCGCCATAGCCACGGTGGTGACCACCTGGGGCTCGGCGCCCCGCCCGGTCGGCAGCCAGCTTGCCATCGCCGAGGACGGCGCCTTCGTCGGTTCGGTCTCCGGCGGCTGCATCGAGGGCGCCGTCGTGCAGGAGGCTGTCGACACGATCCGCGACGGCAAGCCGCGCATGCTCGATTTCGGCGTGACCGACGACCAGGCCTGGGAGGTCGGCCTCGCCTGCGGCGGGAAAATCCAGGTCTATGTGGAGCGACTCGACTGAACGGCCATGCAGAGCACGACCTTTGAACAGTTGCAGGCGGATCGCGCCGCCAAGACTCCCGTGGTGCTTGCCAAGAACCTGCGCACCGGTGCGGAGACCCTGCTCTACCTGCAGGGTAAGAAAGGCACCAAGGGATGGCCACACGAGGTTGCCGAGGCGGCCCGCGCCGCGCTCCTCGCCGACCGCTCGACCACCATCGAGACGGAAGAGGGGCCGGTCTTTCTCAATGTCTTCAATCCGCCGCTGCGCATGATCGTGATCGGCGCGGTGCATATCTCCCAGTCCCTCGCGCCCATGGCGGCGCTTGCGGGCTATGACGTGAGCGTCGTCGATCCGCGCCGCGCTTTCGCCACCGGCGAACGCTTTCCCGGCGTGCATCTCTCCCACGCCTGGCCGGACGAGGCCATGGAGGCTTTCGCGCCCGACCTGCGGACGGCGGTGGTGACCCTCACCCACGATCCGAAACTCGACGATCCGGCGCTGGCCGCCGCGCTGCGTTCCGATGCCTTCTATATCGGCGCCCTCGGCTCGACCCGCACCCATGCGAGGCGGCTGGACCGGCTCCGCGCGGCCGGCTTCCCCGAACACGAGCTCTCGCGTATCCATGGTCCCGCCGGGCTCGATATCGGCGCGCGCTCGCCGGCGGAGATCGCCGTCTCCATCCTGGCGCAGGCGACTGAACGGCTGCGCAAGCGGGCGGCCTGAGAGATGCGCTTCGGTCCCCTGTCACTCGACGAGGCGGAGGGCGCCATCCTGGCGCACAGCCTCTCCGCCGGCGGCCTTCGCCTCAAGAAGGGGCATCGCCTCGGCGCCGGCGACCTGGCGCGGCTTGCGGAAGCCGGCCTGCGCAATGTCGTCGCCGCCCGCCTTGAGGCCGGCGATGTGCCGGAGGATCGGGCGGCCGATCTCGTCGCCGCCGCGGCGGCGGGTCCGGGCACGCGGCGCAATGCGCCTTTCACGGGGCGCGCCAATCTCTATGCGGAAGCGCATGGGATAGCGCTCCTCGATGCGACGCGCGTCGACCGCCTCAATCTCGTGCATGAGGCGCTCACCATCGCCACGGTGGCGCCGTTCGAGACGGTCGAGCCCGGCCAGATGCTGGCGACCGTCAAGGTGATCCCTTTCGCCGCGCCGGAAAAAGCAGTCGCCGAATGCAGCGCGATAGCACGCGAGGGCGGCCCGCTGGTCGCGGTCGCTGCCTTCCGTCCGCACCGCGTCGGGCTGCTGGTCACGCGCCTGCCACAGACCAGGGACAGCGTGGTGGAGAAGACGGCCGGATCGGTCCGCCAGCGGGTCGAGGAACTGGGCAGCCAGCTCGCCGCGGTCAAGATCACCGGGCATGAGACGGAGGCGGTCGGCCGGGCGCTCGGGGCGCTCGCGCGCGAGGATTGCGAGCCGCTGCTCGTGTTCGGGGCCTCCGCCATCGTCGATCGCCGCGACGTGATTCCGGCCGGCATCGAAGTTGCCGGCGGCGAAGTCGAGCATTTCGGCATGCCGGTCGATCCCGGCAACCTGCTCCTGATCGGCCGCATCGGCGGGCGGCGGGTGATCGGCGTGCCCGGCTGCGCCCGCTCCCCCAAGCTGAACGGTTTCGACTGGGTCCTGCAACGCATGCTGGCAGGCATCGCGGTCGGCCGCACCGACATCCAGCGCATGGGCGTCGGCGGCCTGCTCAAGGAGATCGCCACCCGGCCGCAGCCGCGCGAGCAGGGCGGCGAAACCGTCGCGCCACGCGCCCCGCGCATCGCCGCCATCGTGCTCGCCGCGGGCCAGTCGCGGCGCATGGGCACGAACAAGCTGCTGGAGCAGCTCGACGGGCAGCCGATGATCCGCCGCGTCGTCGATGCCGTGCTGCAATCGCAGGCCCGCCCGGTGGTGGTCGTTACCGGCAATCAGGCGGACGAAGTGCGCACGCTGCTGCGCGGCCGACCCGTCGCGCTGATCCACAACCAGGACTTCGCGCAGGGGCTCAGTTCCTCGCTGCGGCGCGGCCTTTCCGCCATCCCGTCGGATTGCGACGGCGTGATGATCTGCCTGGGCGACATGCCCCGCGTCAGCGCGCGGCATATCGACCGTCTCATCGCCGCCTTCAACCCGACCGAGGGCCGCGCCATCTGCGTGCCGACCTGGAACGGCAAGCGCGGCAACCCCGTGCTCTTCGCCGCGATGTTCCTGCCCGAAATGCGCGAGGTGGCGGGCGATACCGGCGCCCGGCACCTGATCGGCCGGCATGGCGAACTGGTGTGCGAGGTCGCCATGGACGACAACGGCGTTCTGCTGGACGTGGACACGCCGGAAGCCCTTGCCTCGCTGCGCGCCGCCGGGGGCACGGCATGACCTTCGACCCCGCCGCCCTGCGGGCGGAGTTCCCGATCCTGGCGCTGCGCCCGCATGGCCAGCCCCTGCACTATCTCGACAACGGCGCCACCGCGCAGGTGCCGCGCGCGGTGCTGGATGCCATCATGCGCCATGAGACCGGGGCGCGGGCCAACGTCAAGCGCAGCGTCCATTACCTGGCGGAAGCGGCGACCGAGGCCTACGAGGCGGCAAGAAACACGCTTGCGACGTATCTCAACGCCGCCGATGCCGACGAGATCGTCTTCACCTCCGGCTGCACCGCCGCCATCAACCTGCTGGCGCACAGCTTCGGCTCGCGGCTCGATCCCGGCGACGAGGTCCTCGTCTCGGTGCTGGAGCATCACAGCAACATCGTTCCCTGGCAGATGCTGCGCGAGCGAAGGGGCATCGTGCTCAAGGCCATTCCGGTCACGCCGGAAGGTCGCCTCGATCTCGACCGGATGGAAAGTCTTCTCGGAAAGCGCACGCGCCTTGTGGCCCTGACCCACGTCTCGAACGTCACCGGTGCCGAGACGGACGTGGCGCGGGTGGTGGCGGCGGCAGGCGCGGTGGGGGCGCGGGTCTTTCTCGACGGAGCGCAGCGCGCGCCGCACGGCCCGCTCGATGTACGCGGCCTCGGCATCGATTTCTATGCCTGCTCCGGACACAAGATGTTCGGCCCTAACGGCATCGGCGTCCTGTGGGGAAGGAAGGAACTGCTCGAGACCATGCCCCCCTTCCTCGGCGGCGGCGAGATGATCGAGCGCGTCACGATCGAACGGACCAGCTATGCCGAGGTGCCGCGCCGCTTCGAGGCCGGCACACCGCCCATCGCCCAGGCGGTTGGTCTTGCCGCGGCGGCGAAGTGGATCGCCGGTCTCGACCAGGAAGCAGTACATGCGCATCTCGCGCGCCTCACCGGCCGGCTGCTCGAAGGACTTGCCCGCTTCCGCAAACTGCGCGTGATCGGCCCGCAAGGCCTCCAGGCGCGTTATCCGGTGGTATCGTTTGCCATCGATGGCGCGCATCCGCACGATGTCTGCCAGATTCTCGACCGCCACGGCGTTGCGCTGCGCGGCGGGCATCATTGCGCCCAGCCGCTGATGGATGCCTTCGGCGTCGCCGGGACCACGAGGGCCAGCCTTGCCTGCTACAACGATTCAGACGATATCGATGCCCTGCTGGCCGGGCTCGATGATGCCATGACGAGGCTCGGCCGATGAGCGACGACATCTACCAGATGGATCTCCTGCGTCTGGCCGGCGACGCGCATGGCCATGGCCGCCTCGCCTCGCCGACAGCCAGCGTGACCGTCGACAACCCGCTATGCGGCGATCGCGTCACGCTCGATCTCGAAATGACGGACGGCAAGGTTAGCGCCATCGGCCACGAGGTGAAGGCGTGCCTGCTCTGCCAGGCATCGGCAAGCCTTCTCGGCCGCCATGCGCCCGGCAGGACGGTGGCCGAACTGCACGAAGCTGCGGCTCGCGTGGCCGCCATGCTGCGACAGCCCGATGCCACCGAGCTCCCGCCGGGCTGGAGCGGCATCGAATCCCTGAAACCGGCGGCCCGCATCCGCAGCCGTCATGCCTGCGTGCTGCTGCCCTTCCGCGCCCTTACCGAGGCGCTGGAGAAGGCTGCAAGGAAGGAATGAGACGCATGAAATCACGAAGCTCCAAGCCCGAGCTCTTCGACGAGATGAACGCCCTGGTGAAGGCCATCGCCGGCGCCCTGCGCATGGAGGAGGCGGACGTGGTCAATGCCTTCGAGAACAACTTGGTCGTGGTGAACTTCAAGCGCACCGCGGACGGGAAACCCGTCATCGACGTGCGTATCGCCGGCAAGCGCGCCACCATCGCTCTCGGCGAAAGCGAGGCATGATCGGACCGCGCGGTCGCAAGTTCCTCGGTCTTGCCGGACTGCTCGCCGGCCTGCTGTTCTATGCCGCAATCATGGTGACGATCGCCGTCAGGGTGCTGCCCGATCATTGGCTCGCCGAGCTGATTTTTTATCCGCTTGCCGGGCTGCTCTGGCTGCTGCCGGCCGTGCCGCTCGTGCGCTGGATGCAAGCCCAGGATCACTGAAGGCGGAAGGCACGAAATCATAGTCGGGGAAGATGCTCGCATTTCCCGGAAATGACGCCTGCCTTGTGCCGAAATCATGAAGAAGCTGGCAACCAATCCTAATGCAGGATCCCTTTTCGGCCCGAAAAATGCGCGGCGTTAACCATAAAATGACTTTGCATGCCGGACGAATCGCATAAATCTGGCGCGAATTAACTAAGAAATTTGAGGGATTGTTAACTTCTTGCTGACAAAGATGCCTCCATCGGGCGGAGAGCCAGTCCGATGCCGGGATGGCGCGGCGCTCTCCAGGTCGATGCGAAATAGGGGGCCATGATGATCAGTCACAATGCAGTTCGCGACCTGCGGCAGGCGGCGGAAATCCTGCGCTCCGTCGATCTCTGGGACGACGGTGTCGCACGCGAGCTGCGTGCCACGTGGTCGCGGCTCGAGCGCCTGGCCGAGCTGATCGAGAACCAGGATTTCGAAGCGGTCTGCGAACCGGCGCCCTCGCGCCCCGAGACGGGCAACGTGGTCCCGCTCGCACGCCGCGTCGCGGGCCGCTAATTCGGAGGGACCGGCACAGGGCGGCGGCAATGTTCCAGCGCGAACTCATATCGCCCCTGCACTGGGCGAGCGCGTACAGGGAACTGGCCGCGCGTTCGCTGGAACAGGCACGCCCCAATATCAGCGCCATCGGCTGGGTCGGGTTCATCGGATTTCCACTCTACTACTTCGTATGGTATGCGCTGGTCCCGCAGGCCTATGAGAACCTTTCCCTGCGCATGGCCGGCGCCATCCTCTGTCTCGGCCTGGCGCTGAACAACCGCTGGCCACGCGAGCTGCGCGGCCTCTTTCCGGCCTACTGGTTCTTTGCCGTCTTTTTCTGCCTGCCCTTCTTCTTCAACTACATGCTGATCCGGAACGAGTTTTCCGTGATCTGGCTGCTGTCCAACCTGATCAGCGTCGTGCTGCTGGTCATGCTGGTGGATTGGCTGAGCTCGCTCCTTCTCTTCACCGCCGGCACGATCGTCGCCGCGACCTTCGCCTACTACAATGGTGTCGGCAATCTGGAACTGCTCGCCCGCTACGGCGAGTATCTGCCGATCTTCATCTTCGCCCTCATTGCCGGCAGCATCTTCAACTACAAGTCCGAGCTGCTGCGGCGCGAACGGCACCGCGCCGCGCACGAATTCGGACAGAACCTTGCGCGCGAGCTTCGGCCCTCGCTCAATGGCATGCGCGCCGGCATGCTCGGACTTGCCAAGTTCATGCCGGACCTGCTTCGCGCCTACCAGATCGCGCGCAACAGCAACCTGCCGGTGCCCAACATCGAACGGCGGGAACTGGTGGCGCTCGAAGGCGTCGTCGAGCGCATTCGCCTGGAAGCGGAGCACGTCAACACCCTCTTCGAGATGGCGTCGGCCGATGCCCGCAACGTGACCATCGACCCCAACACATTCAGCGTCCGCTCGATCGCCGACTGCGTCGATGCGGCCTTGCAGACCTATCCGTTCCGCAGCGACCGCGAGCGCCAGCGCATCGTCTGGAAGCGCGACGGCGATTTCAGCTTCCTCGG
Organism: Alphaproteobacteria bacterium; assembly: GCA_026126165.1. Taxonomy (GTDB): domain Bacteria; phylum Pseudomonadota; class Alphaproteobacteria; order Ferrovibrionales; family Ferrovibrionaceae; genus JAHCJQ01. The sequence continues at coordinate 13,324 of JAHCJR010000018.1, forward strand.
CAACGACAGCCTGATGATCCGCGTTCTGATGATGCTGATCAAGAATTCGCTCTACAGCGTGACGCGCGCCGGCAAGGGCGAAATCAGCATCCGCATCGGTACCGGCGCCGAGGAGAACTATCTGTTCATACGCGAAACCGGCTTCGGGATTCCGGCGGCGCAGACTTCGGCGATCTTCGAGGGCGCGAGCAGCTATGTCGATCCGACGATTGCTTCCTCCGGTGGCCTTGCCTTCTGCAAGGCGGTCGTGGAGGGCTTCTCGGGCGAGATCTTCTGCCGCTCCGAATACGGGCGCTTCACGGAGTTCCAGCTCCACTTGCCGGCCGTGAAGCGCTCGCCGCTGCGCGCCGTGCCGCGGGTGGTGGCCTGAGCTCACTTGCGCTAACTTGGTGGCCATGAAGGCTTTCGATCTGACCGGCCGCGTCGCGCTGGTGACCGGCGGCAATGGCGGGATAGGTTTCGGCATGGCCAAAGGACTGGCCGAAGCCGGTGCCACGGTCGCAATTCTCGGCCGGAACCGCGACAAGAACGGGGCCGCGCTCGCGATGTTGGCCGCGCTGGGCCGGCAGGCATCCGCGCATCTGGGCGACGTCACCAGCGAGGCCGATCTGAAGCGCGTGATCGCGGAGATCGAGCAACGCCACCTGCGTCTCGATATCGTGATCAACAATGCCGGCATCAACATCCGCAAGCGGCCCGAGGAATACGCCCTCGCGGAATGGCGGCAGATCCTCGATACCAATCTGACCAGCGCCTTCATCGCCGCGCAGGCGGCCTATCCGGCGATGAAGCGGGCCGGTGGCGGCAAGATCATCAATATCGGCTCCATGATGTCGATCTTCGGCGCCTCTTTCGCCGGCCCCTATGCCGCCAGCAAGGGCGGCATCGTTCAGCTCACGCGCGCGCTGGCGAGCGCCTGGGCCGCGGACAACATCCAGGTCAATGCGGTGCTGCCGGGCTGGATCGATACCGAGCTGACGCGCCGCGCCCGCAGCGACGTTCCCGGCCTGCACGAACGCGTCCTGGCGCGCACGCCGGCGGGCCGCTGGGGCCGACCTGAAGATCATGCGGGGATCGCCGTGTTCCTCGCCAGCGCCGCCTCCGATTTCGTCACCGGGACGGCCATCCCGGTCGATGGCGGATACTCGGTCCAGGGCTGAGAGCCGAGCGCCGCGTCAGGCGGCGACCGTGAGCCTGCGGCCGCGCACACTCTTGCGCTGGGTCGAGGGCCAGTCGCGCATTCCCACCTCGTCGCGGATCTCCGCGCAGACCTCGGCGACACGGTCGAGTTGCTCGCGCGTATGCGCGGCCGTCACCGAAAAACGCACCAGCGCCCGGTTCTTCGGCGTGGCGGGGGCGCAGAAGACCGCACCCTGGATGTCGCGACTCTCGAGCGCCCGACGCAGGCGGATGGTCGCCGCTTCGGTCCCCGCCTCCAGCGCAATGATCTGTGTCTGGCTGATATCGACGTTGTAGCCCAGTTCGTCCAGCCGGTTGCGCAGATAACCCGCACTCTCCTGCAAGCGGGTCCGGCGCTCGCCCTCCGCCTCGATCACATCCAGCGACGCCTCGAAAGCGGCGATCTCGTGCGGCACCACCGCCGAGGAAAAGATCGCCGGCCGCGATTCATAGCGATAGAACTCGAGCGCGCGAGAGGGCCCGACCACAAGGCCGGCACGAGAGGCGAAAGCCTTCGACATGCTGAGGGTGCGGTTGGGCACCCTGTCCTGCAGGCCCAGCATGGCGACCAGTCCCTCGCCCGAGGCGCCGAACACACCCGCGGAATGGCTCTCGTCCACGATCAGCAGGCAACCTTCCGCCTCGCACAACTCCGCCAGCTCCACGAGCGGCGCGATATCGCCGGTCGTGGAATAGACGGAATCGACGCCGACGATCCCCGGGCCGTTCTTGCGGATCAGGGCCGCCAGGTTCTCCACGCTGTTATGACGGAAAGGCCGCGCCTTGACGCCGGCGCTCTGCGCGCCCTGCCAGAAGGACATGTGCGCGAACATGTCGAAATAGATCGGGATCGTCTGGTCGGCCAAGGTCTGGATCAGGCCGTCATTGGCGCACCAGCCGGACTGGCAGAGCACGGCATCCTCGGCGCCCATGAAACGGGCGATACGGCGTTCGAAGGCACGCTGCTCGGTCTCGGAATGCAGGAATACCGCCGACATGAGCACCGAATCCCCGAACTCGCGAAGACGCCGGACCTGCGCCTCGACGATCCGGGGATCGCCGCCGATCGACAGGTAGTCGTTACTCGAAAAGATCAGGGTATTCGCCGTTGGCGGAATGCCCTTCGTCGCGTGTCCGTCCTTGAAGCGCTCGAAATACTGCTCGATCCGCCAGGTAAGGCCCGGAAGTTCGCCCCAATCCCGAGGTCTGGAAATAACGGAAGAACTTCCGCACTCAAACGGCAACGACATTGGCCCCCGCCTCGCTTCTTTACTATTACATTTGGCCTGCCAAACCACCTTCGCTGCCATTGAGGACAAAAACGATGGCGACCCAACTACGATAACTATTTCTTAACATGTGCTTGAGATGCACATCGTAAAATAAGGTATCCAATTTTTTGGATTATACAAGACAATAACTTGTCTCAAATTTGGACAAGATAAAGTGTTGCCTATTGGTCGCGGCCTTTTACTGGGCAATTAATCAAAATGAATTTGTGAGAAATTTGCGACAAGTTGGTGGTAGGACACCATACCTTGTCTGTCGAAGACCAGGTTATCCACAAGAACTTGGTTAACGGTGGATAACCCGTCAGGCCGCACTGGCGGCGGCAAAGCGAAGCGTGGCCGTCGTGCCCACATCGACCGTGCTTTGCAATTCGAACCTGGCGCCATGCAGTTCCGCCATGGCTTTCACCAGGGGCAGGCCAAGGCCGGTGCCGGAATGCTGCCGCGTCATCGCCCCCTCGACCTGGCCGAAGGCCTGCATGACCAGTTCCATGTCGTCGGGCGCGATGCCGATGCCCGTGTCCTGCACGACGATCAGCGTTTCGCGCCCGGGCGTCCGCTCGACCGTGACGCTGACCTTGCCGCCGATCGGCGTGAACTTGATCGCGTTGGAGATCAGGTTGAGCAGCATTTGCTTGAGCAGCCGCTCGTCGCATTTGATTCGGGGCGCCGGCTCCGGCCAGCGGCAATCCACCTCGAGCCCCGCCTTGTCGGCGCTGTCGCGCAGGATACTGACCGTCGCGGTGACGACTTCGGAAACATCCACCACCGATTCATGCACCACCATCTTGCCGGCCTCGATCTTGGTCAGGTCGAGGATGTCGTTGATGATGGCGAGCAGGTGCGAGCCGGAGCGATGGATGTCCTTGGTATAGTCCAGATACTGCGCATTGCCGATGGGGCCGAACATCTGCTGCATCATGATCTCGGAGAAGCCGATCACCGCATTGAGCGGCGTGCGCAACTCGTGACTGATGCTGGAGATGAATTCCGACTTGGCCCGGCTCGCCACCTGCGCCTCTTCCTTGGCCGAAGCCAGCTCCAGGCGCAGCATGTGGGACTTGACCAGGATCGAGTTGATGTGGCGTGCCACCAGGCCAAGGATCAGCGCATACGGCAGGGCGAAGCCGGCGATCAGCCCATAGAGGCTGTCGCCGCCATTGCGGGGATAGCCGAGGACGACCGTCAGCAACCCGGCGCCGATGAAGACCATCAGGGAGGGAAGGTGGCTCAGCATCAGCCCGGACGAGGCCGCCGCGATCGCCGCTGCCGTCATCACCAGGAAGACCTGGTGCACGTTCGCCCCGAACGGCCAGAGAAAGACCAGCGCCCCGCCCCAAAGCAGGCCGCTCGCGGCGCTGACGCAGACAAGCAGGGCCTGCGCCTGCCCGATGGAATCCGCCGAGATGAACCACCGCTTGTAGCGATACCAAAGCATGGCGCGGGCCGCCGCGAGGCCCCAGACCAGCAGGAACCAGGTGGCGAGTGCCGCTGGCGGCACCAGGCCGCCGAGGCCGAGCACGATCAGAAGTGCCGCCGCCGCTTCCAGCGTGACGGCATAGATGCTGCTGGAGAGTGTCTGACCGAGCTGCTCGAAGCGGATTTCGCTTCCGGCGCCCTTCTGCGCCGATGCCGCGACCGTTCCATGCCACGGCCGGCGGCCATCCGCGGTCCGTTCGGTCTGCAATTCAAGATCGCGCTTGATCCCGAAAGGTTGCGGCACAGTCATTTTGCCCCCACGGCCCGCCGGTGCCATAGACCGACGCTCGCTTGTCTCTTCGCATCAAATGGATAATGCCGGGTTAATCCCGCATCCGTCCGGCGAAGCCCCCCGCGAAATCGGGCCGAAGACTATGGTTACCAGCACAATAATAATGACACCGCGCTAGCCGGAATGCCAGAAGTAGGGGCTGCGCAATTCGCGGATATGACCGCTTTCACCGAACTGCGATTGTAGAACCACTCAGATATCCAACCTGAAGCACCCGACGCTCGATTCCGGGTCAAGCGTCAAGTCAGGCATCAACCTCCGCCAGTGCTCTCTCGCTTCCGGCAGCCTTGCCGGGCCGTTCGGCTCCAAGCGCGATCTCCATCACCGATTTCTGGATCACCGGCGGCGCGCCGCCACTCAACCGGTGGATCCGGATTTCCAGGCCGGGCATGGCCCGCTCGAGATGGTCGAGCAACAGCGCCCGCGGATTGGCCCAGGACATCGGCGAGACCTTGACCCGGTGATCGCTTTCCGAGAATTCAAGCAGGATCCGTCCGCCTGGACGCAGCAAGCCGGTCAGGTTGCGGAAGAATTCGTCGAGCAGGTGTTCCGGCACCTTGCTCACCACCTTCCAGCAGGCGATGAAATCAGGGTTCGCCGCCCGCCCCTCCGCCAAGGTCCGCTCGTCGATCACCCGCAAGTTGGGGCGCTTGGCCTCCAGCAAGCCGGCCGGCAGCTTGTCCCGGCCGATGCGCAGGAATTCCGGCGTCACCTCGTAGCCCCAGTATTTCCCGGCATCGAGATACTCGATGAACGGCCGCCCGAGCCGCAGGCTGCCGCAGCCATAATCCACGACGCAATGGTCCCGGCGCAGACCGAGCGGCGCCAGGAAATCGAACATTTCCATCGGCGTCGAATGGGCGACCACGTCGGAACCGATGGCCGGATGCTGCAAGCCGGCATTGAGCTTGCCCATGACCACGTCGACATAATAATCGCTGTAGGGCCGGCGCCAGTTGCGCAACCGCCAGAGCCGATAACGCAGATGGGTTCGGTAGAAGGCGCGCAGGCGCCTCGAAGCCTTGTCGATCACGGTCCGCCCAGCGATGCAGTTGCGCTCGCTAAAGATTGGACCTAGTCCGGAAAGCGGACAAATAAACCTGGATCACGATACGGTGACGATAGTCTCCGTCGCCCGCGCAAGGAAAAGGCGGCAGGAATCCCGCCGCCCTGATAAGGTCATCGGACCAGTCGAACCAGCTTCAGCCCGCCTTCACACGCCGCGCCAGCACGCGGCGGCGCCCCATCATCAGGCCACCCAGGCCAAGCAGGGCCAGGCCAAGCAGAGAGAGCGTGCCCGGCTCCGGCACCACCGAGGTGCGCAGGTTCGTCTGCTGCTCGCCCTCGGTCCCCTCACCCTCCTCGCTCTGCGGGTCGAGCGTGAGCAAGGTCAACGGCGGAATTGGATTCTCCTCTTCTTCCGGCCCGCCCTTGGCATTCTCCTCGCCGCCGCCTTCGCCTTCGCCGCCGCCTTCGCCGCCGCCTTCGCCTTCGCCGCCGCCGGAACCACCGCCGCCGCCGGAACCGCCGCCGCCACCGGAGCCCCCACCGCCGCCGGAGCCGCCGCCACCGCCGGTGCCGGTGCCCGAGGAGCCGAACAGCGACAGATTGGTCTGCTGATCGAACGGATTGCCGCCGCCATCCTCCGGCTCGTTGCCTTCCATGTCGTTCGGCCCTGGCTCGCAACCGCTGCCCGTGCCTCCGCCGGACTCGCAGGGATCCTCAAAGCCGTAGGAATCGCCCCCTTGCAGGATCGATGTGGGCAGCGTGTGCGCCGCAGCGAAACCTGGACCGAAAGCCACCAGCGCCGCCCCGAAGACGGTACCGAGCAGACGGGACCTCAACTTTTCGCCGGTCATGAGCCACCTCGCCTCTGCGACACCCACAATCTTTAATCGTTTAGCAAGCAATCCATATGCCATTTCGGCATTCCTTACAGTTCAGATACTTAGACAAGGTGTCGCAGGTCCTCTGTCGGCCTTCTTTACAAACCGGCGTCGAAATTATTGACGGTTGACAGGACGAGGGTCCAAAAGCCTCATGGTTGATATCCACAGCCGTGTGAAGCGGTGGTATCGGCCCACCACGATCCACCTGAAACTCGGGCCGGGCGCGGGTCTGGTGCATTGCGATAGAACGCTCATGTCCTGACACGCCTCGACGCGCCGGCTATCCTGCGCTACCCGGAGGAAGCCCGGCCCAACGAGAAGACGCAACATGCCGGACGAGTGTCCCCGATGAACGACGACACCCCAGGACCGGTCTCGCGGAGCTACTACTCCCAGCGGCTGCGCATGCATTATGTGGACTGGGGCAACGAACAGGCGCCGCCGCTGCTTCTGCTGCATGGGACGCGCGATCATGCCAGGAACTGGGACTGGATCGCGGCCCGCCTGCGCCGGGACTGGCATGTCATCGCACCGGACCTGCGCGGCCATGGCGACAGCCAGCACTCACCGGACGGCAGCTATACCATGGCCGCCTACATTTACGATCTGGCCCAGCTCGTCCATCAGCAGCGGCTGGCGCCGCTGACCCTGGTCGGCCATTCGCTTGGCGGCAACATCGCGCTCCGCTATGCGGGCATCTATCCCGAGAATGTGCGCAAGCTGGTGGCCATCGAGGGGCTGGGTCCCTCGCCCAAGGCCCAGGCGGAACAGGCCGGGCGCGGCATCGACCGGCGCATGCGCGACTGGATCGAGGAAGTGCGGGCGCTATCGGCCCGCGCGCCGCGTCGCTATGCCAGCCTCGACGAGGCGCTGGCCCGCATGCGCGAGGAGAACCGCCATCTCTCGGCGGAACAGGCCCTGCACCTGACACGCCATGGCGTGGCCCAGAACGAGGACGGGACCTATAGCTGGAAGTTCGACAATTATGTCCGTGCCTGGCCGCCCTACGACATGACACGCCGCGACATCGAGGGACTCTGGGCGCGCATCGCCTGTCCGACCCTGCTGGTCTATGGCGATGAAAGCTGGGCCTCGAACCCGCTGACCGATGGTCGCGCCGCGCATTTTCCGAACGCCAGGGTGGTGAGTTTCGCCGGCGCCGGGCATTGGGTCCATCACGACCGGCTCGATGCGTTCCTCGCGGCGCTCATCGAGTTTCTCGGAACCCCCGGCAGCGGATGAGGCTGCCGGCGGCGCCTACCAGCGCCGCACGCGCCCGATATCGACATGCACGAAATCGGAGCGCGGATAGTACCCGACGCCGCCGCGGCCGAGCGCGATGGCGGCATCCCGCACCGCGGCCAGATCGCGCCCCGGCAGGCGGATATCCACCGCCATGCCACGCATATGCAGGCTGCCCGTGGCCACGCCGGCACTCGCCTTCGCAAGGCTTGCGTTGGTGCCGGGCGAGCGGTAGCCGGAGATGATCTGCAGCGGCGCCCGGCTGTCGAGCGCCACGCGAAGATCATGCAGCAGATCGATCAGTTGCGGCGCGATGCCGTGCACGGCATTGACCCGGTGGTCGCGGAACAGATGGTCGATCCGGCGCATCGCATCGGGCAGCGCCGCCCCGTCGCGCCAGTAGGTGAGTTCCAGCCGCTCGCCCGTATGCAGGTTCTCGAAGGCAATCGCACGCGGCGGAGGCTTCGGAATGGCCGCCTGTGTGGGGCGAAACGGGGAGGACATCAGCAATCCGCCGCCGGCCGTAGCCAGCGCCATCCCCAGCATGCCGCGCCGTGAAAACCGGGGGTTGTGCTCGTTTGTCATCGGCTTCCTTGCATCCTGACCAGACCCCTCGCGAGGCTGATATCAGGGTCGGGCGCTCGCGTCCAGCGCCGCCATGAGCCTTGCGTCGCGTCCATAGATGTCGGGAGCGAAGCGGATTTGCCCTGCCTCGTCGGCGAAAGCGGTGAGGTAGACGACGAAGACCGGAACCGCCCGCGCCAGGGGGCGATTCTCGCTCGCGCCGCGCGCGCGCGCCTCCGCCAGCAGCTCTGCGAAGGCGCCAGGTGGCAGTCCGGCCAGCAATTCCGCCAGCGCGGCCGCATCGGACAGGCGCACGCAGCCATGGCTCAGCGCCCGGTCCTGCCGCGCGAAAGCGGCGCGCAATGGCGTGTCGTGCAGGAAGATATCGTGCGGGTTCGGCATGTCGAAGCGGACCGCGCCCAGCGGGTTGGCCGGCCCGGGCGCCTGCTGGAGCAGGTAGGGAAAGCGCCCGGACGGCAAGGCCCGCCAGTCGATACCGAGGCCATGCGGATCGTCCGGCGGGCCGTTCAGCAGGCGCATCTCGTGCTTCGCGAGGTAGGCCGGATCGCGCCGCAGCCGCGGCAGGATCTCGTTGCGCGCGATGCCGGTCGGGATGTTCCAGGCCGGATTGATCACCAGGCCCGAGATGCGCGCCGCGAAGCTCGGCGTCGGCGTCGCGACCCGCCCGATCACCACCGGCATGGCGAGCGGAACCGTGCCGTCCTGGACCACGCGCAGGGACTGCTCCGCCACGCTCACCATGACGTGGTATCGCGGTATCTGCCGGGGCATCCACCGCCAGCGTTCCATATTGGCGACGATGCGCGCCCGGCGCATTTCCCTGTTCTCGCCCAGCGCGGCGAGCGTGCGCGGACCGATCCGCCCGTCCGTAGCCAGGCCTTGCGCGCCCTGAAAATCCAGGATCGCCTGCGCCACCGCCGCCGGCTCATCCCGCGCGGCCGGTGCCAGGTGGCCTTCCTGCATGAGGCGCGATATCACGTCGGGCCAGCGCGGATCGCCCGACCAGGGAACGATCTCCGCCCCCGGCGCGACCGGGGTCAGCGCGCCGCCTTGATCGAGCCGCGCCAGCGCCGCCCGCAGGGCGCGGTACTCCGCATGGGGCGGCGGCTGATCCTCGAGAAAGGCGGCGAGCCGCCCCGATGCCAGCGCCTGTTTCAGCCCGTCCGCCAATGGCTCGCGCTGTTCGGCCAGATACCAGCGCGGATCGCCCTCTGCCGGTGCGATCCGGCCATCGCGCAGGTCGCTCGCGAGGCGCAGCGCCAGCGCACCGCCGACGGAGCCGCCGGCGCCGCTCTCCGGCAACGGATAGTCGCGCGGATCGAGGCCATGGGCGCGGGCTTCGGCCACCGCCGCGCGCAGCACCGTCAGATCTCGCGCCGACAGTTCCGGCAGTCCGGCGGTCGGCCTTGTTGCAGCCGGCCGAGGCGCGGCGGCGAGCTGGGATGGCATCACGGCGCAGCCCACCGCCGTCGCCGCGAAGCCTGGGCCGGCGACGGGAAGCGGAAGCAGCATGGCCAGCGCCGCCGGCCATGCGAGGACGAGCAGGTGCCGCAACATCCGCCTGGCTGGTCCGCCGCGCTCAGCGGGCCGCAAGCATGCGGCTGAGATGGTCGGCCAGCGCGAGTTTCGGCTCCTTGGTCAGGTCCTTGGCGAACTGCGCCTCGACAAGGGCCATGGTGGGGCGGCCGAGGCAGCGGCGCAGATCGCCGAGGCTGCGCGGTGCCGCGACGAGGACGATGCCATCCAGCCCCTTGCCGCCGGCTGCCTCGGCATCGAGCCGCGCGGCAAGGCTGGCGGCGAATTCGCGCTTGGCCTCGCGCTGCGGATCGCTCTTGGCCTGGATGCCGAAACGCCGGCCGGTGGCCCGGTCGGCGCCCTTGGTCGGGCGGTCGGCAAAGACCTCGCGCGATGGCTTGTGGGCCGCATCGGATTTGAGGGTCCCGATCTCGCGGAAGCCCTTGGCCTCCTGTTCGAGCAGCCTGGCGACGGCACCATCGAACACGACGATCAGGCGGCGCTTGCGGCGAACCGGCATGGCGGGTTTCCTCCGGCATGAATTGGGGCTTCGGACTGGCAGATACCTAACCCGGCGCCCGCTTCCCCTCCATGACCTAGGTCAAGCCGGCTTCCTATCCGGTCCGACCGCCTGCCGGCCAGGGCTTGGGCAGTTCAGCGCTCATTCTCAAGGGTGATCGTGACCCGCTTGCCGACTGCCGTGGCTGCGCGCTGCAGGGTTTCCAGAAGAACCTTGCTGTTTTCCGGGTCGAGCAAGCGGTCGAGCTGGCTGCGGCTGGTTTTCATGCGTCGCGCCATGTCTATCTTGCGGATGCCTTTGGCTTTCATGGCTTCGGAAATCTGCCAGGCCAACACGCGCTTGGCGGCATGAGCCGCGACCTCCTCGCCGATCCCCTGTTCGGCAAGGAACTCGTCGAACGAGCTCCCGACATGCTTGTTTTTCTTCATCCCTCAATTTCTCTTTTCCGTTTCGTTGCGAGATCAAGTTCCGTCCCGGCAACTTTCTGGGTTTATTTCACGAAACCGTGGAGCAGGACCATCTGTCCGTCATGCAGACAGAAAAGAACGCGCGCGATCCGGTTGCCGCTCAGTCTGCTACGGACTTCCCACAGGCCGCGCCGTGAAGCAATCGGACGACAGACCGGCATTCCGACTGGCCATCCGAACTCCACCATCGCGATGTCGATCCCGAGTACGACCCGATCCTCGGCCGAAAGACTTCGCAGCCAATCACGTACCGGTTCTGCCCCGCTTGCCGCCCTGTAGAAGACCGCCGGAAGCCGTTTTTGTTGCATTTTTCCGGCGTGACCGAGCTTGCTTGCCAAGCGCTTTACTGTACCACGCACGGTACAAAGATCAAGCACCGGCCAATCACCCGCCGCGTTTCACCAGGAATAAATGGCGACCCCAACGGGAGTCGAACCCGTGTCTTCACCGTGAAAGGGTGACGTCCTAGGCCTCTAGACGATGGGGTCGGGCCGAAGGTGGCATCGATGTATCGGCAGAAGCCGCAAAAGGCAAGCCCGAAAGCCGAAACCGGGCGGCCAGGCGCCGCACTGTTCAGGGGCGGGCGGCATCCTCGATCACGAACTGGATCCGGCGCTCGCCCCGCCACCAGTCGGCGCGTAGCGTACCGGCGACATGCAGGCTGGCGCCGGCGGCGCCGAGCAGCGCCTCCCCCAGACCATTGTCGATGGCGCGGAAGGCGATGGCCTTGATCCGCGCGCCGTCCGCCCCGGTCAGGAAGCAGCGCACATGCCGCTCGCCGACCACGCCGGCATTCACGACCCGGCAGGAGGTCAGCGCCAGGCGGGGCTCCGGATGCCCCGCGCCGTAGGGGCCGGCCCGCTCCAGCACCTCGAGCAGCTCGGCATTGGCGCCGCGCACGCTGATCGCCCCGTCGAGCCCGAGCGAGGCGCGGCCGGCGCGATGCGCCATCGGCCCGGCCAGGCGTTCCACCAGAAACTCCCGGAGCGGCGCCAGTGCCTCGGCTCGCACCGTCAGGCCGGCCGCCATGGCATGGCCGCCGCCATTGACCAGAAGGCCCGCCTGCCGCGCCGCCGTCACCGCCGCGCCGAGATCGACGCCCGGCACCGAACGGCCCGAACCCTTGCCCAGCCCGCCTTCCAGCGCGACCACGATGGCCGGCCGCTCGAAGCGGTCCTTGAGCCGCGCCGCCACGATGCCGATGACGCCCGGATGCCAGCCCTCGCGCGCCACCATGACCAGCGGCTCGCCCGCCGCCGGCTCGCCCGCCGCCGCGATGGCATCTTCCAGCACCATGGCCTCGATCGCCTGGCGTTCCGCATTCAGCCGGTTCAGTTCGGCGGCGATCGAGCGGGCCTCCTGCGCATCGTCGGTCATGAGCAGCCGCGCCCCGAGATCGGCGCGCCCGACCCGCCCGCCCGCATTGACCCGCGGCCCCAGCAGGAAACCCAGGTGATAGGCCCCCGGCGGCTCATCCAGCCCGGCCACGTCGCAGAGCGCGGCAAGGCCCGCATTGGCGCGCCGGGCCAGCACCTTGAGCCCCTGGGCGACGAGCGCGCGGTTGACGCCGGTGAGCGGCACAACGTCCGCCACCGTGCCGAGGGCGACGAGATCGAGCAGGTGCCGGAGATCGGGCTCGTCCCGGCCGGCGAAGAAGCCGGCCGCGCGCAATTCGCGATTGACCGCGACCGCCAGCAGGAAGACGACGCCGACGGCGGCAAGCTGACGCGCGCCGGAGGCATCGTCGAGCCGGTTCGGATTGACGATGGCCGCCGCCTCGGGCAAGGCCGCCTCGGCCAGATGATGATCGGCGACGATGACGTCGATCCCGGCGGCGCGGGCGCGGGCCAGCGGCTCGAAGCTCAGGGTCCCGCAATCCACCGTGACCACGACGCGCGCGCCCTTCGCGCCGAGCGCCAGCAACGCCCGGGTGTTCGGCCCGTAACCCTCGCGCAGGCGGTCGGGAATATGGATCAGCGGTTCCCGGTCCAGCGCGCGGAGATACCGGCCGAGCAGCGCCGTCGAGGTGGCGCCGTCCACGTCGTAATCGCCGAAAATGCCGATGCGCTCCCCATCCAACACGGCCCGCGCCAGGCGCGTTGCCGCGCGGTCCATGTCGACGAAGCCCGAGGGGTCCGGCAAATGGTCGCGGAGCGTCGGGTCGAGATAGCGTTCGCAATCCTCGAGCGATACGTCCCGTCCGGCGAGCAGCCGGCCGACCAGTTCCGGCAGACCGAGACGCTGCGCTATGGCCATGGCAAGGCGCTCGTTCTCCGCGCGCGCGCGCCAGCGCCGTCCGGTCAGCGAACGTTCGATACCAAGGAAAGCCCGCGCCGTCTCCGCGTCCATCTGTCCTTCAGAGCTTGATGCGATGCCGCGCCTTGACCCAGCGCACCGTGCCGGTGTGCGAACGCATGGCGATGGAATGGGTGGTCACGCCGCCGCTCACCCGGCGCACGCCTTCCAGCATCGAACCATCGGTGACGCCGGTCGCGGCGAACATCACGTCGCCGCCGGCGAGATCGGTCATGGAATATTTCCGGTTGAAGTCCGCGATGCCGAGGCGGACCGCGCGGCCCCGTTCGTCCTCGTTGCGGAAGATGAGGCGGCCCTGCATCTGGCCGCCGATGCAGCGCAGCGCCGCCGCCGCCAGCACGCCTTCCGGCGCCCCGCCCTGCCCCATGTAGATATCGACACCGGTCGATGGATCGGCGGTGGCGATCACGCCGGCCACGTCGCCGTCCGTGATGAGCTTGACGCGCGCGCCCGAGGCGCGGACCGCGCCGATCAGCTCGGCATGACGGGGCCGGTCGAGGATGCAGGCGACCACGTTGCTGACCGGGATCTTCTTTGCCTTCGCCACGGCGGCGATGTTCTCCGCCGGGCTGGCATCGAGATCGACAAGATTCTTCGGCAGGCCGCCGCCCACCGCGATCTTGTCCATGTAGACATCGGGCGCGTTGAGGAAACCGCCGGCCTCGGCGAAAGCCAGCACCGCCAGCGCGTTCGGTCCGCCCTTGGCGGTAAGCGTGGTCCCTTCCAGCGGATCGAGCGCAATGTCGATCTTGGTGCCCTTGCCGGTCCCGACCCTCTCGCCGATATAGAGCATCGGCGCCTCGTCGCGCTCGCCCTCGCCGATCACCACCGTGGCATCGACATCCATGCTGTTCAGCGCCTTGCGCATGGCGTCCACCGCCGCCTGGTCGGCGGATTTCTCGTCGCCGCTGCCCATCCAGCGCGACGCGGCGATGGCGGCGGCTTCCGTGACGCGCACGGCCTCCAGAATGAGGTTGCGTTCCATCCACGGCTTCTTGGCCATTCTCTTCCCCGTTCGTCTCTCGTTCAGAGCTGTTCGATGCGGATCATGCGCGGCGGCTCCATCACCGCGCTGGTGCGCGCTATGGCGGCGAGCGCGCGATTGACCGAGGCTTCCTTGGCTTCGTGGCTGATCAGCACCACCGGCACCGCCTCGCCGGCCGAGGCACGGCCGCGCTGCAACAGCGATTCGATCGAGATGTGCTCGTCGCGCAGCACTGCCGCGATATCGGCGATCACGCCCGGACGGTCCTGCACCATGAGGCGGATGTAGTACCGTCCGACATGATGCTGAAGCGGCGAGGCGGCGATCTTCTCCAGCCGGTCGGCCGGCATGCCGAATGTCGGCGCGTTGCGCCCGGCGGCGATGTCGAGAATGTCCGCCGCCACCGCGGACGCGGTCGGCCCGGCACCGGCGCCGCGCCCGGAAAACATCGTGCGGTCCACGAAATCGCCCTCGGCCACCACGGCATTGAACACGCCGTCCACATGGGCGATCGGCGCTTCCGCATCAATCATGCAGGGATGCACCCGCTGCTCGATCCCTTCCGGCGTGCGCTTGGCGATGGCCAGCAGCTTGATGCGGAAGCCAAGTTCACGCGCATACTGGATGTCGAGCGCGCTGACATGGCGGATGCCTTCCACATGCACCGCGGCAAAATCGGTCGGGCAGTTGAAGGCGAGCGCGGTGAGGATGGCGAGCTTGTGCGCGGCGTCGATCCCGTCGACATCGAAACTCGGGTCCGCCTCCGCATAGCCCAGCGCCTGCGCCTCGTCCAGCACCGCCGTGAACTCGCGGCCGCTCTCCTGCATCTGGGTCAGGATATAGTTGCAGGTGCCGTTCAGGATGCCGAAAACCCGCTCGATGCGATTTCCGGCCAGCCCTTCGCGCAGCGCCTTGACGATGGGAATGCCGCCGGCCACCGCCGCTTCGAAATGCAGGGGCACCCCGCGCGCCTCGGCGAGGCGCGCGAGGCGCGTGCCATGTTCGGCCAGCATCGCCTTGTTCGCGGTCACCACCGGCTTGCCGGCGGCAATGGCGGCCTCCACGAGAGCGAGCGCGGGGCCGCCCGCGCCGCCGATCAGTTCGACCACCACATCGACCGCCGGATCGTGCGCCAGCGCGACCGGATCGTCGTGCCAGCGCGCGGGCCCCAGTTCGGCGTCGCGCGGCTTGCTGCGGTCACGGGCAGAGACGGCGACGATCGGGAACGTCGCGTCGGCGCGCCGGCGCAGCAGGTCCTGTTGCTGGCGCAGAAGCCTTGCCAATCCGGCGCCGACCGTGCCGAGGCCGGCGATGCCCAGTCTGATCTCCTTCATCAGGATGCCAGCGCCCGGCGGTCCGCGAGTTCCAGGATTCGTCCGCTATCGGCCATGAACCGCTTGATGCTCTTGCAGGCCTGGCGAATGCGGTGCTCGTTCTCGACCAATGCGATGCGCACATGGCCGTCGCCATATTCACCGAAACCCAGGCCCGGCGCGACGGCGACCTTGGCCTCGGTCAGCAGCAGCTTCGCGAACTCGACCGAGCCCAGCGCGCGGAACGGTTCGGGTATCGGCGCCCAGGCGAACATCGAGGCGGCCGGCGCGGGCACCTGCCAGCCGGCCTGGCGGAGCCCGGCGATCAGCGTGTCGCGCCGCTGGCGGTAAGTACCGCGGATCTCGCTCACGCAATCCTGCGGACCGTTCAGTGCCGCCGTCGCCGCCACCTGGATCGGCGTGAAGGCGCCGTAATCGAGATAGGACTTGATGCGCGTCAGCGCGTGCACGAGGCGCGCGTTGCCGGTGGCGAAGCCCACGCGCCAGCCGGGCATGTTGTAGGTTTTGCTGAGGGAGGTGAACTCGATCGCCACTTCCTTGGCGCCGGGGACCTGCAGGATCGATGGCGGCGGTTCGCCATCGAAGTAGATCTCCGAGTAGGCGATGTCGGAAATCACGAACAGGCCGCTGCGGCGCGCGAACTCGACGATCTCGCGATAGAAATCCAACTCGACCGTCATCGCCGTCGGGTTGGCGGGAAAGCTCACCACCAGGGCCACCGGCGCCGGCACGCTGTGGCGCACCGCGCGCGAGAGGCCGGACATGAAGTCGATATCGGGGCCGATCTGCACGTGGCGCAGGTTGGCACCGGCAATAATGAATCCGAAGGGATGGATCGGATAGGACGGATTGGGCACGATGATCGTGTCACCCGGGGCGGTGATCGCCTCCGCCAGGTTGGCGAGACCCTCCTTCGAGCCAAGCGTGACGATGGTCTCGCGCTCGGGGTCGATCTCGACGCCGAAGCGCCGGCCATAGTAGCCGGCGATGGCCCGGCGCAGCCCCGGTATGCCGCGCGAGGACGAATAGCGATGCGTGCGCGGGTTCCGGACGGCCTCGACCATCTTGTCGACGATATGCTGCGGCGTCGGCATGTCGGGATTGCCCATGCCGAAATCGATGATGTCCTCGCCGGCGGCCCGTGCCTTGGCCTTCATCCGGTTGACTTCCTCGAAAACGTAGGGCGGCAGGCGCTTGATGCGGTGGAAATCGGTATCCATGACAGAGCCTGATCGACAGAGCCTGAGAGTGATGGCGGCCGGACGGATGCCGGGCCTCCGGCGGACGGCCGACGCCACCTGCCGGACCGGGGCCCGGGTGGGCGAAGGTAGCATCCTTTACCTTAACAGACGTCAGCGCTCCAAGAAGATTTCCGTCCGCCGGTTGTAGGCTTCCGCCATCGGCATCGATTCATGAAAGACCGGTTCGGAATCGCCGCGTCCCTCGAAAAAGACATTGGCCTCCGGCACGCCCTGGCGGACCAGGGCGTTGGCGACCGCCTGGGCCCGGCGCATCGAGAGTTCGTAGTTGGTGAGCTGGTGGCGCCCGACCGCCATGTCGCGGGTGCGGCTGGAAGCATGGCCGATGACCCGGACGCTACCGCCAGCGCGCCGCTGTTCGGCCGCGACCGCGGCAATGATCTGCCGGTCGCTCGCCGAGAGCGCGTAGGAGGCGTTGCCATAGACGATGGTCGCGACGTGCATGCGCTGCGCCGGCAGCCCTTCGAAGCGTGGCGGCGCCGGCATGGCGGCCTGAGTGCCCGCGCCGCCCCCTTCCTGGCTGATCGAAGTGGCCGAGGATTGCCGGATCTGGCGCGCATAGACCTGCTCCACCGTCTCCTGGCCCTGGAAGCCCGGCGGAGCAGGCGGCTGCGGATAGGGTGCCGCGGCGGGTGGGGTCGTGGGCGGTGGCGGGCCGGCCTGCGGCCCCGGGGGCGGATAGGCGGCCTCGGAGGCGGGCGCAGGCGGCGGTGCGGCGGCTTCGCGTCCGCGCAAGGTATCGTCGGTGTATCGGGCAGCCTCCCGGTCCGCCTGCAGGCCGCGCTGCAATGCCTGCCGGTCGGAAACGCTGCTCGGCGCCGGCCGCGCCGGCACCGAACCGAGATTGGGCGCGCCGGACTGCGATGCGCGCTCGGCCGCGCCGCGCGCTTCGGCGCTGGCGCCGGAGGCCGTCGGCGACAGCTCGTCATCCTCGAACCAGGCGCAACCGGCCAAGCCGCCCAGTCCACCAATCAGCAGGAGCAGGGCGAAACTGCCGCGTCGGGTGCGATCGGAAATGCGAACAGATATCGACTTCCGCATGTAGCCTCCCCAGCGGCCGCCGCGAACCAAACCGGACCCGCACGAGGGGCCCTGCGAATTCCCCTCGGCGCCCTAAATATGGTATAGGGCGGGCAAGGGAGAAAACGTCCAGATTGCTAGGCTTGATAACCCAGCCTTGCCGGCCCGACAACAAAATTCGCGTGTAGGTATAAGGATCTGCCGGATGGAAAAGAAACCGGGCGATGACATCAAGTTACCGGATCCGCAGGAGTTCGCGAAGAACCTGGTGACCATCGCCGCCCAGAGCCAGAAACTGGTCAGCGACTTTCTGGCCCGCCAGCAGGAGCAGGGCCAGCCGGTCGATCCGCTCAATGTCGGCGCCGCCTTCCTCGAAATGACATCCAAGATGATGTCCGACCCCCGCCAGCTCGTGGCGGCGCAGGTGGAACTCTGGCAGAACTACCTCAACCTGCTCCAGAACACGACCGCCCGTTTCCTTGGCCAGGAGGAGAAACCCCTGGTCCAGGCCGACAAGACGGACCGGCGCTTCAAGGACGCCGCCTGGGACGAGAACCACGTCTTCAACTTCATCAAGCAGTCCTACCTGCTGACGGCGCGCTGGCTGCAGGACACCGTTCGCAAGGTCGACGGCCTCGACAACAAGACCGCCAAGAAGGTGGATTTCTACACGCGCCAGTTCGTCGACGCGATGGCGCCGTCCAACTTCATCCTGACCAATCCCGAAGTCCTGCGCGCAACCGTCGAGACCAACGGCGAGAACCTGGTCAAGGGCCTGGAGAACATGCTCAAGGACCTGGAGCGCGGCAAGGGACAGCTCGCCATCAAGATGACCGACATGGAGGCGTTCCGGCTCGGCGTCAACGTGGCGGTGACACCGGGCAAGGTGGTCTACCAGAACGAACTGATCCAGCTCATTCAGTACGAGCCGACCACCGAACAGGTCTACAAGCGCCCGCTGCTGATCGTCCCGCCCTGGATCAACAAGTTCTACATCCTCGATCTCAAGGCGGAGAACTCGTTCATCAAGTGGGCCGTGGCGAAGGGCTACACCGTCTTCGTCGTCTCCTGGGTCAACCCCGACGAGCGTCACGCCGACAAGGGCTTCGACGACTATATGTTCGAAGGCATCTTCGATGCCATCGACGCGGTCGAGAAGGCGACCGGCGAAAAAGAAGTCACCATGATCGGCTACTGCATCGGCGGAACCCTGACCGCCACGGCGCTGGCCTACATGGCGGCCAAGGGCGACAGCCGCGTCAAGGCGGTGACCTTCTTCGCCGCGCAGGTGGACTTTTCCGAGGCCGGCGAGCTTCAGGTCTTCATCGACGAGGAGCAGCTACAATATATCGAGGGCCGCATGGCCGAGCGCGGCTACCTCGACGGATCGGAAATGGCGACGACCTTCAACATGCTGCGCGCCAACGACCTGATCTGGTCCTTCGTCGTCAACAACTACCTCCTCGGCAAGGAACCCTTCCCGTTCGACCTTCTCTACTGGAACGCCGACGCGACGCGGATGCCGGGCAAGATGCACAGCTTCTACCTGCGCAAGATGTACCAGGAGAACCGACTTTCGCGGCCCGGCGGCATCGAGATCCGGGGCGTGCCGATCGACCTGACGAAGATCCGCATCCCGGTCTATCTGCAATGCTCGAAGGAAGACCATATCGCCCCCTTCCGCTCGGTCTACAAGGCGGTGCATCTCTATAGCGGGCCGGTGCGACTGATGCTGGCCGGCTCCGGCCACATCGCCGGCGTGATCAATCCGCCGGCGGCGCGCAAGTATCAGCACTGGATCGGCGAGACGAAGAAGTATCCGCCGACGCCCGAGGAATGGTTCGCCGGCGCGCGCGAGGTGCCGGGATCCTGGTGGGAAGACTGGGACGGCTGGCTGTCCAGGCATTCCGGGCCCAAGGTGCCCGCGCGGCGTCCGGGCGATGGCAAGCTCAAGGTGATCGAGGACGCACCCGGCTCCTACGTCAAGGTGCGAAGCTGATCTCGGTTTCCGCGTCGAGGTAACTCGCCGCCAGCGCCACGTAGTGCCGTGCCGTCTCGGCGAAGACGGTCCGATCGGCATCTGTCACGTCCCGCATGCGCCGGGCCGGCGATCCGGCCCAGACCTCGCCGGCCGGCACGCGCTTGCCCGGAGGCACGAGGGCGCCGGCCGCCACCATGGCGCCGCTTTCGACCACCGCGCCGTCCATCACCGTCGCGCCCATGCCGATGAAGCAGCCATCCATCAGCGTGCAGGCATGGATCAGCGCCTTGTGACCGATGGTAATGTCGGCGCCGATCAGGCACGGATAGAGGCGGCGGTTGACATGCACGATCGTGCCATCCTGGATGTTGGTGCGCGGTCCTACGCGGATATAGTTGACATCGCCGCGCAGCACGCAGTTGAACCAGATGCCCGCTTCCGCGCCGATCTCGACATCGCCGATGACGCGCGCGCCATCGGCGATCAAGACCCGCTGGCCCAGCACCGGGCGCTTTCCGCGATACGAGAGCAGCGTTCCGCCCAAGACTGAACTCCATCTTCGAGATACACCTACTCCGCTCGTCCCTCACCCCGACCCTCTCCCACTTCGCGGGAGAGGGAGACCCAAGCCCTCCCCGACCGGGAGGTTTGAGCGAGCAGAATCTTCTGTCCGTCAGAACATGATATGAACGGCACGGGTTCGCAAGACTCCTCGACGCGGAGGGACCGGAAGCAGTCCTGCCATGCATGTTCACGCATTACGCGAAGCCGGCACGGCATGCCAGTATCGGCGCATGTCGTCATTTGCCGAGGGCCGGACAGTCCCTGCCTCCCCGACAATCAAGCCTCCCCTCCTGCTGCTGGTCGCGATGACGGCCCTGGCGCCTTTCGCCATGAACTCGTTCATTCCCTCGATCCCGGGCATCGTCGGCTATTTCGGCACCGATCTGGCGACGGCACAACTCACGCTGACCCTGTTTCTTGCCGGGCTTGCCACGGGCCAGCTTATCTATGGTCCCCTGTCCGACCGGTTCGGCCGGCGGCCGCCGCTGCTGTTCGGCCTCGTGCTGGCGCTGGCGGCGAGCGCGCTCTGCGTGTTCGCGCCAAGCGCCGAACTGCTCAATGCCGGCCGCGTGCTGCAGGGACTTGGCCTCTGCGCCGGCACCGTCCTCGGCCGCGCCATGGTGCGCGACAGCTTCGGCCGCGATCAGTCCGCCTCGATGCTGGGTTATGTCACCATGGCGATGGTGGTCGTGCCGGCGGTGGCACCGTCCATCGGCGGTCTGCTCGACGAATGGTTCGGCTGGCGCGCCTGCTTCATAGCCATGCTGGTCTTCACCGCCTGCGTTTTCGTCTGGTGCCTTCGCGCGGCGCACGAGACCAACCGTCATCCGGTGACGGAGATTTCGCTCCCCGGCCTCGTCCAGTCGCACCGCGCGCTGTTCCGCTCCCGCGCTTTCGTCGGCTACACGAGCATGGTGACGACCACCTCGGCCGCCTTCTTCACTTTTCTCGGCGGCGCGCCCTACGTCACCATCACCGTCCTCGAACTCAGCCCCCTCACTTTCGCGCTCTGCTTCACCTCGGTCGCCGGCTCCTACATGGTTGGCAGCTTCCTGACCGGCCGCCTCTCGGTCCGCATCGGCATCGATCGCCTGATCTGGATCGGACTGGGGATCGGCGTGCCCTCCGCGCTGGCCATGCTGCTGGCGGCGGCGGTATCGGGACCGAGCCTGATCGCCCTCTTCCTGCCGATGGCGGGAATCGCACTCGGCAATGGCCTCTGCCAGCCTTCCGGCACTGCCGCCGCCATCAGTACCCAGCCCCGGCTCGCCGGGGCCGCCTCCGGGCTGGTCGGCTTCCTGCAGATGACCGCGGGCGGCATTGCAACGCAGATCGTCAGCAGGTTGCAGGACAACAGTCTCTGGCCCGTCGCCGCCATGCTCTTTGGCTTCATGTCGTTCGGCCTTCTTTGCCATGTCTGGACACGCTGGCGCGCCGGTCCGGCAACCCGACCTTAAGTTGAGAAGTTAGGCATTTGTTTACGACCACAGGGATAATGTCCAAGGTGGTTCGGCGCGCTTTGCGCGGAACCTGCGGCGCAGCCCTCGTGGGATACAGGCGGACATGTCGGGCCTTCTCAACCAACCGACCATCAAGGAAAGGCTGCTGGCCTTCTCCTTCGTGAACGCCGACGTTCTCATCGAGGTCGGCGAGGACTGGCGCGTGCAGTATGTCTCGGGCGCGACGCAGAGCCTGCTTGGCGCCCCGCCCGGCCGGATCCTCGGCACCCAGCTCACCGACTGGATCGCGCGCGTGGACCAGGTCATGGTCACGGCGGCGCTGACCAAGCTGGCCGATGCCGCGCGCATGAATCCGGTGCTGATCCAGGTCCAGGGCGAAGGCGCGCAACCGCTGGTCCTTGCCGGTTACCGGATGGACCAGGGTCATCGCTGCTACTACCTCACTCTTTCCCGCGCCGCGGTCTGGCCGACCGCACGGCAGCTCATCGACCAGCGCGATCCGGCCACCGGCCTGCTCAACGCCGACGCCTTCTCCGCCGCCGTGGCGCAGAACGCCACGGTGATGCAGAAGACGGGCGGCGACAGCAAGCTCACCTTCATCACCTTCGCCAACCTCGAACAGGCGCGCCTGCGCATGGGCAACGGCAATGCCGCCATGGCCCTCAACGAGATCGCGGGATTGCTGCGCGCCCAGTCCATCGACGGGGCCACCGCCGGGCGGCTCGGCGAGGACCGCTTCGGCGTGCTGCACCGCCCCGAAGTCAGGGCCGAGGATATCCGGCTCGACGTGAGCGAGATCAGCCGCGCCAAGGACCCGGCGCGCGAGGGCTTCGAGGTTTCGCATGCGACTGTAGAGGTCCCTTCGCGGCAGCTTTCCAACGACGATGCCGCCAAGGTCCTCATCTACACGATCAAGCGCTTCAGCGAATGCGCGCCGGAAGATTTCCGCATCGCCTCGCTCGCCGATGGCATGCAGAGCATGATGGCCGAGACCGTCAGCCGCGTGACACGCTTGCGCGAGACCGTGCAAAGCCCCGATCTCAAGATCGCGCTGCAGCCGATCGTGATGCTTTCCAGCCGCAAGGTGCATCACTACGAAGCCCTTGCCCGTCCCGCCGGCGGGCAGTCGCCGGCCGAAGTGGTGGGCTTCGCCGAATTGATCGGCATGGTGCAGGATTTCGACCTGATGGTCTGCCGCCGGGTCGTGGAACTGATCCAGAATGCCGAGGCGCGCAACGCGCCGGTGCAGATCGCCGTCAATATCTCGGCCGCCTCGCTGGAAAGCGACATCTTCATCGGCAGCTTCCGGAAGATGATGGCCCCGCTCGGCCGGCTCCGGCGCAACCTGCTGCTGGAGATTACGGAATCCATGCAGATCCGCGATCTCGAAGCGGCGGAGCGCATCCTGCAGCAATTCCGCGCCGACGGACATCGCATCTGCCTCGACGATTTCGGCGCCGGCGCCGCCTCCTTCCAGTACCTGCAGGCCCTCTCGGTGGAGTTCGTGAAGATCGACGGCAACTATATCCATCGCATCAGCGAGGGCCGCCGCGAACAGGCGATCCTCAAGGCGATCTCCGGCCTCTGCCGCGATCTCTCCATCGGCACCATCGCCGAGATGATTGAGCAGAACGTCCAGGCGGAACGCCTGCTCGAACTCGGCATCGATTTCGGCCAGGGCTACCTGTTCGGGCGTCCCTCGACGGAACATGGCCTGGACAGCGCGAGCCAGGCCAAGAGCGATCGCCCGGCGGCGCGCAACGCGCGCCGCCAGGGTTACGCCGAAACCTGGGCCTGAGCCCTCCCTCCCCGATCAGGGAAAGAGCGCCGCCTGCTCCAGCCCGGTCGCTTCCGGCAGACCGAGCATCACGTTCATGTTCTGCACCGCCTGGCCGGACGCGCCTTTGACAAGGTTGTCGATCACGGAAAAAACGATGGCCCTGCCCGGCAACCGGTCGGCGAAGACGCCGATCAGGCAATTGTTGGAGCCGCGCACATGACGGGTGGCCGGCGCCTGGCCCTGCGGCAGCACGCGCACGAAGGTCTCGTCGTGGAACTGCCGGTTCAGGGCTGCGCGCAGGTCCTCGACGCTATGACCGTTGCTCATCTTCACGTAGATGCTGGAGAGGATGCCGCGGCTCATCGGCATCAGGTGCGCGGTGAAATTCACCTGCACGTCCCGACCGACGGCGGCGGAGAGTTCCTGTTCGATCTCCGGTCCATGCCGATGGGAGGCGATGCTGTAAGGATGGATGCCCTCCGTCACCTCCGTATAGAGGCTGCTTTCTTTCGCCGCCCGGCCGGCGCCGGAGACGCCCGACTTCGCGTCGATGATGATCGCCTCCTCGTCGATCAGCCCCTGCTTCAGCAGCGGAACAAGCGGCAACTGCGCCGAAGTCGGATAGCAGCCGGGATTGGCGACGAGGCGCGCCTCCCGCACCTCCGCCCGTTTGAACTCGGTCAGGCCATAGACCGCCTCCCTCTGCAGTTCCGGCGCCCGGTGCGGATGGCCATACCACTTGTTGTAGGAATCGAGGTCGGTCAGCCGGAAATCCGCCGAAAGATCGATGATCTTCAGATGCCGGGGCAGCCTGGCGATGATCTCCTGCGTGGTGCCGTGCGGCAGGCCGCAGAAAACGACATCGACGCCGTTCCAGTCCACCTGGTCGTGGGTAACGAGCTGCGGCAGGCCGAAGCCGCCCAGATGCGGAAAGACCGATTCGATGCTCTCGCCCGCGCGACGGTCGGCGGAAAGCGCCACGATGCGCACCATCGGATGGCGCAGCAGAAGCCGCAGCAGTTCGGCGCCGGTATAGCCGCTGGCGCCAAGAATCGCGACCCGGACTTTCTTCGCCTCGTTCGTCATCGCACATCTCCTCGCAAGGATCGTTAAACTCTACCGCAAACACCGGCTGGCCGCAGCCGTCCGGACAAAAAAGAAGGGCGCCCGCTGGGCGCCCTCCCGAGACCGATATTCTCCCGCGGATTATCGCTTGGAGAACTGGAAGCTGCGGCGGGCGCCGGCACGGCCGTACTTCTTTCGCTCGACCACTCGCGGATCGCGCGTCATGAAGCCGCCGGCCTTCAGGATCGCCCGCAGGGCGGGTTCGTAATAAGTGAGCGCCTTGGAGACGCCATGACGCACCGCGCCGGCCTGGCCCGAAAGGCCGCCGCCCGACACCGTGCACCAGACATCGAACTGGCCGACCCGGTCGGCGACGAGGAAGGGCTGCTGGATCAGCATCCGCAGCACGGGCCGCGCGAAATACGCGTCGCTCTTCTTGTCGTTGACCACGAAGTCGCCCTTGCCCGGCTTGATCCAGACGCGGGCGATGGCATTCTTGCGCTTGCCGGTCGCGTAGGCGCGCCCGAACTTGTCGATCTTGGGCTGCGCCTCGGTCGCGTCGCTCGCGGCCTGCGTCACAGCCTTGAGATCAGCCAAAGTCTTGGCCATCGTTACGCGCTCCTCTTGTTCTTGCGATTCCGCGCGGCGAGATCGAGTTTCGCCGGCTGCTGCGCCTCGTGCGGATGCTCGGCGCCGGGATAGACCCGCAGGTTCTTCATCTGCTGGCGGGCCAGCGGGCTGTCCTTGGGCAGCATGCGCTCGACCGCCTTCTCGACCAGCCGCTCCGGAAACCGTCCGTCGAGGATCTGGCCGAAGGTCCGGCCCTTGATGCCGCCGGGGTGGCCGGTATGCCAGTAAAAGCTCTCCTGCTCCCGCTTGCGACCGGTGAGCTGCACCTTGGCGGCATTGACGACGATGACGTTATCGCCGCAATCCACATGCGGCGTATAGGTCGGCAGGTGCTTGCCGCGCAGCCTGGTCGCGACGAAGGCGGCGAGCCGGCCGAGGATCATCCCCTCGGCATCCACCACCACCCACTTCTTCGTCACCTCGGCAGGCTTGAGGTTGAAGGTCTTCATGTCCAGTCCGTGCATGGAACGCGCGCCGGCTGGAGCCGGCCCGACAGAGGCGCGGAAAATAACAGAAGAACGACCCCTGTCAACGGCAAATCCGGCCATGAAACGGGGGATTTAGTAAACGGTATCATTATACCACGGACCTAAACACCTGCACCCGGTAGCCAATTCAGACCTCGAGCCACTCCTTGCGGACGGCGGCATCGGCATTGAGCGCGGCCGGCGTGCCCTCGAACACGATATGGCCGTGTCCCATCACGTAAAGTCGGTGGCTGATGCGCAGCGCGATCGTAAGCTTCTGCTCCACCAGGAGAATCGAAACGCCCCGTTCGGCGATTTCCGCCAGAAGCTTGCCCACCAGCTCCACCATCATCGGCGACAGACCCTCCGTCGGCTCGTCGATCATGATCAGGTCCGGATCGCCCATCAGCGTGCGGCAGATCGTCAGCATCTGCTGCTCGCCGCCCGAGAGCACGCCGCCCGGCGTGTCCGCCCGCTCCTTCAGGCGCGGAAAGACCTCGAACAGGTCCTCGACACTCCAGCGTCCCTTGTGGCGGGTCGATTTCTGCCCGAGCAGGAGGTTCTGGCGCACCGTGAGGCCGGGGAAGATGTCGCGGTTCTCCGGCACGTAGCCGAGGCCGAGGCGCGCCACCTGGTGCGGCTTCAGGCCGACGATCTCGCGGCCCTTGAAGCGGATCGAGCCGCTGGGCGGCACGTCGCCCATGATCGCCTTGATCGTGGTGGAGCGGCCGACGCCGTTGCGGCCCAGCAGGGAGACGATCTCCCCCTCTCCCACATCGAAAGTGACGCCCTGCAGGATGTGGCTCTTGCCATAATAGGCGTGCAGGTCGCGCACCTGAAGCATCGGTTCGCCCATCAATGCTCCTCCGCCTGGCCGAGATACGCTTCGCGCACTTCCCGGTTCTGTCGGATGGCGGCGGGCGCGCCGGTCGCGATGATCTGGCCATAGACCAGCACCGAGATCGTATCGGCGAGACCGAAGACGACGCTCATGTCATGTTCGACCATGATCAGGGTCCGACCCTGCGAGACCTTGCGGATCAGCTCCACCGCATTCTCGGTCTCCGAACGGCTCATGCCCGCGGTCGGCTCGTCCAGCATGATGACGTCGGCGCCGCCGGCGATGGTGATACCGATTTCGAGCGCCCGCTGCTCGGCGTAGGTCAGCACGCCGGCCGGAATGGCACGGCGCGCCGTCATGCCGATCTGCACCATCACCTCTTCCGTCCGCTCGCGCGCATCGCGCAGCCCTTCGACGAAGCGCCAGAAGGAGTAGCGGTAGCCGAGCGACCAGAGCACCCCGCAGCGCAGGTTCTCGAACACGCTGAGCCGGGGGAAGATGTTGGTGACCTGGAAGCTGCGCGAGAGGCCGCGCCGGTTGATCTGATAGGGCGGCAGGCCGGTGATGTCCTCGCCCCTGAGCAGAATGCGCCCGGCGGAAACCGGGAAGCGGCCGCTGATCAGGTGAAAGAGCGTCGACTTCCCCGCGCCGTTCGGACCGATGATGGCGTGGCGTTCGCCCACCGGCACGTCGAGCGAGACGCCGCGTATGATCGGCGTGTTGCCGAAGCTCTTGTGGATGTCCTTGAGCGAGAGGGCAACGGCGCTCATGCCGAAATCCTCCGCTTCAGCTCGGCGCTCGCCGCGTTCCAGGCGTCCGTCACCACGGGCCAGAGCCGCCGCCCCAGGACCAGGCCGGCCGCCAGCAGGCCGACCGAGATCAGCCACGGCAATGGTCCGGCCGTATCGAGCGCCACGCCAAGCACCCGCACCACCGTGCCGTCGGTCGCCCCCTTGACCAGGTAATGGTGGCCGAACTCGATCAGGCCGACGATGCCGGCCAGCGCGATCAGGACCGGCACGGCAATCAGCAGATAGGCAGGCAGGAGGCGCATCAGCAGACCGGCACGAGCCAGCGGCTCGTGCAGCATGATCCAGCCGGCGATGCCGCCGGGCGAGAACATGATGACAAAGATGAAGAGCAGGCCGAAATAGAGCATCCAGGCGCCGGTCAGGTCGCTCAGCGAGCTTTGCAGCCAGGTGATCAGCACGGCGCCGAGGATCGGTCCGAAGAAATGGCCGACGCCGCCGATATAGGTCATCAGCAGCACCGTGCCCGACTGGATGGCGCCGACGCTGAGGAAATTCATGATCTCGAAATTGATCGCGGCGAGCGCACCGGCGATGCCGGCGAAGAAACCCGACAGGCAGAAGCTCAGGAAGCGCACCATCTGGGTGCTGTAGCCCACGAACTGCGCGCGCTCCGGATTCTCGCGCACCGCGTTGCTCATGCGCCCGAGCGGCGTGCGCGTGATCGCATACATCGCCGCGATGCAGATGAGGCACCAGGCGGCGATCAGATAATAGACCTGGATCTGCGGACCGAAATTGTAGCCGAACAGCCGCAGCAGCCGCGTCCGGTTGGTGGTGATGCCTTCCTCGCCGCCGAAGAAGCCGCGCAGGATCAGCGAGCAGGCCGCCACCAGCTCGCCCAGACCGAGCGAGATCATGGCGAAGGCGGTGCCGGCCCGCTTGGTCGAAACCCAGCCGAATATGATGCCGAAGGTGAGGCCCGTCAGGCCACCGATCAGCGGCACGAAGGGCAGCCAGACCGGCCACGCGCCGCCGCTCGCGCGATTGATGAAATGCACCACCATGAAGCCGGCGAGGCCGTAATAGACCGCATGCCCGAAGGAGAGCATCCCGGTCTGCCCGAGCAGCATGTTGTAGCTCAGCGCGAAGACGATCATGATGCCCATCAGGCTCATCTTCGTGAGCGAGGTGCCGCTGGTGAATATGTGCGGCAGGGCGGCAAAGAGGACCGCCAGTCCGATCCAGAGCGCGTAGCGGCCGAGGCTGCTTCTCATGTCTCGCGCGTCCCCATCAGGCCGGTGGGCCGGAAGATCAGGATCAGCACCAGCAGCAGATACGGGATGACCGGCGCGAGCTGCGCCACCGTCGCCTGCCAGAGATCGCCGAAGAGAGCCGCGCCGCCAGGACCGAAGATGTCGGAAAGCGACAGGTTGATGGCCACGGCAAAGGTCTGGATCAGACCTATGAGCAGCGAGGCGACGAAGGCGCCGGGCAGCGATCCGAGGCCGCCCACCACCACCACCACGAACAGGATCGGCCCAAGCAGCGCCGCCATGCTGGGCTGCGTCACCAGCGCCGGGCCGGCGATCACGCCAGCGAGCCCGGCCAGCGCGGAGCCGACGCCGAAGACCATCATGAAGATGCGCGGCACGTCGTGTCCCAGCATCGCCACCGTGTTCGGGTGGGTGAGCGCCGCCTGGATGATCAGGCCGACACGGGTCCGGGTCAGGATGGCGAGCAGGAAGACGAACATGCCGACCGCGACCAGCAGCATGAACATCCGGTAGGCGGGATAGGTGGTCTGGAACAGGGTGAAGGCGGTGAAATCGAGGCTCGCCGGCACCCGGTAGTCGACCGGCAGCTTGCCCCAGAACATCTGCACAAGTTCCTCGATCACGAAGGCGAGGCCGAAGGTGAAAAGCAGTTCCGCCACATGGCCGTGCCGGTGCACCTGCCGCAGGCCATAGCGCTCGACCAGCGCACCGACCGCGCCGACCAGGAGGGGCGCCACGACGAAGCCAGGCCAGAAACCGATGCGGCGGCTGATCTCGAAGCCGAAATAGGCACCGAGCATGTAGAAGCTGGCATGGGCGAAATTCAGCACGCCCATCATGCTGAAGATGAGCGTGAGGCCGCTGGCCAGCATGAACAGCAGCATGCCGTACAGCACGCCGTTCAGCGAGGAGAAGATCACCAGTTCAAGCATGAGGCCACCGGAAGGCGAAGCCTGGCGGGCGGACGGGCCGCATGGAGCGCGCGCGGCACCGGGCGCGCCGGGTTTGGGTCCCGACGCGCCCGCGCCACATCACGGCCTAGGAGGGACGCTGCATCTTGCAGGTGGTCGGCAGGATCGTATTTGCCGTGTCGATCTTGCCCACCGTCTTCCAGCCCCAGCCGGTCTTCTCCTCGTCAAACTTGGCGCCGCCTTCCAGCGGCCCGAAGCTCGCGATGTACATGTCCTGGAAGAACTGGTGGTCGTCGGCGCGCATGAAGCCCTTGCCGCCGGTGAAGGTCGCATGCTCCATGCCTTCCAGCGCCTTCCCGATCTTCACCGGATCGGCCGACTTGGCCTTTTCGATGGCCGCGACGAGCATGGCCATCTGGTTGAAGACGCGCGGATACCAGACGCCGAGGCCGGTCTTGGCGCGGAAGTCCGCTTCCGTCTTCTGCGCCGCCTCGTGCGGCACGTTGGCATGGCCCTCGACGATGGCGAAGACGCGGTGCGAAAGGCCGGTCTGCTTGATCGCCGTCGGACCGCCCGCGCCGCCGGCATAGTAGGTGTACCAGTCGACCTGCAGACCCGCATCGGCCGCCGCCTTGAGCAGCAGCGCCATGTCTTGGCCCCAGTTGCCCGTAATCACGCTGTCGGCGCCGGAGGCCTTGATCTTCGCCACGTAGGGGGCGAAGTCGGTGATTCTCAGCAGCGGATGCAGCTCGTCGCCGACGATCTGGATATCCGGCCGCTTGGCCTTGAGCATGGTCACCGCCTGCGAGCGCACCGCCTGGCCGAAAGAGTAATCCTGGTTGATCAAGTAGATTTTCTTGATGGCCGGCCTGTCCTTCATGAAATTGGTCAGGGCTTCCATCTTGATGTCCGAGTTGGCATCCCAGCGGAAGTGCCAGAAATTGCACTTGTCGTTGGTCAGGACCGGATCGACCGCGGCGTAATTGAGGTAGATCACTTCCTTGCCGGGATTGCGCTCGTTGTGCTTGGCGACGAAATCGCTCAGTGCCGCGGCGACCGAGGAGCCGTTGCCCTGGGTCAGGATGCGTGCCCCGGCATCGATCGCCTTCTGCGCCTGGAGCAGGGATTCCTGCGGATTGGTCTTGTTGTCGTAGGGCAGGATTTCGAGCTTGCGCCCGAGCACGCCTCCCTTCGCGTTCACCATGTCCGCGATATAGTTGAAGTGCTTGAGACCATGCTCGCCGATCGAGGCGCCACCGCCCGACAGCGGATCGATATAGGCGATCTTGATCGTATCCTGTGCCGCGGCGCCCCAAGCCATGACGCCGGCCGCGGCCATACCGAGTATCGAACGCTTCCAGAAGCGATGCATCGTTTCCTCCTGTCCAGTTCCTCTTCTACGAGAGGTGGGCCGAATGGCTGACTAATCCTTTCAACCACCGAGAGCCAAGTCAACTGGCAACAGGAAGGAAACCCGAACCCCGCCCCTCTATTTAGGAGGAATGCTGTAGGTGACCGTGGCATGCGCAACCGGTTCCGCCACTCCCTCGCTGAACAGCGAGACCTCGCCCACCGCCAGCCGGCGGCCAAGCTTGAGCAGGCGGGCTTCCACCAGGATGTCCCGGGTCGCGGCGGGCTTGCGCAGGAAGTTGATGGTCAGGCTGGTGGTGACGGCAAGCGCCACCGGGCCGATCTGGGCCAGAATCAGCAGATAGGTACCGGCATCCGCCAGGGTCATCAGCGTCGGCCCCGACACCGTGCCGCCCGGCCGCAGATGGCGGTCCTCAACCGGCATGCGAATACGAATCGCATGGGCATCCACCTGCTCGACCCGCATTTCGAGATGGCGCACCTGCGGAAACTCGCGCGCGAGGAAATCCTGCAAATCCTTTTCGTTCATTATCGGCTGGCGCGCGGCGGTCATGGCGGGCTCTCTCGACGGAAACGGCCCGCACCTTAGCGCAGCGGGCGGCGACGATCCAAGAGGCCCCTCCGCCCCTGTTCCCGGCCGGCACGGGCCGCTATCCTGCCGTATCGATTGGGCGCGGAAAGGACGTGTCATGCATGGCGGGGCGGAATCGACGATTCTTGAGGTGCGGCGCGAACCGGGAATCGCGCGCCTGACCATGAACCGGCCGCAGGCCCGCAATGCGCTGAGCCGCGCCCTCATGGACGCCCTGCAGAGGGCGCTGGACGAAATCGCGGCCGACCCGACGGTGAAGATCGTCATTCTCGGCGCGAGAGGGCCTGCATTCTGCGCCGGCCACGACCTGCGCGAAATGCGCGCCCATCCCGGCGAGGCCGAAATCCGTGCAACCTTCGCCCAGTGCAGCCGGATGATGCAGAGCATCGTCCGGCTGCCCCAGCCGGTGATCGCACGGGTCCAGGGACCGGCGAGCGCCGCCGGCTGCCAGCTCGTGGCCAGCGCCGATCTGGCGGTGGCGGCAGAAGGCGCCGGCTTCTCCACGCCCGGCGTCAATATCGGCCTGTTCTGCTCGACGCCGATGGTGGCGCTTGCCCGCAATGTGGGGCGCA
Organism: Alphaproteobacteria bacterium; assembly: GCA_026126165.1. Classification (GTDB taxonomy): domain Bacteria; phylum Pseudomonadota; class Alphaproteobacteria; order Ferrovibrionales; family Ferrovibrionaceae; genus JAHCJQ01. The sequence goes on from JAHCJR010000018.1 coordinate 44,955, forward strand.
AGCAGGCCATGGAAATGCTGCTCACCGGCGAAATGGTCGATGCCGCACGCGCCCGGGAACTCGGCCTGGTCAATCGGGTCGTCCCGGCGGACGCGCTGGACCGCGAGGTCGATGCGCTCGCCGCCCTCATTCTCTCCAAATCTCCGGTCAGCCTGCGCATCGGCAAGGAGGCCTTCTACCGGCAGCTTGAAATGCCGCTCGCCGAGGCTTACGAGTACGCCAGCGCCGTCATGACCCGCAACATGATGGCCGACGACGCGGCGGAGGGCATCGACGCCTTCCTCGAGAAACGCCCGCCCTGCTGGCCCGGGCAATGATGCGAAGGACGGCATGAACCACGACAGCTATCCCGACAGCTACATCCTGCAGATCCTGCGCGAGGTGCGCACCATCGCCATGGTCGGCGCCAGTCCGAACTGGAACCGACCCTCCTACTTCGCGATGAAGTATCTGCAGGAGAAGGGCTACCGCGTCATCCCGGTCAACCCGGCCGCCGCAGGCGAGACGATCCTGGGCGAGACCTGCCATGCATCGCTGAAGGATGTTCCCGTCCCGGTCGACATGGTGGACTGCTTCCGCAATTCGGCCGCGATCCCGCCGATCGCCGAAGAAGCCATCGCGATCGGCGCCAAGGTTCTCTGGATGCAACTCGGCGTGCGCAACGACGAGGCGGCCGCGCGGGCGGAAGCGGCGGGCCTCAAGGTGGTGATGAACCGCTGCCCCAAGATCGAGTTCGGCCGCCTGTCCGGCGAGATCGGCTGGATGGGCGTCAATACCGGCGTCATTTCCTCGAAGCGAAAGAAAGTGGTGAAGTCATGAGCAATCGCAAACCCGGTTTCGAAACCCTGGCCATCCATGCCGGCGCCGCGCCGGATCCGACCACGGGCGCGCGCATCACGCCGATCTTCCAGACCACGGCTTTCGTTTTCGACGATGTCGACCACGCCGCCTCCCTCTTCAACCTGCAGGCCTTCGGCAACATCTATTCGCGCCTGACCAACCCGACCGTATCGGTGTTCGAGGAGCGCATCGCCGCGCTCGAGGGCGGTCGCGCGGCAGTCGCCACCGCCTCGGGCCATGCGGCGCAGCTTCTTGCCTTCCATACGCTGATGGAGCCGGGCGATGAGTTCCTGGCCTCCAAGCGGCTCTATGGCGGATCGATCACCCAGTTCAGCCACAGCTTCCGGAAGTTCGGCTGGAACGTCATCTTCGTCGATCCCGACGATCCGCAGAATTTCGCCCGCGCCATGACGCCGAAATGCAAGGCAATCTTCGTCGAAAGCCTGGCCAATCCGGGCGGCATCGTCTGCGACATCGCCGCCATCGCCGAGGTGGCGCACGCGGCGGGCGTGCCGCTCATCGTCGACAACACCATGGCTTCACCCTGGCTCTGCCGGCCGATCGAGCACGGCGCCGACATCGTCATCCATTCGACGACCAAATTCATCAGCGGCCATGGCAATTCCATGGGCGGCGTCATCGTCGAAGCGGGCAAATTCGACTGGAGCAAGGGGCCGCGCAAATACCCGGCCCTGACCGAGCCGACACCCTCCTACCATGGCCTGCGTTTCTTCGAGACATTCGGCGACATGGCTTTCGCCGTGGCGACACGCGCCGTCGGCCTGCGCGATCTCGGGCCGACCATGGCCCCGCTCAACGCCTTCCTGTCGCTGGCCGGCGTCGAGACCCTGCCGTTGCGCATGGAGCGCCACTGCCAGAATGCCCAGAAGGTGGCCGAGTTCCTGTCGAAGCACCCGAAAGTCGCGTGGGTCTCCTATGCCGGGCTGCCGGGCGACAGGTATCATGCGCTGGCGCGCAAGTATCTGCCGCGCGGGGCGGGATCTGTCTTCACTTTCGGCGTCAAGGGTGGCTACGAGGCCGGCGTCAAGCTGGTGGAATCGGTGGAGCTGTTCTCCCATCTCGCCAATATCGGCGACACGCGCAGCCTGATCATCCACCCGGCCTCGACCACCCATCGCCAGCTTTCGGCCGAACAGCTTGCCGCCGCCGGCGCGGGCCCCGACGTGGTGCGTCTTTCCGTCGGCATCGAGAATGTCGACGATATCATCGCCGATCTCGACCAGGCGCTGGCGAAGGGCTGACCTGCGGCGCGGCGCTATTCCGCGGCGGTCGCCGGGCTGGTCCCGGCGATCGCCGCCTCGCGCCGGCCGGGCAGCCAGAGCGCGACGATGGCGGTGCCGGCGGCAAAAAGCAGCAGTGCCGCGAACAGCACGTCGAGCGCGCCGGTCACTTCGTAAAGCAGGGCGATGATGACCGGGCCGAGCGAGCCGATGCCAAGCGCCAGGACGAACTTGGCCCCGAAAGCCCTGCCCCGCCAGGCGGGTGGCGTATAGCGCGCAAGCAATGCGTTCTCCGCCGGCTGGCCGGCAAGGTTGAGACTGATCATCAGCGCCGCGGCACCGACCAGCGCCGGGCTGTAGAGCGTGAAGGCGAAGGCGATGACGGGGATCTGGAGCAGTTGCGCCCAGATATAGACGCCCTTCAGGCTGAACCGGTCCGCCAACTCACCGCCGGCCACCTGCGAGAGCGCGCTGACGGTGTAGCAGAGCGTCACCAGTCCGCCGATGGCGGCAACATCGAGCCCGATGCCCGACAGGCGCTCATCGAACAGCTTGGGCAGGGCGAAGGCCGTGCATTGGTAGATCAGGCCGGTCAACAGCATGGTAAAGGACAGCACGATGAAGGTGCGCTTGATGTCGGCGCGCGCCGGCGCCGGTTCGGGCGCCGCGTCCTGCCCGCCCTCGACGATGAAGCCACCGCGCATGGCCCACAGGAACCCAAGACCGATCAGAAGCGAAACGACGCCGGGCAGGATGAAAGCGGCACGCCAGCCAAGCCACGCGGCGAGCGTCCCCGCCACGATGCCGGCCGCGGCCGTCCCTGCCGAACCGAACACGCCATTGATACCGAGAGCGCGGCCGCGATTGAGCGCATGCCTGACCAGCCAGGGTATGCCTACCGGATGATAGATCGAGGCGAAAGTCCCGATCAGCGCCAGACCGATGGCGATGGAAAGCGGTCCGGTCGCAAGGCCGGTGGCGATCGAGGACAGGCCGACACCGAAATAGAAGACGGCGATCATGCCCGATGCGCTCCAGCGGTCGCCGAGCCAGCCGGCCGGCAGGGCACCGAGACCGAACATGACCATGCCAGGCAGCGAAAGCGCGATCAGCTCGCCATAGGAAAGGCCCCATTCGCGCTCCAGCACCAGGACCACGGTGGCATAAAGCAGCGTGAAGAGATGGGAGAAGCTATGCGCGACGCCGGCGAAGCCGGTGGTCAGAAGCGATGCAGGGCGGGACAAGTCGTGGAGCCTCGGTTAGGGCGGCGGCGGCCCGCATTCTAGCGCCCTTCGAAGCGAGCTCAAACCTTCCATCGCCGCCCTCACCCGCCCTCTCCCAGA